>JBJEMC010000219.1:0-27905 GCA_051879475.1 Muricoprocola sp. | reverse complement strand
CTTCATACCCCTTGGCCTTACAATATTCTATCGCATCTATCTGTGCATTACTTGAACCTGAAATCAGTACTTTTTTCCTCATTTTTTCCTCCGTACTGTGGTTTCACCTTCCACAGCGTTATCCCATTGTCTTTATAACATACTTTCCAAGTCCATGCAAGAAGAACCCCACTCTACTTCTTACGAACTTTATTTAAAATAGACAGAAACTGCGGCATTACCGCTTTCACTGCATACAGGCAGCCCGCAATTACCAGGATATATCTGACATAAAACGGGAATCTGTAACTGAGCATGGAAACCAGATTCAGGATCAGGAAGATCACTGCCAGCTTCAAAGTCGTTTTCAATGGAACAATCCGCCTTCCTGTGATCTTCATCTCCTGCCATCCCTGGAAGACTAACAAAAATGCGTAGCTTGCTGCTGTGGTATAGGCGGCTGCGCGATAGCCGAATTTCAGAATGCAGATATAATTTAATCCCACATTTACGATCATAGCCAGAATCGTTCCAAAGGCAACATAGGTGGTCTTCTTATAATAATTCTGTATTGCTGTGTAACTGTAACTATAAAAGCGGAACAGAGTCCCTGTAATCATAGGAGCAATCACCCAGATTGCATCCATGTTCTTCTGTCCTCCCAGAATCAGTACAATTTCCGGTGTCAGCATCACAAGCAGCCAGGAAATGATACCAAAAGCTTTCATAACCGTCTCCCAGGGCTTTGCAATATCCTCTGCCTCATCTCTGGATATCTTTTCATAAAACCATGGAAGCCAGGCATTCCACACAGAATCTTCCAGAATCCAGATAATAAAGGAAACCGTGGTTCCCACTGCAAAAATACCGGTCTCCCACTCTCCGATCATCTTACGGATCATGATCTTATCTGCCTGATTCATGATCTGGATAGAAAGGACTTCCGGTATCAGGGGCAAACTGTAAAGCAGTCCATACTTCCAGAATTCCAGGCTGAAAAGCTTCTTTCCCTGCACTGCCATAATCAGTGCAATGATCAGTCCACCGATGATCTGTGGTCCATAGAATCCTATGATACGGTAATGTACCAGATTGTCAAATTCTCCTCTGACGTTCCCGATGTAAAGCCATAGGATTGAAATGATCGTGGCCGGTATGACCAGCAGCATGGAAGCTGTGGTAGCAAACCGGTATCTCATACTCTGTTTTTCCCTGCGGTTCATATACAGGACACTGGTATACGCAAAGATGTACCCAAAAGCAATATACAATAACGTATCATCCATGCCACAGAATGCTTCGATCTGAGGCTTAAACAACATACAAAGTCCGACCATAAAGGCAATGGAAATATAAGATAAGTTCTGGACGGAAGAGGTATATGCATCAAAGCGATCCCTCATATCGTATTTCGCCCTCTCCACGCTCTTCCACAGGCAAAGTGACATCACCGGCACTGCAATCTGTAACCAGGATTCGTAGACTCTGATCTGTCCAAACTGCTCCGTGGATAACAGCCTGGTAAAAACAGGTGTCGTAATGAAACTGATTCCCCGAACCAGAATCTGGGATACCACGAAAAAGAAACCGGACTTCACAGCCCTTCTGTTTAATGATTCATCCTTCATTGTATTCTCTCCAATTGACTTAACACAGCAACGGCAGAATCTCCCAGGAAACTCTGCCGTATCTTTTGTCATTCGTTACTGATATGTATGTTCCAGCAACTGTGTAACTTCTATTTCATTATTTCAGACGGACGATCTGTCCTACTTTTGTATTCATCCATCCCGTAATCGGACCAAAGGAGTTAAAATAGTAGGTACCGCCCCTGTATCCGCCGTCAGCTCCTCTTCCTGCATCAAACCAGGTACCGTTTCCCGCATAGACACTGATATGATACATACACCATACACAAATATCTCCGGGGAGAAGGTTTCCTTCTTTTAACAATTCATTCGGAGTCTTATAGGCATCGATGATCTCAATCTTACTCTGAAATGCCTGGTCATTCTGGGCCTTGGCATTAAACACTACTTTTCCGTTTCCTGACGGGCTGCCGTAAATATTTCCTCCGGAAGGCATAATACCGGTGGAAATCAGACTCCACCTTACAATATGGGAGCACATGCTGTGTCCCGTTCCGCCCTTAGCCACATAGGCAACTTCATCTGCGAAGCTGTTCTTATAATTTGGCTTATGATACGTCCATTTTCTACCTGCCGCCACATCAGCCTTTACCTGGTCAGACATTTTCTGCAGCACCGTTAATAACCTCTGCGCATTTTCTGACGCTCCCTGAGTGGAAACTTTATCCTTTATGGTAAGCTTGCATTTATAAGTCTTACTGCCGGCTGTTGCTGTCAGGGTAACAGTTCCTGCCTTTCTGGCATACACATTTCCCGTTGTATATGTAATTGGCGCAACACTTGGCTTTGAACTCTTCCAGGTCACGGTCTTTGTCGTATTTAACAGCTGCATCTGAAAGCTTTCCCCAACTGTCAGGGTCAGCTTCTTTGTATTTAACTTCGCAGCGGAGCCTGTCACTGAAAAAGCCATCAGGAAAATAAACATCATGGCAAATATACCCATTGCTTTTTGTCTTGCTGTTCTCATAGATTTCTCCTTTTTCAAACGATTTCTGTGATATCTGTTACAAATTTATTACAAATATATCACATTTTTTAAAACTTTGCAATGCGTATTCTGCTTTTCACCTTTAATTTATTAAAAAATTGTTTTTCTTAAGGGCAATAGCTTGTATCAGATAAAAACTTTACTGCAAAGCGCTGAATCAGAGCATCACTGCGAAGCCGGTTCTTCGCATCTTCATAGTTTCCCCCAAACAGAGCATAGCATTCTTCTAAAGACATCATATATCTTTCTCCTATCTTCTTTGGTACTTTATGATGATTCGTTTAGCATAACATATCAGATTCATTCTGTAAATTAATTTTATCAATATCTTCTTGTCACTTATTTCGATCCCATATTTGAAAAATCTGACAGGGATCCCTGCAGATCCGGATTGCTCTTTTTGATTTTCTCCAGGTTTTCTGCCTTACTCTTCCAACAGTAAAATGCCACAGCAAATACTGATACGCTGCCTACAAATGTCAGTAATGTTCCCAGTTGATAGATATCCTTCGCCAGTACTACCCAGGCTCCGATCAGAAATGCCAGAAAGTAAGTTGTCATGATCAGACGTACAATAATCTTTGTTTCCTGAAGCTTCGTTTTCACAGCTATCCCTCCTGTTTTGGTGTTACAGGTACAAAAAATCACCTGCCATATATAATACAATATACGCAGATGATCTTTTTTTGCCTCTTGGCTTATTTAATTTCTTTGATATCGTATGGTGTACTCTGATATACGTAAAAATTTAACCAGTTGGAGTACAGCAGCTGTCCTGTGGATCTCCAGGTTACAAGAGGTTCCTGTTTTGGATCGTCGTCCGGGAAGTAATTCACCGGAACATCTACTGTAGTAAGTCCCTTTTCCATATCACGGAAATATTCCAGTGCCAGAGTATCTTTGTCATATTCTGCATGACAGGTCACAAATACCTGGCGGTTGTCTGTGGTCTTTGCAATAGCCAGGCTTCCTCCCTCCGTAACAGCCATCACTTCCAGTTCCGGTATCGCCTCCACATCAGAAAGACGTACATCTGTGGCTCTGGAATGAGGTGCCAGGAACTGATCGTTAAATCCCCGGAAAAACGGAGATTCCGGTTTCAGTACCTTATGCTTGTATACCCCGAAAAGCTTCTTCGGCAAATCTATTTTTTCCACCCCAAAATGATAATACAGACCTGCATAAGCCCCCCAGCAAAGATGGAACGTACAATGCACATGGGTCTTTGTCCACTCCATGATCTCGCATACTTCCTTCCAGTATGCAGTTTCTTCATACGGAACATAGTCCAGCGGTGCTCCGGTAATGATCATTCCGTCATATTTCTCATCCCGAATCTGATCAAAAGTATAATAGAACTGATCAAGATAAGACTTATCTATATGCTTTGATGTATAGGAAGCAGTCTGCAGGAAATCCACATGTATCTGCAAGGGAGTATTGGAAAGTTTCCGAAGCAGCTGGGTTTCCGTAACGATCTTCGTTGGCATAAGATTCAATATCAATAAATTCAATGGACGAATATCCTGTGTCATCGCCCTGTGTTCTGTCATAACAAATATATTTTCTGACTCCAGTATATCATGTGCCGGCATAGCATCCGGAATACGAATAGGCATATCTGGTTCCTCCTGTCTGTTTCTTATAGCGATTTATTTTACACCATTTTATCGCAAATGGCAAGTTACTGTTCCCGTACATTCCAGTAACCATCATTTTACTTGATCAAACTCACCAGCAGATATACCAGTGTCAGACATAATCCGATGCAGAATGCGATCAATCCATAAGACATGCTCTGTCCGATGAGATTCATGTTTTCCTTAAATCCATCGTAAAGCATGGCCATTTTATGAACGTAGTCTACTTTGCAGTGTGGCTTTTTCCTTCTGAATTTCCGGAAAAAATCTGCCAGGGTATTGCACAGGGTACCAACTGCATGAGTTACACTGTTTCCTTCTTCCAGTTCATGGGGAAAGGACTCATTTCTGTAAACATTTTTCTTCATCATTACTACGACCCGATCTGAGATCGTGTCAAAGAAACTGCTTTCCACGTCGGATGCAATGGGAAGAAGTTTAAAGGCAATGTCTACTACTTTATCAAAGAAGCGACAGGCTGCCCCAGCAAAATAAAGCATATATTTTGTCATTCTCTCCGGACTTGCATCCAGGATCCTGCAGACTCCTCCTAAAACAACCAGGGCACTTTTCGTGCAGATCTCCATCAGATGATCCAGTATGTCACAAACCGTACCTAAGACATTTGGCAGCAGGTTCAGTAACAGAGGCCTGTATATCCTCTCTTCCAGATCCAGAATCCTGGGCCAACAGTTGAGATACACTTTTGCGCCGCTTCTGTCCTTTCCCATCATCCATTTACGGACCACCACCAGATAAATGACAGCACCAATCGTAATCGAGATCAGGGCTCCCTTTAAGTTTGTAAAACTGAAATACGCCACACTATGATGAAATTCCTCCAGTCCCATAAAGGATTGTCCTGCGTCAGCAATCTTATCCATGGTCAGATGAGGAATCGCTCCCATAACCGGGAAAATCACCATACAGATTCCAAGCACCGCGCTGCTCACGGGGCTCATATAATGTCCCGCCATGGCATCGTACTTTTCCTGCACCTCTGGATCCTGATTTTTCTCGATAAACACTGCAACAAACAGCTTGCACATATAGGCCACAGTAAATCCGCCACTGAATAAAAACAGCCACTCTATGAGCTTCATGCTCGTGATGCTTAAGAGCATTTCTCCTGAATGTCCCGCCATTTCGTGAATGCACTCTACAATGCTTTCATGAATGAGGGTCTTACTTACATAACCGGAGAAAAGCGGTATTCCTCCAATTCCCAGAGCTGCGCTCAGATACACAGCCATGAGGAACGGTTTTTTGCGTCCAAATCCTCTGATCTCGTTTAAATCCAGCTTATGAATCCTCATATAGATCACCCCTGCCACCAGAAACAGTGTCAGTTTAAACAGAGAATGATTCACCATATGGAGCATACTGCCCCGGACAGCCAGAGCATTTTCTTCTCCCAGAAGTCCCTGCATCCCGATTCCCACCAGAATAAATCCAATCTGGGATACGGATGAGCAGGCCAGGGTTCTTTTAAAATCAATGGAAAACAGTGCCAGCACCGCCCCCACTACCATAGTGAGCACTCCAATCACTAACACAAAGGTTCCCCATTTGACATCATGCAGAAAGATCTTACAACTGATGATCAGCACTCCAAAGATACCTGTTTTCGTCAGGATACCGGAAAGCAAGGCACTGGCCGGTGCCGGTGCCACGGGATGTGCCTTGGGAAGCCAGATATGAACCGGAAAGGCTCCTGCCTTCGCCCCGAATCCAAAAAACAGACAGAAGGCCGCAGGATACACATTTTTCCCCTTACAGCTTTCCAAAAGCTGATCGATCTCCAGCGTTCCCGCCTGATGATATAATAAAAACAGTCCCATGAGCATGACCATGCCGCCAAGCACAGCCACAGCAAGATACGTCTCTGCGGCTCTTAAGGCTTCCCTTCTCTCATCCTGGGCGACCCAGACATAGGATGCCAGAGACATGATCTCAAAGAAAATAAAAGTAGTAAAAAGATCTGCGGAGAAGAACACTCCCTGTGTCGCCCCCAGGGTAAGAAGCAAAAACAGGTAATATCTGTTCCGGTTTCTGTAATGAGCGAAATACTCTGCTGAAAACAGGGAGGTCATCATCCACATAAAAGCAGCGATGGTCCCATATACAGCCCTGAATCCGTCTGTCTGAAAATGGAGTCCAAAACCACAGACCTGAGGAATATAGAAGTCTCCTTCTTTTGTTCCATATAAGACCAGAATGGCCACCATAAGAAAGAATTCCAGAATAGTGATCTGTGCAACTACGCCATCTCTTTTCTTTTTATCCAGCCTTCCTGTCAGATAAGACACACCTGCACCAATCATTGGCAGGAACACAACTACCGGTAACAGTAATATTGTATTTTCCAAAAAAGTGCCTCCTTCCTAAATATGACCACCGGATAATTTGTGATAGAAATTCACAAGATGTCCGAAGTTACAAGCCAGAGCTACCATGGATATTGCAAAAAAACAAAGGGGAAGACACATCTTCCAGGACGGGTCTTTGATTCCATCCAGAGATTTCAGATCAAAATTTTTCCCCGGAAAGAATGCCCGGATAACAATGGACATCATATAAATCGCTGTCAGGGTTGCAGAGATCATAAGACATCCGATTCCAAAATATGCCATAATATTTCCACTCTCCGCAGCTGCAATCGCAAGATTCCATTTTCCCACGAATCCGCACAGTCCCGGAACTCCCATCAGTCCTAAAGCAGAGAAAGTAAAACAGATAAATACCACCGGCATCCTGTATCCCAGACCATTCATTTCATTGATATACTTTCTTCCTGTCTGGTGGATCACTGCACCGGCACAGAAAAACGCACAAATCTTCATCAGGGAATGGGATACCAGGTGACTAAGTGCTCCTGCCAGACCTGCTGGAGTCATCAGCATAATTCCAAAAATAATATAAGAGAGGTTACTGACCGTAGAATACGCCAGCCTTCTCTTCAGATGCTTCTCTTTTACGGCATTCCAGCATCCATACACAATGGTAAACATGGCAAATCCCATTGCCACATTCTGCGCCCAGGTTCCATAGAGAAAATCTTTTCCAAAGCAGTAATACGTAAGTCTTGCAATGGCAAATGCCCCCGCCTTAACCACTGCTACTGCATGCAGCAGCCCGGTAACAGGAGTTGGTGCCACGCCCGCCTTAGGAAGCCAGCCACTGAGTGGGAAAATCGCCGCCTTCACTCCAAATCCAAAAAATGCCATAAGGTACACCAGTAAAAACAGATTCTCTTTTCCCTTTATTTTCTCCAGATTCAAAAATCCTCCCATGACAAACTCCAGGCCATTTCCATATACCATGAGAAATACAATACAAATCAGGGCGAAGGCTGCACCGCCAAGAGAAAAATAGAGATACGTGCGCACCGCCAGCACAGCTTCTCTTGTCATATAATGTAAGATCAAAGGCACCGTTACCAGTGTCAGCAGTTCATAGAACAGATACATCGTCATGATATCTGCTGCAAAGGAAATTCCCAGGGTAATCCCATAAGTGATACTGTAAAACATGAAAAAGGTCTTCTGCCTTTCTTCATGCTCCATATACTCAAACGCATACAAGGTACAAAATGGCCACAGTACCGCCACAAGGTTGGCAAATACCATGCTCAGGCCATCTACTTTAAAGGAAATAGACAGGTTGTCCATAAATCTGATCACCTGAAACCGTTCCATACTTCCATGGGTCACAATGACCAGAACAATCACAGAAGTAAGGATGGTAATAGATTCCAGATAGACCATCATATAGGTTCTCTTTTTAAAAGGTAGAACACAGGTTAAGATTCCTCCCACTATGGGAAGCAGGATCGCCGTCAGCAGCCAGTACTGATTCATATACACACCTTCCCTCCGCCTTACTGCATAGTCAAAAATACATTATCTACTATACCGGAAATATACCCGATCAGTGGTTTCGGAAATATACCCAATATCAGTACAGATGCTGCAAGAATCATAAGCGGGATCAACATCATCTTTGCAGGTTCATCCTTCTTCAGATTCGTATCATCATAATCATTTCCCGGAAGGAAAGCATCCACACTGATGGTCAGCAGATATCCCGCGGTCAGAAGTGCACTGATCAGCAGGATCACAGGACCAAGCCATTCCACTACAGGGATTCCTGACTCCAAAGCTCCCGTAGCCAGATACCATTTGCTGATAAATCCGCTGAAAGGAGGGATTCCTACCAGAGCCAGTGCAGCAAAGGTATAGCACCAGAGAAGAGCTGGCATCTGTTTTCCGATTCCTGTCAGCTCAGCCACCTTCGTCTTTCCCGTCTTATATATAATGGCTCCGGCACTTAAAAAGAGACAGGATTTGATGCATGCATGAAATACTGCATGTAACAGGGAGCCAGTCATAGCCTGAGGAGTCAGAAGAGCCAGGCCAAAAAGAATATAAGATACCTGGCTGACCGTTGAATAGGCAAACCGTTTCTTTAACATTTTCTCTTTGTACGCCAGCATGGAGCCCATAAAAATCGTAATCAGCGTCAATATGATCCAGGCTGTCTGCACCCAGGTTCCCCGGATAAAATCCGCACCAAACAAATAATAAATGCTTCGTATCATCCCAAGGACACCAAACTTTACGATAATACCGGAGAGTACTGCACTGGCAGGAGCCGGTGCCACAGGATGCGCTGTCGGCAGCCATCCATGCATGGGGAACATACCTGATTTCACACCAAAGCCTATAATCGTCAGAAATGCCATTGCACGCAGTACCCCTTCATGCCCCACGATCAGAACCTGATCCAGACAGCCACCCGGGGTAAAGTTAAGAGAAGTAGCATAATGATTCAGAAAATAAATCGCCATCAGACACATATATGCACCGCACAGAGAGTACAGCATATATTTGATTCCTGCCTGTATTGCCTCCCTTTTTCTGGAATGTAATACCAGAGGCAGGGAAACCAGCGTCATCATCTCGAAGAAGAAATAATACGTCACCATATTTCCCGCAAAGGAAAGTGCCATCAAGGTTCCATAAGCAATCAGATAAAAACCATAGAATCGCTTTTCTTCCTCTTCATGCTTCATATATTCCACAGAAAAGACACAGGCGAGAAATCAGATGACCGTAACAAAGATAGCAAACATCCGTCCCAGTTCATCGATATGAAAATAAATATCAAGATTCCTTCCCATATTCAGAATGATAAATCCTTCTTCTGCCCACAAGGCAGCAGCAATTCCAAATACAGAGGAAATACCCAGGCAAAGCACAGAGCTTCCCACCAGTACTCTCCTGCTGGGGTACGTCCGCTTCATTAAGATCAAAAACCCCGTAACCATGGGGAAAAATACGGATAATAATATCATAACGGAATCACTCATAAAACTCTCCTCCCTCTATGCAAAGCTATTCAGCCCTTCTCTGATGACAGACATGATTGGCTCAGAACACATTCCAAGAACTACATTCAAAATAATAAGCAGAATAATGGTAACCGTATAGGTTTTCTGATCCCTTGCCCTCATGACCTTGTAGCCGTTTTTTTCTTCTTCCTTCTTATCCATAGGTACATAAATCCGAACTACCGTCTTCAGAAAATAAACCGCATTCAATATCGTACTGACTGCCAGAACGATCAAAACCGGAAGCATTTTGCTGTCTGGATGCAGCACAGCCGCCTTTGCAAACAAAATCTTACTGATAAATCCGGCAAAAAACGGTATTCCTACCATAGAAAAGGCTCCCACTGTAAACCCGATTCCCGCCACTTTATTGCGATATGCGGCACCGGAGAGATAAGAGAACTTCCGGTTCTTTCCGGAACAGTCTGTCAGTCCCACAGCAGAAATAAATAATAAGGATTTCGTGGCTGCATGGGCCAGAATGTGGAAAATAGCTGCCTCCACCCCTTCCCGGGTTCCCATTCCGATACCCATGTAAATATATCCTATCTGTGCTACAGAAGAAAATGCGATCATTCGCCGGATATCCTTTTCCCATATGGCACTTACAGAACCAAAGATCATTCCGCAAAGCCCAAATATAAACAAAATATTGATGATCTTGCTGCCGCAGATGACAGGAAATCCAATGACACGGTAAAAAATCTTGATCAGAAGGACGATATAGCCCTTGGATACCAGACTGGATAACATCGCTGCGGAAGATACAGTGGAATAACCATAAGCATTAGGCAGCCAGGCATGGAAGGGAAACAGGGCACTTTTGATTGCAAGTCCCACCGTAATCAGCCCAATGGTGATCATCAGCGGCTGTGTATATCGGCCGTCCTGTAAAACAATCCCTACACTTTCCCGGATATTGGACATTAACAGATGGCCTGTAAGATCGTATAACATACAGATTCCCATAAGCAGCAGACCGGAGCCTAGCTGACTCATAATCATATACCGCACCGCTGCTTCTGTTGTCCTTCCGGTTTGCCGGATCATGATCAGGCCACAGGCAGCAATCGTATTGATTTCCACAAACACATATGCCGTAAACATATCATTCGTATAAACAAGCGCCAGCAGAGAGCTAAGAAGGAGATCTGTCATAATATAATAAATATTATGTTTGGAGCTTTCCACTTCCTCCTCCAGATGATGCCTTCCTCCCAGGACACACAGGAGCATGACAATCGAAAAGAAAAAAGCCAGGCCTGCTTCTAATGCCCCGGCGCGGATCTCATTACCCCAGGGAGCAGGAAAATGTCCCATCATAAAGGTGTAGCTTCCTCCCACCTGAATCATATAGGTAAGGAGCCAGGCTGACATGGCACCGACAATCGTGATCACCGCAGTATTTAACCACTTCGCAGCTCTCTTAGGAAGCATGGAAGAAACGATACCTGAAAACATAGATAAAATAATGGAAAAAAAGGGAACATTCTGCACAAATGCCATCAGGTTTCCTCCTTTCGCATACGGGAAGAAATCTCATCCAGATTCAGGGAATGGTACCGGCGATATAACCTGACCGTAAGTGCCAGCATCAGAGCCGTCGTAGAAACAGATACCACGATACCGGTAAGCACCAGTCCACTGGGAATCGGGTTCACATAATATTCTGCTGACTGAATCCCGTTTACAAGGATCGGAGCCTTCCTGCCGGAAATGTATCCCTTTAAGGCCAGGAACAGATAGATAGACGAATCCATGATATTCATTCCGATAATCTTTCGGATCAGGTTTTTCTGAAACAGAAGATTTGCAAATCCGATTACAAAGAGTACCATGGCAATCACTTCTCTTATATTGGCCACAAAATTCTGACCTATCATGCTTAAAATCCTCCTTTGCGAAATAATGCAAAAAATGCATACATCGTGCAGGCAACCACAAGACCGACACAGATATTTAAGGGTAAAATAAGACCACTGCTAAGGATTGCTCCCGGAGTTCCCAGGGGAATTCCACTTTCCAGATGATGCGCCCCGGTATAAAAAGAATAACTCTTTGCCAGACAGTAAAACGTCAGGGAGCAAAAACATATCCATTTATACGTTTTCTCTGTAAAAAACTTCTCCGTTTTTTCAAATCCAAAGGCGTTTAAATATAAGATCAATCCTGCCCCAATGATGGCACCTCCGGAGAATCCCCCTCCCGGAGAAAGATGGCCGTTTAATATGATGTAAATACCAAATACGAAAATAACCGGCACCAGCACCAGACTGACTTTCTGCAAAATGGTATCATTCTGGGGTTCATAATAGCTGTCCCGCCGTTCCTCTGCCTTTGCACAGTTCCTGCCCTTCTTTTTATCATTGCGCAGAAGGATCAGAACCGCACTGACAGAAACAAAAAGAACCGTGGATTCTCCAAAGGTATCAAAAGCACGGTAATCCAGAATCATACCCGTAACTATATTCACCGCCCCGGTATCCTGCAGGCCATCCTCAATATATTTTTCTGCCACTTCATTATTTACCGGATTTTCCGCACTTCCCACCGGTGGAAGAAAAGAAGTCTCCATTACCAGAATTGCCAGCAGAATCATACAGCTGATCACCCCGGCAATTTTATAAAAATACTGAAACAACCGATAATACCTGTTATTCATGGTATCATTGATTCTTTCTTTCATCTCTTTTCTTTCCCGGGCATACATAAGATTCTTTTTCTCATCCGGCACATATTCATTATGAGGAATCAGTTCTTTTCCTTTTTCCACCAGTGTCCCGGTTTCTCCGGTCATGTAATCTACGATACGGGAAGCCTTCGATTTCTTCTTTTTTTGTGTCTTTTTTTCTGATTTTTTCTCCGGACCTTTTTTCTTACTCATCTTCCTTCTCCTCTCTGATCGCCTGAATCTTCTTCAGCGTCACAAAGAACAGAATACTTGTAACACCGGCCCCCACTGCTGCCTCCGTAACAGCCAGATCCGGGGCTTCCAGAAGGATCCAGACCACAGACATGATAAGACTGAAAGACATAAAGATCAGAATCGAATTCAAAATGTTTTTCGAAAAACTGACAGCGATTGCACAAAAAATCAATAATCCAAACAATATCCCTTCAAAAATCTGCATTTAGTCTTCCTCCATTTCTCTCAGTTTTTCTTTTACTTCCTCAGAAATCTCACATCTCTCATCCAGATTTCTGTTTATGATACTGGCAAGTCTGGCAATCAGATGAGAGGAAACAGGCGATGCAAACCACAGAAAAACGATTACCAGAAGAAGTTTCAGTGACGTAAAATGAAATCCATCCAGGATCATAAGTCCAAATAAGGATAACAAAATTCCCAGGGTATCCCCCATGGCAGCCGCATGCATACGGTTCTGCACATAATCAAACCGGAAAACTCCAAATACCTGAATCGCCAGAATCACCATACCTGCCAAAAGGAAACATGCTCCTGCAATCAGCTGTATATATCTAATCATCCTGCTCCTCCTCTTCCATCTTTTTTAATCTCTTTCCCTTGTCCTTATGTTCCAGATAAACGCCTGTATATACTTTCGTAAGTACCACCACAGACAGGAAACTGATCATGGCATAGATCAGGCAGATATCCACCAGATACCCTTCGCTCATTTTTACAGCCAGAATCCCGATCATGATGATGACAATGGTTCCCATCATATTGACGGCCACCAGACGGTCAGGCACGGTAGGCCCAATGATTGCCCGAAGAAGGCAAAAAAACAACAGGATTCCCAGGAAAATCAGTATCCCGTTAAATAATCCCGGACAAAGCTGCATTACTTCCATATCAGTCACCAATCCTTTCCATCTTTCTCAGCATCTGTACAAATACGGATTCCTGTATCCCATCTGCAAATCTCTGATCCAGGCAATGTACAATATATACATCCTCTTTCAGAGAAACGGTAATCGTACCGGGAGTGAGGGTTATGGAATTCGCCAGGATCACCCTTGCCGTCTGAGACTTCAGGTCTGTCTGAAAAGAAACCATAACAGGCTTTGGCTTTTCTTTTGTATTTAAGATCATCCGAATGACTCCAAAGTTCGCTTTGCCGATTTCTTTCAGCAGTACGCAAAGATACCATCCAAAATATCCTGCCCGTTTCATGAGCAGGATTTCTTTTGAAATACTGTAATCCATAAATTTACACAGGAAAAGAAACGCACAAAGGGCAATCACGACTCCAAAGCATACTATCTCAGTCGTGACTGCCCCATTAAATATAATCCAAGCTAAAAACAATATTATGTACATTTTGTCTGCTCCCAAAATCTTTTCTCCCATTCATTATAGCAACTATTTCAGAAAAAACAAAGGGAAAATTTAGAATCAAGGCTAAAAATGTATAATTTTGTCAGCTTTTACCCGATTAAATTGTAAAAATTTACAGATTTTTCAAATTCTGGTTTTTCACTCTCAGACGATTCATGGCACGGTGCAGCGTTGCCTCTGCAGAACGGTACTCCTGCATACTTCTTTTCTGCAGCATGGCTTCTTTTGCTTCATCTGCTTCTCGCTTTGCACGGTTTATATCAATCTCCTCCGGTCGTTCTATGGAATCTGCCAGAACCAGTACTTCATTGTCTCCCATCTTGACAAGACCGGCTGACACTGCTGCCACCTGGTCTTTTCCGCCGGGAACGCGCCAGATCAGTTTTCCCGGTTTCATTGCCGTGATCATCTTACAATGATCGGCAAGAATGCCATACTGGCCGTTCACCCCCGGAATCACCAGAGACTCACAGGGTCCGATATAAAAAGGCCGGTCTGCCGCCAGAATAGATACCTGAAATGCTTTCATCAGTTATCCTCCCTTGAAAAGCTCTCTGCCTTTCTGATCACATCCTCCACTGTTCCAACATTAAAGAATGCAGCTTCCGGATATTCATCCATGCTGCCATTTAAAATCGCTTCAAATCCCCGGATGGTTTCTTCCAGCGGTACATACACTCCTGCCATACCTGTGAACTTTTCTGCCACATGCATTGGCTGAGCAAGGAAACGCTGCATTTTTCTTGCTCTTACCACGGTCAGCCTGTCTTCTTCACTTAATTCTTCCATACCCAGAATGGCAATGATGTCCTGAAGTTCTCTGTACTTCTGAAGGGTTTCCTGCACACCTCTGGCAACCTGGTAATGTCTCTTACCCACAATATCCTCTTCCAGAATTCTTGAGGTAGACTCCAGAGGATCTACTGCAGGATAAATACCCTGTTCTGCAATTTTTCTGCTCAATACTGTCGTAGCATCCAGATGTGAGAAGGTGGTTGCAGGAGCCGGGTCTGTCAGATCATCCGCCGGAACATATACCGCCTGGACAGAGGTTACAGAACCTTCTTTTGTGGATGTGATACGTTCCTGCAATTCTCCCATTTCTGCTGCCAGTGTCGGCTGATATCCTACTGCAGAAGGCATACGTCCCAGAAGTGTAGATACTTCACTGCCGGCCTGGACAAATCGGAAGATGTTATCGATGAAAAGAAGCACATCTTTGTGTTCCTGATCACGGAAATATTCTGCCATGGTCAGTCCTGATAAGGCTACTCTCATACGTACTCCGGGAGATTCGTTCATCTGTCCAAATACCATGGCAGTTTTGTCCAGTACTCCACTTTGACGCATCTCTGTCCATAAATCATTTCCTTCACGACTTCGTTCCCCTACACCTGTAAAGATAGAATATCCACCATGTTCCATGGCTACATTATGGATCAGTTCCTGGATTAGTACGGTCTTTCCAACACCTGCGCCGCCAAAAAGGCCGATTTTTCCTCCCTTGGGATACGGTTCCAGAAGGTCAATGACCTTAATTCCCGTTTCCAGGATCTCTACCGCCGGACTCTGTTCTGAAAAAGAAGGAGCTTTGCGGTGAATATCCCAACGCTCTGTCTTCTTATCCAGAGGTCCATTTCCATCAATAGGAGTTCCAAGGACATTAAACATACGTCCCAGGACATTTTCTCCCACGGGGACCGTGATTCCCTGTCCATAGGCAGTTACTTTCATTCCTCTTGCCAGGCCTTCACTTTCCGAAAGCATAATGCAGCGCACAACATTTTTTCCAATATGCTGTGCCACTTCCATGATCCGTCTCTGTCCGTCCACTACTACAGAAAGCGCCTCTTTGATCTGGGGAAGTCCCTTCTTTACAATTTCATTTCCATCCTCTGTTTTGATCACCTCAGGAAGAAACTCCACATCAATAACAGGTCCGGAAACCTGTACGATCTTTCCTGTTTTTGTCATTTTTTCCCCTTTCTTGACGCACTTGCTGCGTCAATAATGGTAGATTTGGAAGTTCACTTTCAAACTTCCACCTCCCGCATTCTCTTTTTCTTCTGCGCCTTTGCCCCGGCGATGACTTCCGTAATTTCCTGCGTAATATTCGCCTGACGCACGCGGTTATACTGAATCTGCAGTTCCCCGATAATCTTTTCTGCATTTTCGTTTGCAGAACTCATGGCCGTCATCCTGGCATTCTGTTCACTGCAGAAGCTGTCTACCAGCGCACTGTAAATATATCCGGAAACATAACTGAACATAACATTATCCAATAATTCTCCCATAGAAGGGAAGAACTCATACTCGTCTCCATCCGAAACATCGTTTTCTCTTTCCTCCGTCATGAAGTGTGAACGATGGAAAGGAAGAAGTCTGGTGGACTTCGCCTCTGTTTTTACGGAATTTTTCATATCGGTATAGATCATGAAAATTTTATCCAGCTCACCATGATCAAACTTATCCAGAAGGATTGAGCTGATTTCCCTGGCTCTTTGCATGGTTGGGTTCTGAGCAGTATAGAGAAAGCTATGCTCAATCTTGATATTTTTTCTCATAAAATACTGTCTGCCGTATTCACCAACTACAAACAGCTTCGTATCCGGATGTCTTTCCATGATGGTTTCCGCTTCCCGTATCACATTCTGATTATATGCTCCGGCAAGACCTTTATCCGCAGTGATGACCAGTACTCCAAAGGTACCTTCATCTGTTTCTGCATTCGCATCGGGATAAAAATAACGACTGTCAATATCATCTGTTGTCCGGAAAATACGTCTGATTTCATTTCTCAGGGCATCAAAGTACGGAATCGTATGCTCCAGTTCGCTCTTTGCCTTCTGAAGCTTCGTGGATGAAATCAGATACATGGCATTCGTGATTTTCTGCGTATCCCGGATGCTGCTCATCCTGTCTTTAATTTCCTTTGCTCCTGCCATACCTATTTACCATCCTGCTCATCTCGTTTCAGCTTTTTCTTAACATACTTTTCTGCTATATCAAGGATCTGCTTTTTCAGTTCCTCATCCAGCTTGCCGCTGCGGTCAATTTCTTCTCCGATCTGAGGATACTTACGATCAAAGAGTTTGAGCATACCTTCATTATATTCATTGATTTTTTCCACCGGGACAGGTACCATTACCCTTCCCATAGCTGCCGTCAATGTGATGACCTGCTCATGATGTTTCATAGGATGATGCTGCTTCTGACGAAGTATTCTCATCAGCCCCTGGCCATATACCAGCTGTTTCTTCGTTGTCTCATCCAGATCACTGGAAAACTGGGTAAACACTTCCATTTCTCGATACTGCGCAAGTTCCAGACGCAGAGTTCCCGTTGCTTTTTTCATTGCTTTGGTCTGAGCATCTCCTCCGACACGGGATACGGAAAGGCCAACATTGACCGCCGGTCTCTGTCCTGCAAAGAACAGAGAGCTTTCCAGAAAAATCTGTCCGTCTGTAATGGAAATGATATTGGTAGGAATATAAGCCGATACATCTCCTGCCTGGGTCTCAACGATAGGAAGCGCTGTCATACTGCCGCCCCCCTTTGCACTGGATAAATGGGCGGAACGCTCCAGCAGTCTGGAATGCAGATAGAAAACATCTCCCGGATATGCCTCACGCCCCGGAGACCTCTCCAGAAGCAGACTTAAAGTTCTGTAAGCTACCGCATGTTTGGACAGATCATCATATACGATGAGAACATCCTTTCCTTTATTCATAAAATACTCACCTAAGGCAGTTCCGGCATACGGGGCAATATACTGCAGAGATACCGGATCACTGGCGGAAGCATTGACGACGATAGAATACTCCATGGCACCTTCTGATATCAGGGTATTTACCAGCTGTGCCACAGAACTTGCCTTCTGTCCGATGGAAACATAGATACAGATCACATCTTTGCCCTTCTGGTTCAGTATCGTGTCCACCGCGATAGAAGTCTTTCCTGTCTGACGGTCTCCTATGATCAGCTCTCTTTGGCCTCTTCCGATAGGGAACATGGAATCAATGGCAAGAAGTCCTGTTTCCATAGGCTGGTTTACCGGCTGACGGTCAATGATACCGGGGGCAGGATTTTCAATCGGCCTGTATTCCTCAGAAGCAATTGCTCCTCTGTCATCGATGGGGGATCCCAGTGCATCCACAACTCTGCCAATAAAGGCATCCCCTACCGGAATACCGGCTGTCATTCCGGTACGATGCACAGAACTTCCCTCTTCAATTTCTCTCTCATCACCAAATAGGATACATCCGATTTCTCCTCTTCGCAGTTCCTGCACCATACCGCGGATTCCGGAAGTAAACAATAGGATTTCTCCGTAAACTGCACTTTCCAGACCACCAACTGTGGCAATTCCATCTCCCACTGTCAGCACCACGCCTTTTTCCTGGGAAATTGCCTTTGGTACCCAATTTTCAACCTGGTCTCTGATCAGAGGAATGACATTTTTCTTTGACATGGAGATTTCTTTTATTTTTTCCTGAAACTGTGCAAGCCTTCCCTGGACAGTCCAGTCATATACCTGCTTGCCGATTTCAAGACGAAATCCATTGACCAGACTGTCATCTTCTCTCCAGATCAGTTCAAAGTCATCATCATATTTCTGTTCCAGGAAATTCAGAAAACGGGCACGCTGTGTCTCATCCGGCTGCGCTGCCGAATACAGGAAAGCCTGTTTTACCTTTTTATCAGGACGCATCTGTTACACTCCCTTCTGCAATGTCAAGGAACTGGTCATAAGCATCAGATACAGATTTCATAACCAGTTTTTCTGTTTCCCTGGATGCCATATCTGCAATTTCTTTCTGGGCTTCTTTAATGATCCTGGTTTTTTCCTGTTCTGCCATGGTTCTGGCATCTTCCAGAATCTGGGCTGCCTGGCTTCTTGCTTCCAGTTTTTCTTTTTCTACATATTCCTCTACTTCTTTTGAGGCCTGAATTCTCTTCTCCTCAATCTCCTGATCAGCCAACTTAAGCTGGTTCTCATATGTCTGATGAAGCGCATCCGCCTCTTCCACTGTCTTCTTTGCTTGTTGTTCCATGTTCGCATAATAGGTTTCACGCTTTTCCATAAAATTCTTTACTGGTTTGTAGAGCAGCAGATATAATCCTGTTGCAAGAATTACAAAGTTAAACAGATGCAGCAGAATCTGCTGCCAGTCTATATTCAAAGGGATATTCATGATCCTTCCCTCCTTACAATACGAATATGATCAGAATTCCGATGATCAATGCATAAATGATAGCGGTCTCAATAAATACAAGACCCAGCATAAGACTGGTACGGATCTTTCCTTCTGCTTCCGGCTGACGGGAAATTCCCTCTACAGATTTACCGATGGCAATACCCATACCGATTGCACCGGCTGCTGCTGCCAGACCAACTGCAAGAGCTGCTCCTAATGCCTTGGATCCTGTTGCGTTATCTGCTGTTCCTTCCTCAACTTCCTCTGTAGCTTCTGTTACGTTACCTGCTGTATCCTGCTCACTGGCATATGCCGGTGCTGCAAGAGCCATAACCAGCATCATTAACATAAAAATTGCGGAAACTTTTTTCATTAATTTTTTCATTTTATAACATCCTCCTGATACGCTATTTTTTTCTTTTTTTCTCTTTTTTCTGCTTTGGTTCAGATACTTCCCCGAAGAATAATGCTGTCAGCATCGTCAGGACATAGGCCTGAATCAAAGCATGCAGTAAGGTAAAGAGTACTCCGACTACCACTGGCAGCACGAAACTTAACTGAATATAAAAATACACCAGCTCTGTTACCAGAAGTCCGCTGAGCAGAGCACCGAACAGACGGAAGCTCATGGAGATTGGAAGGGAAAAATCCTTCAGCGTCAATGCGGCTCCTTTTGCCCCGTTATTGACGATTCCTCCTCCCAGAATCACACCGTAGGACAGACATCCAAGTGCAATGGCTGCATTGATGTCAGATAAAGGTGCCGGTAATGCAATCGATGCGCCTGTGACCGTCACTGCCTGGATGCCAAAAAGTTCAAAGACAGTGCTCACAAAGATGTATACCCCCGCTGCGAAGATATACGCTCCCAGAAAATGATTGCTGTGAGGGCTGTTTGTTTTTGCCAAATTGTCAAACAGACCAACTAACGACTCCAGTAACATCTGAAACTTTCCCGGTACATAAGTAAATCTTGGAATGACCAGAATACGGATGCATGCAGCGATCAGAAGCAGCACTATCGTAATGGTGACTGCTGAAATCAGCGCAGGATTCACATTCTTAATTCCAAAGAAACGAATCTTCCCGGTCTCATGAAGTACCGCATCCCGCATGGCTTCTCTGATAGACTCCGAGTGAGCACCCGGCTGATTCGTCAGTACAATTCCGACCAATAATACAGCTAATATGATCCCTGATACTATCAGCACTGTCGGAATCTTCTTTTTTTTCATAATTACATCTCCTTTCTTATGTCCTTTGGGTAAATCTATTTACCGAAAGCAAGTATAGTTCTCATTTTTTCTATTGTCAAATTAAGTTTTTGTTAACAGCGGTCGTCAAATGCAATTGTGCGAGCACATTGCATTTTCCTCGTCACCATAACAAAAAGTCATGAGCAGTTACCCACCACTCATGACTTTCCATATCATATAGATTACTCCCAGTACCCAGCTGCTGAATATTCCATATAAGATTACAGGCCCTGCAATATTAAAGATCTTACACCCGATTCCAAATACCTGGCCTTCTTTCTGGTATTCGATTGCGGGTGCCGCCACAGAATTTGCGAACCCCGTAATCGGCACCAGGGTCCCGGCTCCTCCAAATTTTGCCAGGGGCTGATATAATCCTGCTGCAGTCAAAATGACGCTTAATAGAACCAGAATGACAGAGCACCAGGTTCCGGCATCTTCCTTTGAAGCCCCAAGCCCTGTGGCAATATTGATGATCAGTTGTCCAAGGATACAGATCAGTCCTCCTGTCAGAAATGCCCTCCAGCAGTTTCCCAAAAGACTGTGCTTTGGAGTGACCTGCTCAACATACCTGTTATATTCCTGATTTCTTTTTTCTATTAACTGTTTGTCCATGATTCCCTCCTTCATGACGCACCTGCTGCGTCAATAATGATAGATTTGGAAGTTCACTTCCAAACTTTCACCATCCCATATAAAAATAGATTAGACTTCCTATTACTTTCCCCACTGCAATCGCCCATACGATCAGACCGCTTCCCAGCTTTAATTTGCTTCTTCTGGCGAGAATTGGAAAAATATTAAGCATCTCCGCCAGTGCCATGATCCATCCTCCCAGATAAATTCCGGCTGAAATACCCAGAAAGAGCAACGCCAGCCGTCCTCCCATCAGATGATCTGCAAATACTGTTGCATAATTCCCGGCCAGTGCTCCCAGAACCACCATGGTTTCATAGTATCTTACCTGCGTTGCCGTATGGGATATCCCGATAAACCTGGTAAGAATCCCCAGGCCTACAATTAAGGCAATGACTCCCCCTGCCACCATGCTTCCACCGGCAAATCCCAGAATTGCCATCCACATATTTTCCATTTTCTTCTTTAGATGCCTCCAGTGTTAGTCCTTTTGTCTTTCTTCCTGCGCTATGATTGCCTGATTGACATCACTTTCATAAGTACGCATTTTTACATCAAGAGGAGTGGGATCATCTGTCAGTTTAAAGCCCGCCAGATGATTGAAAAAGACTACGATCCCGATTCCCAGTCCCAGAGAATAAGAAAGTTCCAGAACCGTAAACCCGTCGGAGGACTGTCCGGTAAAAAGCCTGTAGATATCGCCAAATAATCTGGTGATATCAATATCATTGTGAAAGGTCATAATAGAAAAGGCGGCTCCAAAAAAGCTTAAAAAACTTATTGCAGCTGCCTTGATCCATTCCAGCCAGTTATATTCCGGCTTTCTTTTTTCATACGTAATAATAAAATCATTTTCTCCGATATTTTCAATCTGAAGCGTCGGATACACTTCGTGGATCTCACGAAAGATATCCAGTACGGACTTCACATATCTTCCCGGATGATCCAGATTCAGATTCTTTAAGGGTAACGTTTTCAGCTGTTCTTCCAGTTCTTTATCAGAACATTCCAAATCACAAAGATCTGAAAGCAGAAGCTCAGGATTTGTCACCTTCTTATTGGAATCTATTTTCAGATAGAGAATTTCCTGCATCTTACTTCCTCCTGTATGATTACAAAACCTTTTCTTCTGAACTATTGAAAGTAATGCTAGTATTCTCTGTTTTTATTGCTTCTATGCAGAATCATGATAGAAATCTCAGAATCCAGATCTCATCACTTCAGGAAAAAGTAAATCAGTTTGTCATTTATTTTCCTGTAAGGCTGGTAACGCATAGGAAGATCCAGCCAGGTCTTCTTATCTACGATGCTCTTCTCATGGGAAAAAGTAGCAAATCCTGCTTTTCCATGATAGGAACCCATGCCGCTTTCTCCAAATCCGCCAAAGCCCATCTCGGATGTAGCCAGATGGATAATGGTATCGTTGACACAGCCGCCTCCAAATCTGCATCTGGAAGTCACTTTCTTGATCATCTCTTTATCGGAAGAGAACAGATAAAGTGCCAGAGGATGCGCCATACTGTTGATCCTGGTGATGGCCTCATCGATGGATTCATAGGTCAGGATCGGCAATACCGGTCCGAAGATTTCCTGCTGCATCACTGCATCTTCAAAGGTAACATCATCCATAACCGTTGGCTCGATCCGAAGCTCTGCCTTATTTGTTTTCCCTCCCTGGACAACCTTGGAAGGATCTATTAATTCGCAGATTCTGTCAAAGTGCTTTTCATTGATGATTTTGCCGTAATTCTTATTATTTAATGGTTCTTTTCCAAACTGCTTGCGGATCTGACGCTTCATCTCTTCCACCAGCTGTGTTTTCACCTCCGGATCACAGTAAATATAATCCGGTGCCACACAGGTCTGTCCACAGTTCAGATATTTTCCAAAGACAATCCTTTTGGCTGCCAGTTTCACATTGGCACTCTTTTCCACAATGCAGGGACTCTTTCCTCCCAGCTCCAGAGTAACCGGAGTCAGATGCTCTGCTGCATGTCTCATGACTTCTTTTCCCACAGCCTGGCTTCCGGTAAAGAAGATATAATCGAAATGCTCCCGTAACAGGCAGGCATTTTCTGCTCTTCCCCCTGTCACCACTGCAACATACTCTTCCGGGAAACATTCACAGATCATGGTTTTGATCAGTTCACTGACTGCCGGAGAGTAGGCACTGGGCTTGATGATCGCTGTATTTCCTGCTGCAAGAGCATCCACCAGGGGCTCCACCGTAAGAAGAAAAGGATAATTCCAGGGACTCATGATCAGAGTCACACCGTAGGGAGAAGGCTTCTTATAACTTACAGAGGCAAACTGCGCCAGAGGAGTCTTCACGATCTTATCCTTTGCCAGTCTTCTGATATGCTTTAACATATAGGAAATCTCTGCCAGCACCATTCCGGTCTCACACATATAAGATTCAAAACCGCTTTTCCCCAGGTCTGTCTGGATTGCTTTATTAATATCTTTTTCATAACACTGGATACATTTCTTTAACTTCTGCAGGGCATCGATCCGATACTCTACATTTAACGTCGCACCTGATTCAAAATATACTCTCTGCTTTGCGACCAGATTCTTAATTTCCATTTCTGTCATCTGTCTGATTCTCCTTCTTCCTGCTCAGGCATAAGCATCCAGTAAAACTTTTCCAGTTCTTTGGCATCCATCAACACCGGTACCGGGTACAGGGGATTCGCTTCCTTATCGGCATATTTTGCCAGTTTCGTGATATCCTCTTTCCTGATCTGCAAAATCACATCCCCGATCTGGTAACGCTTCTTCATCTCCTTAATGGCTTCTATAAAATCCCGGGCAGCCACATCCTTCGGTGTATCCTGATCTGCAATTTGTGCTGCCACAGCCAGGTCTTTTAATTTTCCATAAATACATTCTCCATAGGCTTCCAGAACAAAAGGCAGCAGCACCGCATTTGCCAGTCCATGAGGTACATTATATTCTCCTCCCAGAGAGTGGGCAACAGCATGTACATATCCCACATAGGATCTGGTAAAGGCACATCCTGCATAATAAGAAGCAGTCAGCATATTCCTTCTGGCTTCTACATTGCTACCCTCGGTATAAGCAGTATCGAGATTTTCAAAAATCAGCTTCACTGCTTCCAGAGCATACTTTCTGGTAGCCGGAATCGTAGATCTTCCGATGTATGCCTCTACTGCATGAGTCAGGGCGTCCATACCTGTAGTAGCCGTAATAGAAGGCGGCAGACTTATGGTAACTTTGGGATCCAGCACCGCATAACGGGGAATCAAAGGGAAATCATTGATGGGGTATTTATGCCTGGTATCAGCGTCTGTAATGACCGCTGCCAGAGTTGCTTCACTTCCTGTCCCTGCTGTGGTAGGAATAGCAAACAGTAACGGGATTCTTTTACGTATCTTTAAGATTCCCTTCATCTTTGCCAGACTCTTTTTCGGTCTGGCAACACAGGCTCCCACTGCCTTGGCGCAGTCCATACTGGAACCCCCGCCAAATCCGATGATTGCCTGGCAGCCATCTTTATACAGCTTTAAAGCCTCCTCTACATTCTCTGTCGTTGGATTCGGCACTGTTTTATCATAAATAAGATAAGAAATATTCTCTTCCTGCAATGCATTTTCCAATCGCTGTGTCAATCCAAGATTTCTAATCATTTCATCTGTGATGATAAGTACCTTCTCATATTTTTTCTTTTTCAGTACTTCCGGAATCTCTTTTACACTTTTCAGGATTTTGGGATTACGGTATGGCAGTACTGGAAGTGCAATATGAAATGCCTTCTGGATAATTCTGCAATATATCTTTCTTAAACTATTCATGATTTATTCAAGCCCTTCTAATAATTGTCTCATAGTTTTCTTTAACACAGGATGTACACATCCCGGTGCGATCTGTGCCATGGGAATCAGTACAAAATCCCTCTTATGCATCTCAATATGGGGGATGATCAGATCTTCTGTGTCCATCACCACATCATCATAAAGCAGAATATCCAGATCCAGTGTTCTTGGTCCCCAGTGGATCAGACGTTCCCGGTTTGCTTCCTTTTCGATGGTATGAAGAACTTCAAGCAGTTCTTCCGGTGTTAAGAGAGTACGAAGTTCCAGTGCGCTGTTTAAGAAATTATCCTGCTCAACACCGCCATATGGTTCTGTTTCAATATAATCCGCCACTTTTCCAACCTGACACAGCGGATGCTCTTTCAAACGGGTTACCGCCAGATCCAGATACCCCTTTGTATCTCCCATGTTGGAACCTAAGGCAACATATGCCTTATGCCATCCCCGGCTGATCTCCACAGACACGGTATCCAGAGGCAGTCCAATGGGTGCCCAGGGTTTGCTGATCTTCAAATCCAGCTTTTCCATCAGTGGAAATGCAAGAAGAAGTTCCTTTGCCAGTTCTTCTGCCACCCGCTCGAGCAGCTTATAGGTATGCTCGCTCATGAATTTCTTGATAAAATGACTGACTTCTCCGTAATGAATAGAAAAGCCCAGCTCATCTGTCAAGCCGGCTTTTCTGGTATCTGTATATAGTACTGCTGTGACCAGGAACTTCTGTCCCAGTACATTTTCCTCTGGAAATACTCCATGGTTTGCATAGATCTCCAGATTCTGAATTGTAATTTTATCCATGTTTTCCTCTTTCATGACGCACTTGCTGCGTCAATAATGGTAGATTTGGAAGTTCTCTTCCAAACTCTGCTCCTGCAAGACCAGACAATCTTATTTTGATAAAATCGCCTGAGTCATTTTGATTGTTCTGAGATTTTCTTTGACATCATGTACTCTTACAAAGGCTGCACCCTTCATCACACCAAAGACTGTGGTGGTCAATGTTCCTTCCACACGTTCTGTGGCAGGCAGATCAAGAGTCAGGCCAATCACAGACTTTCTGGAAGTTCCAAGAAGCACCGGATATCCCAACTGATTCATAATTTCCATATGATTGATAATTTCCAGATTCATCTCATAGGTCTTGCCAAATCCCACACCGGGATCCAGGATGATCTTATCATCTGCTACTCCGGCCTTTTTGGCAATGGCAACACACTCTTTCATATCCTCCAGAAAATCCTTCTGAAAATCATCATAAACAGCCTCATGACGGTTGTGCATCAGACAGCATGCCACTCCATACTTTGCTGTCAGTTCTGCCACGCGGTAATCATGCTTAAATCCCCAGATATCATTGACAAGATCTGCTCCTGCCTGAAGGGCAGCTTCTGCAACCGCTCCCTTGTATGTATCGATGGATACCGGCACATCAAAATGCTTCTTTACTGCTTCGATTACAGGTGTTACTCTGGAAATTTCTTCTTCATCTGTAATCACCTGATGTCCCGGTCTTGTGGATTCTCCTCCGATATCCACAATATCGGCACCCTCTGCAATCATCTCCTCTGCATGACGAAGTGCTGCATCTAAGTTATTAAATTTTCCGCCATCTGAAAAAGAATCCGGAGTCACGTTCAGGATTCCCATAATATAACAGTTATGTGCGGTATCAAATTCTCTGTTTCCTATTTTCATAATAAAATCTTCTTTCTATCCTTCTATTTTCAGATTCTTCTTTTCTTCACTCCAGTTACACTCTTCCTGCGCCGGACAGGAAAAGCAATTCCTGGATTTCTTATCCGCCCAATAAAGGTACTGCGAAAGCTTCTCTGTATGCTGCTCTTTCAGACCACCATCTCTCGAACCTCTGTGGCTTAAAATGGCAGTCTGAATCTTCTGTATTTCCTCTTCCCGGAAGCCACATTCTTTTAAGATTTCTCCTGCCAGCCTGGCTCCCGCTTCTTCGTGGGGTTCCCCGGATACATACTGCTCGTTTCTTCCTATATCATGGGTCAGTGCCGCAGCATAGATCAGTTCTTTGGGAAGCCCCGCCTGTTCTTCCAGGTTTCTGATATACATCAGCCTTGCCACATCCAGGAAATGCTCCATGGTATGACGGCAGAAAACGCGGTCTTTTTCCCGCTCCTGAAGTGCCAGGAACTGCTGGCGGTAAAGGGGATGTGTATATATCGCATTGATTCTGTTCATCTTATTACCCTGCCCGGCAAACTTATTTTACCATCTGCATAAAAGTCTGCTGCAGGCTGTAATCATCTGCAAAGGCACCCTTTGTAATAGTAGTAACTGTCTTAGAACCCGGCTTTTGCACTCCACGCATCGTCATGCACATATGCTCTGCCTCAATCATGACCATAACGCCCTTGGGCTGCAGATATCTCTCCATAGCCTCTGCGATCTGGGCTGTCATATTCTCCTGAATCTGTGGCCTGCGGGCATATACTTCCACCGTACGTGCCAGTTTGCTCAGACCTGCCACCTTCTTATCCGGGATATAGGCAACATGAGCCTTTCCATAAAACGGAAGAAGATGGTGTTCACATACAGAATAAAAGGTTATATCCTTCTCAATTACAATATTGTTATTCGTTGCTGTAAACTGTTTTTTCAGATGTACAGAAGCATCCTGATTCAGCCCTCCAAAGATCTGCTCACACATACGGGCGATCCGGTCCGGTGTTTCTATTAAACCCTCCCGGTTTACATCCTCTCCTATTCCTTCCAGAAACAGTCTTACGCCTTCTTTAATTTTTTCATGATCCATTTGTCTGCTGTCCTTCTTTCTTCATATTTCTTGTAATCTGACAGCTTCCCCCGGATGTTTCTTGCCAAACAAAAAAACATCCCAATGTGAAGAAGCCGGTATGCAAAACAATTCTCCTGTTTTTCCATACACCTGGGGAAATCAAGTAGTAAAATCAGTCCCTATTCACATTCGAGATGTATCCATCTGTTACGGTTCACGTACGTTCCAGTAACGATGAAAAAGCCATGCAAAATCACCTTCGGTGAT
>JBJEMC010000218.1:0-5443 GCA_051879475.1 Muricoprocola sp. | reverse complement strand
TGTTACTTCTTCCTGCATGAATTTCCCTCCTTTCAGCGTATTACGTGCTGTCCCATATTGAAATCATGACAACCACCACCTTTCCAGTTATTCCTCTTCCTGATCTTCAAACAATGCTCGGAAATATTCTTTTCCTTTCGGAGTAATCAGCGTCTGAGAACCCAAGTGTCCATTATTAAAAAAATCCCTGACAATAAACAGGGATTCATTCTTAGGTACCGCATAAGGAAGAAGTGTACCTGACGGACTTCGATATAAAAAGCTGCCTTTTAAAAGAAACTTTACGAATTTCCGCTCAGGTACTCCAATTTCTTTTGCAGTTGTCCGTATATTTGAGCATTCTCCTTTGACCATAAAGTGATCAAAATAATTTGCCTTCGGTTGAAGGTCATTAATCTGACTCTGCAGTTCTCTATTCCTATTATTCTCATCCAATAACCTTTGCGCAAATTCCAGAAGTATCTCCGGATTATTGCGTACACTTTCCAAAAGATCACTGGACATATATCCGCCTGTCTTTCGTATTGCTGGTAAAATTTCATCAAATACCCAACTTTCAAAACGCTGTGCAGAGGGCAGATGGCTCTTTGTAATCAGTCGATACACATCTCCTTCAGGAATAAATGTCATCGTTTGTACTCCACCAGCTGTAAGGGCGCCCTTTTTCAGGGCTCCCTTGCAATGCATGTTTATTGCATTTCTTGGTTTTGAATAACCCAGGGCAAAAGCCACATCTGTGCCACAAAATAAAAGTCTTCCCTGATCTTCAATTACCCGAATTGCACCAAACTCGGTATTATGAAATTCTGTTACTTTACATGTCGCCTGCTCCATCTTCCGATCCCCCAGTCATAAATCTCATAAAATTATCAATGATCTGATCTCTTGTCGCATTTGCCACTTCGACAATAAATGCCATAAGATACTCTGACAGATAATCGCTAAATTCATCATCATCCAGAACTTCGCCCACCATCCATAAGTGCTCTTCGACGCAGGCAGCCTCTCTTCCAATGACATACGTAATGGATCTTGAAAAATTCGTATCTGAATAAATCAGCCATGCACAAAATATCCGGTTTAAATGAGATTCCATTTCCCATGTGTTGTCCATTTTCTCTTTCATAATTTTTGCTGTCAGTGCCGCAGTTCTTTGTGCATCCCGGAGGACATTCTCCTCCACCAGGTTTCCTTCACTGTCAACAAATCCCATTGCAAATAATTCCATAAAATATTTTCTCATGTTCTAAGTCCCCCTTTCTTTTCTTTAACGAAATGGCATTTCCTGTTCCATTTCTTCCGGTATTTCAAAAGGAATGCTTGCCCTTCTTGCAGGCTCAAATTCCTCACTGCCAGATTCTCTCTTTGATTTGGATTCAGCAAATTCCATTGTATCCATAATGATTTCTGTGAAATAAGATGCGGTTCCATTTTCCTCGTTTTTTACCTGAGAGATGACCAATTCACCGCAAATCGTAACCTTTGTCCCCTTTTCCAGATACTTCTGTACAAATCCTGCGTTGCCTCCGTATGCGGTAATCATAACGACAAATGCTTTATTTGTACGGTTCCTTCTTACTACCAACGGAAACCTTGCCACTTCTGTCTCTCCCTTTTGAGTCGTGATTTGCCGGATCTCCGGAGCTTTGGCAAGTCTTCCAATTAATGTAATTGAATTCATAAGCTTTTCCTCCTAACCTTAGCGCATTCTATGCACCAAAAAATGAGGAACGGAGTCGAACCGTTCCCCACTCACGCAGGATTTCTCCTGCAATATAGGAAATATAGTATTCGCATTTTGGCTTGTCTGTACATATACATCTGATCGTCATCATTTCAGATGACCCGGCTGCAAAATAAGCAGTCACAGTCCCCTGTTTCGGCAGAGGTCCTGCACCTTTCTGGTGGTCTCATTATAAGCTTCGCTCTTCCGTATCCGATACGGAGTCTTCGCCTGCACGAGCCGGTCATAAATCGATCCGGTAAGCCTGTTAATCAAGATGTATCAGCTCCTTTAGTTTTCAAGGTGCAGTCGGAAGAACAATGAACCTCTTTCATGTTTGGATTTTTCTCAAATCAGAGGGATTTCTCTTTGCCTTCCATATACACTGGATTGGGGGTTTTAAATTCGGACATGATTTTCAAAGATTTTTTGATCTGGCACATTTTCGTGCAAAGAAAAAAGAGAGCCAATGCCCTCTTTTCAAAGAATAATTCTCTTATTCAAATATGAAAGAACGTAATCCACATTGGATCAGCTCCGTGCCAGTTATTATCCACATCCCTATGTTTGGAATAAGGATAAACACAGCCGCACATAGTAAATGCATTTTGACTTCCTGCCATGTATATAACTGAAACCCAACGCAACCTAACGCTGCAATTACAGCTACACCTGCAATCAAATAAAATATCCATGATGCAAGCCCCACCAAAAATATTCCAATCGTATTGATTACAGTAACTGCCAACCAAACTGGGAATGCTAAAATTCTTAAGGGTAATTTAATCAAAAAGCGCAGCATTTTTTATCCCTTCCTTTCTTGCCATAAGGCACATGTTTTTGATCTTACTTCATGCCCACTGGGCACAAGGTTATTCTACATCTTGCTTTATGCCCACTGGGCACAAAGTTATAAGACACAATCTCATGGCAGAATAATTTTATCCTCCATACATATCATGACGTACCTCTGCATCATAAAACTGGTTAATCGTAACGGGAGCATTATATAAAACTGTTAACATATACTGACGGATATTCTTTACTTTGGTGGTATTCTTGCTTAAGCTGAAAAATACATACTGTATATGCTCATACCCCACCTTCAAAAGTCTGTTCTTTACCACCTGAGCAGGCATAGCTTCCCCATTAATGTGCAGATATTTTTTTGTAGTACAAATAGCATCCAGCATCAGTTCCACCAGTTCTTCTACACTTTCTGGCTTATAACTCTGACAAAGAATGTCGTATTCGATATTGTCACAGATGATTTGACGATATGCATACCTCTCATCCATCTTATCCACATCTTTCCGGTCATGATGGATAGAAGGATATGATTCAGTCTTACTTGATTCATTATCGTTATATTCAGTATTATTACAGTTTGCTTTTGAAACTTCTTGAAGTTTATTTTTCAAACTTCCTGAGGTTTGTTTTTCAAACTTCTTGAAGTTTGTTTTTGAAACTTCCTGAAGTTTGTTTTCTAAACTTCTTGAAGTTTGTTTTTCAAACTTCTGCGTATTTACAGCGTTTTCTGGCATATTTTCTTCAAAATTGCAAGGTATCTGTTCCTCATATTCCGGATCATCTGTTTCTATTTCCATTTCTGCAGGCTCGTCTGGATATTCACGGAGGCTGAAATTCTTCACATAAATGACATTTGCTTTACCAAGCCCTAGCCTTTTCTTCTCAATCAGACCAATCCCTGTTTCCTGATCCAGTTCTTTCAGGCAGTTAACCGCTTTATTCCTTCCGCAGTTCAGCATTTCCATAATTTCTTCCACAGAAAAAAAGATATATACTCTGTCTTCCTCGTCCAGCCAGCGATTTTTTATCGAAAGCGACATCCGATCTAACATAAGACCATACAGTACCTTTGCCTCACAGGAGAGATTTTTGAAATATTCACTTGTAAACAACAACTTAGGAATCCGATAGAACTGATACATATCGCCTTCCATTCCCTGAAAATAGCTAAATGTTGCTCTAATACTCATGAATCACCCTCCCTTCTTTTTCCGCTATTTATTCTTATTACTCCATTCCTCCAGCAGCTCAATAATTACGGTACGCATCTTTTGCTCATCATAGTCAGGAGTAAAATACTTGTTGATCTCATTTTGCTTTAAAGTAAAGGTTCTTGCCCTTCTTTTTTCTCCCATTATCAAAAGCCGTAGGATTTCTTTCGTTAATGTCTTTTCTTCGCTTCTGATTTTTATTTTTTTCGCCTGTTCAAGACTTGGATATTTCCCTGTAGTATTATGAATCTCCTCCAGCCAGATCTGTTCGGATGGCTCCAGATATGAAAGCTCCACTCCAGTCTGGATGCCCATAAGATCCTTGTCCACTGCATCCAAAATCGGTTTACGCAGATAAGTCAGCCTGACATAACGGTACACCTGCCTTGCACTGTCTTTTCCCGCTTTACCGATGGTTTCAGCTGAAATCCCTCCGCTGACACCCTGATGGTTCATTGCCTGCATTTTCATCCTGTATGCAAACGCCTTTTCACTTGGAAGGATATGTTCTCTTTGCAGATTGCTGTCTACCATTGCCCGAACAGCATCATCATCACTCATTTCCCGGATAATGACCGGAACCTGCGTCAATCCTGCAAGAACAGCTGCATGTTTTCTTCTGTGCCCGGATACAATCTCATATCCTCCTTTTTTCGACGGACGCACCAGCAGAGCAGTTAATACCCCTTGTGTTTTTATACTTTCTACCAGTTCATTCATCTCGTCATCATCGTTAACATGAAAAGGATGATTCACAAAATCCCGCAACTGACCGATTGGAATTTCCTGAATATCATCTTTTGATACAGCTCCACCAATAAGGTCATCATAAGAAGTCAATTTTATCTTCGATGCACTTCTACTCTTCATCTGAAAGCACCTCCTGAGTCAGATACTGATATGCTTCTGCAACTTTACCTCTGGGATCATGACGGAAAATACTGACCCCCTCTGCACTGATTTCGGCAGCACGGACAGAAAACGGTATATTATGAGTGAAAATACGAATCTGGCTTCCATAGGTGTTGTGAATTAATTCTGTAATATCCCGTGCATAGGTGGTTCGTCTATCTACCATGGTGATCAATATTCCTTCGATGGAAAGTCCTCTGTTCAGCTGTCTTCGCACCTTACCGATTGTCCGGATCAGGTCCTCTAATCCTTTTACGGGAAGATAGGCTGCCTGAACCGGAATAAGTACCGCATCCGCACATGCAAGTGCATTGATGGTGAGCATTCCCAGGGATGGCATACAGTCGATTAGTACATAATCGTACAGATTTTTCACCTGATCAATATACTGCCGAAGTACCAGTTCCCTGCTCATAAAATTCACCAATGACACTTCCATACCAGCAAGCTCGATATTTGCCGGAAGTAAATCAATCCCCTCTTCGTGGCGAAGAATCCCCAGAGAGTCGTCAAATGTTTCCTCATTTACAATTTTCATAAGAATTGTAGCCAGTGTAACATTCAACTCATCGGGATTGTGATAGCCAAGGCTTGCCGTCATGCTTCCCTGCGGATCATTGTCAACTACTAAAACACGCTTTCCCTCTCTGGCCAGTCCCGCTGCCAGATTTACACAACTGGTGGTTTTACCCACTCCGCCTTTTTGTGAACATAAAGCCAGTACCTTGCAGTCATTACTTACTGTTTCTTTCATTGTCTTTTTCCTCCCACAAATATTTTGATCCCT
>JBJEMC010000217.1:0-5511 GCA_051879475.1 Muricoprocola sp. | reverse complement strand
TAATCGATGCGACGGGATTCGAACCCACGACCTCTGCGTCCCGAACGCAGCGCTCTACCAAGCTGAGCCACGCATCGATTTTTCTTTGCTTGAATAGTATATCACTAACACATCAGAAAATCAAGTATTTTTATTTCAGTTTGTATCTTTTTATTATATAATACTTTCTACATAACCATAATTAATTGAATCATAATCTTTCATGATCTTAGCATGTATTTCTGTCTCTGACATTTGTGTAGCATCAACAAATGTTGGGTTTATTCTTAAATTAAGTGTTGCACTTTTTTCCATTGTATCGCCTCCATTCATCATTATTGTAACGACATTGGTGTTACATCTCAAGAAAAAACTATTTCATCCTCCATCCCGAATGATATTTATTTTTTAACGTTCCATTCACCAGTTTTCCCCATCCGAGAGGGTAACCATTTACGCACACGAGCTGCCATCCTTTATTTCTCTTACAGGAAATGTCATCTGTCTCTATGGTTTCTCCTCGCAGGTACTTTTCCACACGAAGGTCGGAGTAATCCAGATCTATGGAAGAGGCATATTCTTCTTTCTTTAATGCCATGGCAAAGGACTGGCTTGGTTCGAAACGGTCTTTGCGGATTTCTCCCAGATACAGTCCGTTTCTTAAAAATACTAGGCCTTTTCTGCTGCCAAGTGCGGATGGTACATAGTACACCTGTCCTTTTCTCACTTCCACGTAATCCCAGTTGAGGTTCATTGTGACATCTTTAAAAAATTCCTCCAGGGCTTTCTGTTCTCCCTTGGTAATGCCTTTCACAGAAGAAATATTTTTTGATGAAGTTCCTCTACTGATATTCTCTTTCACAGAAGAACCTTTTTTATGCATAAGGGCCAGAAAATGTCCTTCTCCTGCCATCTTATGAGGCCAGATACGCACACATTTTCTTAACTCTTCATTTCCCCCTGCGGTCTCCGGTCTACCGGGAGCAAAGCCTTCATACCCTGGTATTTCCACCAGTTCCATATCATCTCTCTCATCCAGAAGATACTGGATCACCTGCTCATTTTCTTCCGGTGAGAATGTGCAAGTGGAGTATAACATCATCCCTCCGGGAGCAAGCATCTGGGCTGCTCTGGAAATGATTTCTTTTTGCTGCTTTGCACAGTCCAGTGGTTTCTGAGCATCCCATACTTTTGCCACAGCAGGATCTTTACGGAACATTCCTTCTCCTGAGCATGGGGCATCCACCAGAATCTTATCAAAAAATTCTTCAAACTGACCTGCCAGTTTCGCAGGAACTTCATTCGTAATAAAAGAATTTGCAATACCGAATACTTCGATGTTTTTCAACAAAGCCTTCGCTCTGGAGGCGCTGATATCATTGGCTACCAGAACACCTTCTCCCAGGAGTCTTGCTCCCAGTTCCGTTGCCTTTCCACCCGGAGCCGCACAGAGATCCAGCACTTTATCCCCAGGCTGCGGCACCAGTCTGGATGCCGGTGTCATGGCACTTGGCTCCTGCAGATAATAAAGCCCTGCATAATAAAATGGATGTCTTGCCGGGGCATCCTGCTCTTCATAATAGTAGCCATTCTCTGTCCAGGGGATTCTGGTCAGATGAAAAGGTGCCAGTTTTTCAAACTCCTCCGGTGAGATCTTATTCACATTCACCCGAAGTCCAAAATTACGCGGCTGCTCATAAGACTTCTCAAATTCCGTATACTCCTCTCCCAGCAAATCCTTCATTTTATTTTCAAATTCAATCGGTAAATAACTCATTCTTTCCTCCGAAACTACGATTCTTATCCTTATCATAACACATCTTTTTGTCTGGTTGAATACAAAAATAATCGTAATAGAGGCAGAGAAAACTCTGCCTTTACTACGATTACTTTTTATTCTATTTATCCCCTTGAAACACACCAAATCCTTATTGGGAAACATTTTTATTTATGGCTGTTTACCAATATAAGCGAGTATACCGCCATCTACATAAAGGATATGCCCATTTACAAAATTAGAAGCATCCGATGCCAAGAATACTGCCGGTCCCATCAAATCTTCTGGATTTCCCCAACGATTTGCCGGTGTCTTCGCAAGAATGAAAGAATCAAATGGATGCTTGGAACCATCTGGCTGTACCTCGCGAAGTGGAGCTGTCTGTGGGGTAGCAATATAACCAGGTCCAATACCATTGCACTGGATATTGTACTGACCATATTCAGATGCAATATTCTTTGTCAACATTTTTAAACCACCTTTTGCAGCCGCATAAGCAGATACGGTTTCTCTTCCAAGTTCACTCATCATAGAACAAATATTAATGATTTTTCCATGTCCCTTTTCTATCATTCCAGGAATAACTGCCTTAGAACAGATAAAAGGACCATTCAAGTCGATATCAATAACTTCACGAAACTCTTCTGCTGTCATTTCACACATTGGAATACGTTTAATGATTCCGGCATTATTTACCAGAATATCAATGATACCAAATTCTTCCTTGATTTTTGCTACCAGTTCTGTAACATCATTTTCTTTTGTCACATCGCAAATATACCCTTTTGCATTGATTCCCAATTCCTTATATTTTGCTTCTGCCTGTAACATACGTTCTTCATTACGGCAGTTAAATGCAATCTTAGCTCCTGCTTCGCCGAGTGCCTGTGCAATAGCAAAGCCAATTCCATATGCTGCTCCTGTTACCAGTGCAACTTTTCCATCCAATGAAAAATTAACTCCCATCTGTTTCTCTCCTTTTCTGATTCCATTAACTAACGAAGCTCTGTTGTTGGAATATTATCCATATCATCAAAAGCCTGATTTTCTCCACCCATTGCCCAGATAAAGGTGTAATTGCTTGTTCCTGCACCTGCATGAATGGACCAGCTTGGTGAAATTACAGCTTCTTCATTCTGCATAACGATATGACGTGTCTGATTTTCCTCTCCCATCATATGGAATACCACATTGTTTTCAGGAACTTCAAAGTACATATAAATCTCCATACGACGTTCATGTGTATGTGCCGGCATAGTATTCCATACGCTTCCTGGTTCCAGAACAGTCATACCCATAGAAAGCTGGCATGTCTTTAATACATCCGGATGAATAAACTGATTGATTACTCTCTTATTGGATGTTTCCATTGCACCAAGAGGACGTTTGTTTGCATCTTTGATCTTGATCAATTTTGTTTCATAGCTGCAATGAGCCGGTGCAGATACCATATAAAACTTCGCCGGAGCTGCTGGATCTACACTTGCAAAGAATACCTCCTTAGCTCCCATTGTAATATACAGACAATCTTTGTACTCCATTTCATATACAGTACCATCTACACTGACAGTTCCTGTTCCACCTATATTAAAAATACCGATTTCGCGGCGTTCCAGAAAATAATCTGTTCCGAAATTAGCCCATACATCGATTCCTTTGTCAATAGAAACAGTTTCCTTAACAGGCATACATCCTAAAGTAACCATACGGTCAACATGACTATATACAGCTGTTACCTGATCTTCCACATACAGATTAGAAATCAAAAATTCATCTCTCATTTCTTCTGTAGTATAACGTTTGAAATCACGCTGATTACAAGAATATCTAATATCCATTTTCTTTCCTCCCATATTACAAGTTTTGTATACATTATATATGATAATGCTTTTTTCTCCAAAAAAAAAGCATTTATTTTGCTTTCTTTATGTTATAATTGGTTACAGTTCAGGTGCCACTGTTCCGCGAGGTGTTTTGCATGGCTTTTCGTAGTTACTGGAACACATATAATCAGTAACTTGTAATTCTATAAAAAAGGAGGAACTTGATATGGAACATTACAATCCTTTAACTGTAAACGTAGATAAGAGCAACCGTTTCATCACAATTGGTGAAATCATGTTACGTCTTACTCCGCCCAATTATGACAAGATCCGTATGGCAAATAACTTTGAGGCAAGTTATGGTGGAAGTGAAGCAAACATTGCACTCGCACTTGCCAACCTGGGAATAGACAGTACATTCTTCAGCGTTGTGCCAAACAACAGCCTCGGAAAAAGTGCAATCCGTATGTTAAGAAGCAACGATGTTCATTGCACCCCAATGATCTTAACTACCCCGGAGCAAACCCCGACTCATCGCCTTGGCTGCTACTATCTTGAGACCGGATACGGTATCCGTCCAAGCAAAGTAACCTATGACAGAAAGCACAGTGCCTTCTGTGAATTTGATTACAGCACAGTAGATCTTAACGGACTGTTAAAAGGATACACCTGGCTCCATTTAAGTGGTATCACTCCTGCGTTATCTGCATCCTGTCGAGATTTAATCCTTAATGCTCTGAAAATTGCAAAAGAAAACGGACTTACTGTCAGCTTTGACGGTAACTTCCGCAGCAAACTTTGGACCTGGGAGGAAGCCCGTGACTTCTGTACCATGTGTCTTCCATATGTAGACGTTCTTCTTGGAATTGAACCATACCACCTTTGGAAAGATGAAGAGGATCATTCTAAAGGGGATTGGAAAGATGACATTCCCCTTCAACCCAGTTACGAGCAGCAAGACGAAGTCTTCCAGCACTTTGTAGAGCGCTATCCAAATCTCATATGCATCGCAAGACATGTACGCTATGCTCACAGTGGTTCCGAAAACAGTCTGAAAGCATATATGTGGTACGATAACCACACCTGGGAATCCAAACTGTTTACTTTTAACATCCTGGACAGAGTAGGCGGCGGCGATGCTTTTGCATCTGGACTGATCTATGCCATGATGTCAGGTTACAAGCCAATGGATATCATCAACTTTGCCGTAGCCAGCTCAGCGATCAAACATACCATCCATGGTGATGCTAACATTACCGATGATGCCAACCAAATTCGTGATCTCATGAACATGAACTACGATATCAAACGATAATGTTTTTCTATTTATACATAATAGTATAAAAATTTTATATATGGTATACTAATATCAAGTCAAATGCCAATTACATGAATTTGGCTGACAGGAGGAAATTACATATGAAAAATATTATCTTAATCGGCATGCCAGGTGCCGGAAAAAGTACGATTGGAATCGTATTAGCGAAAGTTCTGGGGTATGAATTTATTGACTCTGATATCTTGATTCAGAAAGCAGAAGGACGACGCTTATGGGAGATCATACAGCAAGATGGGATGGAAGCATTTCTGGAAATTGAAAATAAAATAAACAGCGAGATCTCTGCCATCCATTCCGTCATCGCCCCGGGGGGAAGTGTTGTTTATGGTGCTCAGGCCATGGAACATCTCAAAAGTATCGGTACAGTCGTCTATCTGGATGTGGATTACGAGCTTATTGAACAACGTGTCGGCAATCTTGACCGCCGCGGTGTGGTACATAAAACAGGAGAGACACTCCACCATCTCTATGATGAACGTGTCCCTCTCTATAAAAAATATGCTGATATCACGATTCACGAAGAAGATGACAGCATTTCCCGAACGGTTGCTGCCATACTGGAATCTCTGGGAATTGTGAAATAATAAATGCCA
>JBJEMC010000216.1:0-5512 GCA_051879475.1 Muricoprocola sp. | reverse complement strand
CCATAGGGGATAAAACGTTACAGTTCAGGTGCCATTGTTCCGCGAGGTGTTTTGCATTGCAAAACCCGAGGCCTGCAATGAAAAAGCCATCACCGAAGGTGATTTTGCATGGTTTTTTCATCGTTACTGGAATGCACGTGAATAGTAACGAATAAAACAGGAGGTAAGAAGAATGCCAACATTTAATCAGTTAGTAAGAAAAGGCAGACAGACATCTGTAAAGAAATCTACTGCTCCGGCTCTTCAGAAAGGTTTTAACTCTCTGAAAAAGAAATCAACTGATGTATCTGCACCTCAGAAGAGAGGCGTTTGTACAGCAGTTAAGACAGCTACACCTAAGAAGCCTAACTCAGCTCTTAGAAAGATCGCCAGAGTTCGTCTGTCAAACAATATCGAAGTAACAAGCTACATCCCAGGTGAAGGACACAATCTGCAGGAGCATAGTGTAGTTCTTATCCGTGGTGGTAGAGTAAAGGACTTACCAGGTACAAGATATCATATTATTCGTGGTACACTGGATACAGCAGGTGTTGCTAAGAGAAGACAGGCTCGTTCCAAATATGGAGCAAAGAGACCAAAAGACGCTAAGAAATAATCTGATTTATTTTAAGAGCGCATAATCGAATCACAAACAGAACTAGTATTTTGTGCCGGAATTCTATTACCAGGTGGTTGCAGGTTCAGATAGAAGCTTTCGAGCACGAACACATTAGAACGACACATGTGAGTACCGATGATTTAATGAATATATTAAGGAGGGAAGTAACGTGCCACGTAAAGGACATACTCAAAAAAGAGACGTATTAGCAGATCCTATGTACAATAACAAAGTGGTTACCAAGCTTATCAATAACGTTATGTTAGATGGTAAGAAGGGTGTAGCTCAGAAGATTGTATACGGAGCATTCGGTAGAGTGGAAGAAAAAACTGGAAAACCAGCTATCGAAGTTTTTGAAGAAGCTATGAATAATATCATGCCAGTATTGGAAGTGAAAGCAAGACGTATCGGTGGTGCTACTTATCAGGTACCTATCGAAGTAAGACCTGAAAGACGTCAGGCTCTTGGTCTTCGTTGGCTGACAATGTTTTCACGTAAAAGAGGCGAGAAAACAATGGAGGAAAGACTGGCAAACGAAATCATGGATGCAGCTAACAACACAGGTGCAGCTGTAAAGAGAAAAGAAGATATGCACAAGATGGCAGAAGCAAACAAAGCTTTTGCACATTACAGATTCTAATAGGAGGAATTTACCTTGGCTGGAAGAGAATATCCGTTGGAGAGAACCAGAAATATCGGTATTATGGCTCATATTGATGCTGGTAAAACCACAGCTACAGAGCGTATCCTTTATTACACTGGTGTAAACTATAAAATCGGTGATACTCATGAAGGTACTGCAACAATGGACTGGATGGAGCAGGAACAGGAAAGAGGTATCACAATTACTTCTGCGGCTACTACATGTCACTGGACACTTCAGGAACAGTGCAAACCCAAGCCAGGTGCTCTGGAACACCGTATCAATATTATTGATACTCCAGGACACGTTGACTTTACAGTAGAGGTTGAACGTTCCCTTCGTGTACTTGACGGTGCTGTAGGTGTTTTCTGTGCAAAGGGTGGTGTAGAACCACAGTCAGAAAACGTATGGCGTCAGGCTGACACATATAATGTACCTCGTATGGCATTCATCAATAAGATGGATATCCTTGGTGCAGACTTCTACGGTGCAGTAGATCAGATTAAAACAAGACTTGGCAAAAATGCTATTTGTCTGCAGATTCCAATCGGTAAGGAAGATGAATTCAAAGGAATCATCGACCTTTTCGAAATGAAAGCATATATTTATAATGACGACAAGGGCGAAGATATTACTGTTACAGATATCCCAGAAGACATGGCTGATGATGCAGAACTGTATCACACAGAACTTGTTGAAAAAATCTGTGAATTAGATGATGATCTGATGATGGCTTACCTTGAAGGCGAAGAACCGGCTGTTGATGATATGAAAGCAGTCCTTAGAAAAGCTACCTGCGAATGTACAGCAGTTCCTGTATGCTGTGGTTCAGCTTACAGAAACAAAGGTATTCAGAAGCTTCTGGATGCTATTATTGAATATATGCCATCTCCAGTTGATATCCCTGCTATTAAGGGTACAGATCTGGATGGAAATGAAGTGGAAAGACATTCTTCTGATGATGAACCATTTGCAGCTTTGGCATTTAAGATCATGGCTGACCCATTCGTTGGAAAGCTTGCATTCTTCCGTGTATATTCAGGAACAATGAACGCAGGTTCTTATGTACTGAATTCATCTAAAGGAAAGAAGGAACGTGTAGGCCGTATCCTTCAGATGCATGCAAATAAGAGAGCAGAGCTGGACAAAGTATATTCAGGAGATATCGCTGCTGCAGTTGGTTTCAAAGTAACATCTACAGGTGATACAATCTGTGACGAACAGCATCCGGTAATTCTTGAATCTATGGAATTCCCAGAACCAGTTATCGAGCTGGCCATCGAACCTAAGACTAAAGCAGGTCAGGGTAAGATGGGTGAAGCACTTGCAAAACTGGCTGAAGAAGACCCGACATTCCGTGCTCATACAGATCAGGAAACAGGCCAGACAATCATCGCTGGTATGGGTGAACTGCATCTGGAAATCATTGTTGACCGTCTGCTTCGTGAATTCAAGGTAGAGGCTAATGTTGGTGCTCCTCAGGTTGCCTACAAAGAAACATTTACAAAAGAAGTTACTGTTGACAGCAAGTATGCTAAGCAGTCCGGTGGTCGTGGTCAGTACGGTCATTGTAAAGTTATCTTCACACCAATGGATCCAAACGGCGAAGAAACATTCAAGTTTGAATCTACTGTAGTTGGTGGTGCTATTCCGAAGGAATATATCCCAGCTGTTGGTGAAGGTATCGAAGAAGCTGCAAAATCTGGTATCCTTGGAGGATTCCCGGTACTTGGTGTTCACGCTAATGTATATGATGGTTCTTACCATGAAGTCGACTCTTCTGAAATGGCATTCCACATTGCCGGATCCATGGCATTCAAAGAGGCTATGAAGAAAGGTGATGCTATTCTTCTTGAGCCTATCATGAGAGTAGAAGTAACCATGCCGGAAGAATACATGGGAGATGTTATCGGTGATATCAACTCTCGTCGTGGACGTATTGAAGGTATGGATGACCTTGGCGGTGGTAAGATCGTTCGTGGTTTCGTACCACTTGCTGAAATGTTTGGATATTCCACAGACCTTCGTTCCAAGACACAGGGACGTGGTAACTACTCAATGTTCTTCGAGAGATATGAGCCGGTACCAAAGTCTGTTCAGGAAAAAGTTCTGAGCAATAAGGGAAAATAATGTTACAATAATGAGAAAATTATTGTAAAATAGGGAATGAAACCCCTGTAAATAACAAAAATAGGCTTGAAAATATCTTAGATTTGAAATATAATCTAAGATAGCCTGTTATAAAATATAATAAATAGGAAACGTATAAAATCGTTATAATTTCAAGGAGGAAATTCACAATGGCAAAAGCTAAATTTGACAGAACCAAACCACATTGTAATATCGGTACAATCGGTCACGTTGACCATGGTAAAACTACTTTAACAGCAGCTATTACAAAAGTACTTGCTGAAAGAGTACCAGGCAACGAAAAAGTAGATTTCGAAAACATCGACAAAGCTCCAGAAGAAAGAGAACGTGGTATCACAATTTCTACAGCACACGTTGAATACCAGACAGAAAAACGTCACTATGCACACGTTGACTGCCCAGGTCATGCTGACTACGTAAAGAACATGATTACAGGTGCTGCTCAGATGGATGGTGCTATCCTTGTTGTAGCTGCTACTGATGGTGTTATGGCTCAGACAAAAGAACATATTCTTCTGTCCCGTCAGGTAGGTGTTCCATATATCATTGTTTTCATGAACAAATGTGATATGGTTGATGACGAAGAACTTCTTGAACTGGTTGAAATGGAAATCACAGAACAGCTTGAAGAATATGATTTCAAAGATTGCCCAATCATCAAAGGTTCTGCTCTTATGGCTCTTCAGGATCCTAGCGGCCCATGGGGCGACAAGATCATGGAACTGATGGATACTGTTGATTCTTATATTCCAGATCCACAGCGTGATACAGATAAGCCATTCCTGATGCCTGTTGAAGACGTATTCTCTATCACAGGTCGTGGTACTGTTGCAACAGGTAGAGTAGAACGTGGTGTTCTTCATGTATCTGATGAAGTAGAAATCGTTGGTATCAAAGAAGAAAAACGTAAAGTAGTTGTAACTGGTGTTGAAATGTTCCGTAAACTTCTTGATGAAGCTCAGGCTGGTGATAACATCGGTGCTCTTCTTCGTGGTGTTCAGAGAACAGAAATTCAGCGTGGACAGGTTCTTGCAAAACCAGGTACAGTTACATGCCATACAAAATTCACAGCTCAGGTTTACGTTCTGACAAAAGATGAAGGTGGACGTCATACACCTTTCTTCAACAACTATCGTCCACAGTTCTACTTCAGAACAACTGACGTTACAGGTCTGATCACTCTTCCAGAAGGAACAGAAATGTGTATGCCAGGTGATAACGTAGAAATGACAATCGAACTGATCCATCCAATCGCTATGGAACAGGGTCTTACATTCGCTATCCGTGAAGGTGGACGTACTGTAGGATCAGGACGTGTTGCTTCTATCATCGAGTAATTAAATACTGTTTGAGTATTCAATGACTTCATTGGCTCAGCCCTTTGTTTGCAAGGGGTTGAGCCTTTTTATATGTCCCCCGCTGTAGCCGACGCAGGGGCTTAAGTCATCTTCGTGGACTTGCTGTGGGCTTGTGTTATTCTTTGGGCTTACGACTTTGAACCTTTTGTCTTGTAGTTTTGATTCTTCCAATGTTTCTGCCGGGGCAGTCACATCAGATGTTGCCATGTCCTTCTGGTGCTGGTTCTGCATCATATCCACCACTTCCTGATGCTTGTTCGGATACAGGTGGGAGTAGGTGCTTAAGGTGGTCTGTATCTTTTCGTGCCCTAACCGTTCTGATATGAGCAGTGGTGCACAGCCTAAGTTGATAAGATAGCTGGCGTGCGAGTGGCGGACGTCATGAATTCGTATCTTTTTCACTCCGGTTTTCTTACAAGCCCTTGCCATTGCATTATTGATATAAGATTTGGTAAAGGGGAAGACCCTGTCCGTATCTTTTAAATCATAGTGCTTTGACATATAATCTTTAACTTCGTTCATCACAAAGTCCGGTATGATGATGTTACGGATACTCTTCGGTGTCTTGGGTGGTGTAACCACATCCTGCTTTTTCACACGCTGCAGACTTTTGGTGATATCAAGGGTATTCTTCTCAAAATCAAAGTCTTTTGGCGTTAAAGCGAGGAATTCTCCAAAACGGATACCAGAGTAGTACAGTAGTGAAAATGAAACATGTGCCGTAGGATCATCTTCCATGGCAGCCAGTATCCGGTCAAATTC
>JBJEMC010000215.1:0-5559 GCA_051879475.1 Muricoprocola sp. | reverse complement strand
CTGATATTTTTTCTCATAAAAACGGTCTGTGATATCCAGGCTGTCCATCTGCTGTCCAAGCCGGTTCTTTGCTCCGGTCAGCTGTCGGTGCTGTTTTTCTAATTCTTCAATTTCCTTTTCCACTTCCGATGTGTCAATCCTTGCACCGATTTTATTCAAAATGGCTTCTTCAAATTTTGGATTCCGTACCAGCTTCCGGATTACTTCTTCTACCGCATCGTTCACCTTATCTTCGCTCCACTGTTTGCGGTAGTTGCAATTATGACCATCCACCAATCTCCGATGCTTGCAGGCATAATAAAAATAATCCTTATATAACGTACCGTCCTTTCGTTTTTTCCGATTGACATTCCCATACATTCCACTGCCACACAGAGGGCATTTTAAAATGCCGGATAAGATATGTTCATGTTCCAGACTGTGTGTCTTTTCATAGGATACTCCTGTTTTCTGACGTTTCTGATGGGCCAGTTCCCAATCCTCTTCGGAAATGATTCCTTCATGAATACCATCGTTCAGCATATATTCTTCCTGCTTCACAATCCGGTATTCATTTCTTGTTCCGGGAACTTTCTCATTCTTTCTGCGGCCAAATGCCAGCTTTCCACAGTAGACCGGATTATCCAGAACTCCTTTAATGAAGGAAGTAGCAAAAGCATCCAGTGTATTATTCTGTCTCTTTTTCTTTTTATAGCCATGCTGGTTCAGCCATGAGGCAATGGCACTCATTCCCATATTGGTATGGATAAATTTATCATAGATCAGTCGGATCACCTCTGCCTCATCCTCTGCAATCTGAAGTTCTCCATTCACCAATTTATAACCATAAGGGGCAAATCCACCGTTCCATTTTCCTTCTCTGGCTTTCTGTTTCCGGCCTTCCATCGTCTGCACCAAAATATTCTCACGTTCAATTTCTGCCACCGCAGATAAAACGGAAATCATTAGCTTTCCACTGTCTTTGGAACTGTCAATACCATCCTCCACACAGATCAGATTCACTCCAAAATCCTGCATCCGTTGTAAAGAATTCAGTACATCCGCTGCATTACGTCCAAATCGTGACAGCTTAAATACCAATACAAACTGTATATTATCTGTACCATTTTCAATATTGTCCAACATCCGTTGAAATTCCGGTCTGCCTTCGACACTTTTGCCGGATTTTCCTTCATCCGCAAATTCCTGTACGATCTCCATGTTCTGATACTCAGCATATTTTCTCAGTTTATCTCTCTGGGCATCCAGACTGTAACCATCCACCTGCATGGTGGTGGAGGCTCTGATATAACTATAACATTTTATCTGTTTTTTCATAGGTACTTGTCCCCTTCTGATTCTAATTCAGACCCTAGTGCAATTTCCATAAGTTCCGCTGCAACCTGATGATTTTTTATACGCATTAAATTGTCCCAGACATCCACTTTTCCAAGCAAATTCATTCCTCCATGCCATACTAATTCATCATCAATAATCGCAAAACGTTCTTCTACCTCTTGTTTGATCACTACATTTATTCCTACCTGCCACATCATTCTGATTAGCTCATGGCACACATCCGAACTTCCATAAACAACTTCTTCTGGATCTGTCGTGATAACAGTCGCTTTCACACCAGTTTCCTGTCTTCCTTTCATCAAAAACAGGAATCTCTCTATCTTATCCTGCCTGATATCCGGGCTGGAAATCACCACCATCTTTTCTGCTTCCACGATATCCTGCTCAAACTTTTCGGTATAATTTCCAGAATCAAATATTGCATTTATCTGCTGTTTAGAATCTAACTCTCCCGTCCATATTGAAAATCCTGTTTTTTTATATGTTTTTAATCTTTTTGCATACATTTTATTGAAAAAGCGAACATGAGAGTCAATATAATCATATACATAAACAGCTTCTTTTCCTTCATAATCTCGATTCAATCTTCCTACATATTGTTCCAGACGCCCTTCAAAAGATACAGGAGCTGCAAGCATTAATACATCCAATCTTGGGAAGTCAAACCCCTCTCCTATTTTCTGACCCGTTGCAACTAAAATCAGCGTCTCATTTTGGGGAACCTGTTTTAATCTTGCCCGTATATCCGCATTTTCTTTGTCAGAATTATCACCATATAGAAGAAATACATGATCTGCTTCGTCTTTCAAAGTATGATATAAAAGTTTGGCATGTTCTTTAAATCTGGTCAAAATTACCGGAGTTTGTTTTCTTGCCACACAAGCTATCACATCTTTTACAATCATTTCATTGCGCACTTTACTGGTACTGATCAAACTGTATGCCTTATTGATATTTTCCTTACTCTCAACATTATCAACAACCCTTGTATATCTTGGAACAAAATAATGCCCTATTCCCTGCTCCTGTGCCCTCTCCAATGCAGTAAATCTGTGTCTCAGTGGTCCTAGCAACATATAGATAATCTTGTCCAGACTGTCCCCACGTTTTGGTGTAGCCGAAACACCATACACATACTTTGCATTGATTTTCTGCAATAATTCCATAGACGTATTGGAAGCTGCATGATGACATTCATCCATGATTACCATTCCGTAAGAATTAATCAACTCATTAAACTTTCCTTTACTATACATGGAACCAACCATCGCAACATCTATGATACCGGTTAAGGTATTTTTACTGCCATGAAGAATTCCTATCACGCTGTCTCTTTTTTTCTTTTTTCCTGTTTTTGTTTCATATTCCGGCGGTTCTTCTTTTATTTCCAAAAACTTATTCAGTTCATCCACCCACTGATTCAGTAAATCTTTACTTTGTAACAGAATAAGCGTATTTACTTTTCGCTCTGCAATAAGATAGCTGCATACTACCGTCTTACCAAATGCAGTCGCCGCACTCAGAATACCATCTGAATGTGACAGCAATTTTTCTGCTGCCAGTTCCTGTTGAGTCCGCAAATCTCCTTTAAATGAAACTCTAATTGGATGTCCTGTTTCTCTCTGATCAGATACATCTACATCAATCCCTGCTTTTCCACATTCTTCCATTATTTTTTCTCTTAGTCCCCTTGGAACCTGTATATATCCATCTCTATCTTTTCCTAAATAAACGGCACTAAAATTATAATAATTTGAGTAACCCAGCCTTTTATTTTTATAAAATTCCGGATTATCGAATGCAGCCAGACTACGAATCTGATTTTGTATTCTCGGCATAAGGTTCAAAGTATCAATGTAAACACCATTGCTCAAGACCATGTGCAATTTCCCTACAACATCCGATTTAAAAAACTCACATTTCTTTTTCCATGGTTTCGGTCTGACATTTTGAACAGCACCAACAGGCATCTCTCTGGTATCTGCCAATTCTCTTTGCCATTTCGCCATATATTGTTCAATCTCTTCTATTCCCAGTTTTTCTGTTTTATTTAAAAGGATATCCCACTGATCCGGATACGCATTCCAGTTTTCATCTACAAAAGCACTATTTCCATTTTTCAGAGCCTGTCCCTGTAATGGCAATGCGATCAAGTTACCGATACTGCTTGTCACATCCTGAGACGGATACATTCTGTCATAATAATGAAACGATTTTAAATTAATGGAAGCCGAACCTTTATCTAATAATAGAAATCCGAAATTTCTTGCAGTTGCCGCCGATATCGCTTTTTTTAAGAAAATCCAGACATGTGCGCCTTTTCCAGACCTAGAGCGCTCAACCAATGGTTTAATGCCATTAAGCTCACATATTTTTCGAAGGGCATCCACCTCTTTATGCCACTCATTATCCGTATTCGCAAAATCGGTGGCTTCTGCTCCTTTTTCGTGATTATCAAAATCAAATACAATAAATCTGCAGGTGCCATTCGGCAATAACGGATATACACCTATTACATCTGAGCCATCCTCTTGATATCCCAATAAATGAGCAATAATCTTTTTCGCATCCAGTGTTTTCCATTTTTTATTTTCGCACTCATCACAAAACATCTTTTCTCCACGTTGTTTCGGGCAAAGCCTGTCATTCCAACGATGATCACATTGTGGAAAATATCCTCCGTTTTTGCCGCGTCTGGCATATACATCTTCCCGCCCCCAAAACATAGAAAAGAAACGTACTGCCATCTCTTCTGTAATAAATGAAGGATTCACAATACGTTCCCCTTGATCCGGGTCATACTCTTCTGCATTTTCTATTTTTTCTTCAAACGGATTACTGGCTTCATATGGAATATGTGCTTTCTTCAATTTTTCTTTTAATAATCTGTTCTCATACTCCAGTATTCTGACCATCTTTCTCAATGAATCCACATCATATGCTTCAATGTTCACATCTGTCACCTGCAATTTTTATATCTATTATCACAAAATAGCCGCCATCAATCGTTGTCCTAAACATATTGTATCTTTTGTCTCTCTTCTATTCAATACATGGTTTTGAATATTTGAATACCAGATGAAAAAAAGTAACTCCATCCCAGTGGTTTTCTCAATACAAAATAGACAGCCATCACTCTGACTGCCTACCCGCTAATAGGATATTTGGATTAGGGCACTACCCTCGCCTCCCTACGGCCTATGTAAGCTTTAGCATTTTCTTTACAAAAAGTCAATTCTTTTTATGATTTTCATAAATTTTGAAAATTTTCAAAAATTTCCTTATTCTCTTTCTTATTGACCTAATTTTCTATCAATCGTATAATTGAGATAGATACAGAACATATCTGTTATCAAAATATTGCCCGCCCATCGCTGGCGGCTTATAAGTGATTGGCTCGAAAATTATTTAGAAATTATTTCGATTTCCGATATTGTGTTTTTATCGCACATTGCATATACTATAAATACACAAGAAGCCAGAAAAAGAGGTGTTAGTATGGCTACTTCAAGTATTACTCATAATTTTGTCGTATCCAATCCAAATAGCGTAAGGCGTTTTGTCGCAGCTATCGACGAAGCCGATCGTGACCGCACACCAAAGCAGACACTTCCCGGACGTCAGTTAACGAACCCACAGGAAATCTTAGCTTTAATGTCAAAAAGGAAGAAACAACATGTCTGATAAATATTTTACCGTTAATATTCGGGCATATTTGGATAAAGACGATTTCCCTTACAGTAAAACCAATTTCTGTCCAGGCTTCAAATATCAGTAAGACAATGGCAAAGAAGCTGTCCCGTGTCAGTATTCAGGATGAAGAAACACAGTCTTACACCACAGCTGCTTACCTGATTGCACAGTTAGGAAAGAACTATTCTCTTCCAAAGGAAAAACGGATTCCTGGGAACATTCTGCTGGGATTTGCACTGGAGACCATATCCAATCTCCAATATTCTGTAGGTGGTGTTATGGAATTTCTTGAATGTGAGGATAATGAATTTCTTCTGAACTTTTATACACAGAATCATTTCAAGCCATTTGACACTCGTATTACTTCTTCCCAGAACAATGAGCCACACACTCTTCATCAGCTTTTAAAATTTATCTGATTGGAAATACACGAAAAAAAGCGGCAGCCCTGAAATTTTTATCTCAGGAAGCTACCGCTTCTTTTTTCTTTTCATTTTCTTCTTTTTTCTCCTGTCCATTGTTTTCCTT
>JBJEMC010000214.1:0-5561 GCA_051879475.1 Muricoprocola sp. | reverse complement strand
ATCAGCTTAAGATAAAACGGATTTTAGAAAACAGAAGCGCAGTGACACAGGAGAGCGACTCTGAACTGGAATTGGATGAGATCCTGGTTGGAAGCAAAGTAAAGGAAATGAAAGATACCATTAATGAGTATTATTTAAATGAGATAGATTCCGATCAGGTGGAAGATCTTCTCTATGAAGGAATGGTTATGGGGCTGGATGATCCATATTCCGTTTATTATACCAGGGAGGAACTGGAACTGATGAACGAAGCTACCTCAGGAACTTATGTAGGGATTGGCGTTACCTTGTCACAGGATGCAGAAACAAAGGTAATCACTGTGGTGTCCTGTTTTAAAGACAGTCCGGCATACGAAGCAGGGATTCTGCCCGGAGATGTGGTGATTGCCCTGGATGATGAGAAGACAGAGCAGATGGACTTAAATACACTTGTTTCAAAGATAAAGACGGGAAAAAAGGACAGTATTGTCCTGGGGCTTTCCAGGGATGGAGAAGAAATAAACCTTGAAGTGGAAAAATCTGATATTAAAGTGCCTACAGTGGAAGGAGAAATGTTAGAGGATCAGATAGGATATTTGCAGATCCTGGAATTTGATCAGGTGACATATGATCAGTTTAAATCGGAATTACAGGAGTTGGAAGATCAGAATATGGAAGCTCTGATCATTGATCTGCGAAATAATCCCGGTGGAGTACTGCAGACGGTCTGTGATATCCTGGATCTTATTTTGCCGGAAGGAAGAATTGTATATACAGAGGATAAGAATGGAAATAAGGAAGAGTATTATTCGGATGAAGAACATCAGTTTCAGAAGCCGATGGTAGTTCTGATGAATGAAAACAGTGCCAGTGCCTCGGAGATTTTTGCGGGTGCAATCAAAGATTATGGGTGGGGAACATTGGTTGGAACGACGACTTATGGAAAAGGAATCGTCCAGAGGATTTTCAGTTTGTCAGATGGAACCGGGTTAAAACTGACCGTTGCCAAGTATTATACGGCGAATGGAAATGATATTCATGAAAAAGGAATAGAGCCGGATGTAGAAGTTGAGTTAGATCCCAAATTGCAGGGAAAGGCTGTGATTGCCCCAGAGGAAGATAATCAGCTTCAGGAGGCCATCCAGCTGTTAAAAGCCGGATGACCTTCACAGGGCAAATGGCATCATCTTTGGTGACAAAATTAAAAAAACGAAATGTAATCTTAATTATATCGAAAAAATACATAAAAACAATGATTAACTATCATAATGCAACAGTGTGTTTTTGGTTGACAAATAAAAAACGCACTGTTACTATTTCTTCAGGACAAAGGCGTTCTATCCCCAAGGGGGTAGAATGCCCTTTAAAATTTAAGGAGACTGGATATATGAAATATACGAAGGAAGATATTATACGTCTTGTACAGGAAGAGGATGTGGAATTTATCCGACTGCAGTTTACAGACGTTTTTGGAACTTTGAAAAATATTGCAATTACGGCAAGCCAGTTAGAGAAAGCACTGGAAAATCAGTGTACCTTTGATGGATCTGCCATTGACGGCTTTGTGCGTGTTGAGGAATCAGACATGTACCTTCATCCGGATTGTGATACCTTTACGGTTTTCCCATGGAGGCCACAGCAGGGAAAGGTTGCCAGATTGATCTGTGATGTTTACAGCCCGGATGGGAAGGTATTTGAAGGAGATTCCCGGTATATACTAAAGAAGGAAATAGAGAAAGCGAAGAGTTATGGTTATGACTTTGTGGTAGGACCGGAGTGTGAATTTTTCCTGTATCATCTGGATGACAATGGACAGCCAACGACGATCACTCATGAAAAAGCAGGCTATTTTGATCTGGGACCGGTAGATCTTGGGGAAAATGCAAGGCGTGATATGGTGCTGACTCTGGAAACCATGGATATTGAGATAGAAGCTTCTCACCATGAGGTTTCACCGGCTCAGCATGAGATTGATTTGAAATATGGAGAAGCATTGGAGATTGCAGATAATATCATGACGTTTAAGCTGGCTGTCAAGACCATCGCAAAGCGCCACGGTCTGCATGCTACCTTTATGCCAAAGCCAAAAGAAAATATGTGTGGGAATGGAATGCATGTGAATCTGTCCCTGTCAAAAGACGGAAAAAATATTTTTGGGAATGCATCTGATGTGAATGGATTAAGCCAGGAGGCATATTATTTTTTGGGCGGGCTTTTGAAGCATATGAAAGAGATGTGCGCCATAACCTGCCCCCTGGTGAATTCCTATAAGCGTCTGGTTCCGGGATATGAAGCACCAGTATATATCGCCTGGTCAGCAAAGAACCGTACACCGTTGATCAGAATCCCGGCGACTCGTGGTCAGGCAGAAAGAATTGAACTGAGAAGCCCAGATCCTTCCAGCAATCCATATCTGGTATTGGCAGTTTGCCTGGCAGCGGGAATGGATGGAATCAGAAACAAAATTGAGCCGCCTGCCAGTGTTGACAGCAATATTTATAATCTTTCCAGCAAAGAAAGAGAAGAGCTTGGATTGGAAAGACTTCCATCCACCTTGATCGAAGCAGTGGAAGAAATGGAAAAGAGTGAATTTATGAGGAATGTTTTGGGAGAACATATTTTTACAAATTACTGCAAAGCCAAAAGAGAAGAGTGGGAGAATTATAACCGTCAGGTATCTGAATGGGAAATAGATCAATACTTATATCGCGTTTAAATCCTATGATCAGTCATTGATGCAGAATAAATAGGAGGGACAGCGTGGCGAGTATTATTGTAGCATTTTCTAAAATAGAGATTGCAAAAAATATAAAAAGTGTCTTAATGCGAAGCGGATATTCTGTCTCATCAGTATGTACAAGCGGGGCACAGGTTCTCCAGGCGGCAGACAATATCGGTGAGGGACTTGTAATCTGTGGATACAAGTTCACGGATATGCAGTACGATCAGCTGAAGGAATGCTTGCCGGGAGATTTTGATATGCTCATGATTGCCTCAGAGAGCCTGATCAGTAACTGTATGGAAAGAGATATCTATTTCCTGGAATTGCCTCTGAAAGTACATTTCCTTACAGAAACGATAGAAAACATTTTTGAAAAACGTGCCAGAATAAAGAGAAATGCCAGAAAGTTCCCTAAAAAAAGAGATGAAAAAGAAATGCAGCTGATCAGAGAAGCGAAGGAACTACTTATGAAGGAAAATAAAATGTCTGAGGAAGAGGCACACAGATATATGCAGAAATGCAGTATGGACAGTGGGACAAATCTGGTAGAGACTGCTCAGATGATATTTGCATTGCATGAGAGCAAGAATACGGATTGATACCAGATAAATGTTTGATAACAGGAGGAGAAGATAATGAAATTTACCAAGATGCATGGAATAGGAAATGATTATGTTTATGTAAATTGTTTTCAGGAAACGGTGGACAACCCCGGAGAAGTGGCCAGAAAGATCAGTGACCGTCATTTTGGAATCGGTTCAGATGGCCTGATTCTGATCAAACCCTCTGATGTGGCAGATGGCCAAATGGATATGTATAATGCAGATGGCTCTCAGGGAGCAATGTGTGGAAATGGAATCCGTTGTGTGGCAAAATATATGTATGATTATGGGATTACCGATAAAACCAGCATCAGTGTAGAGACAAAGAGCGGAATCAAGTACCTGGATCTTACGGTAAAAGATGGAAAAGTAGATACCGTAAAAGTAAATATGGGATCTCCGATCTTGAAAGCAGCAGAGATTCCGGTAGTATCAGAAAAAGAGCAGGTAATCAGTGAACCTGTGAATGTGGATGGAAAAGAATGGAAGATCACTTGTGTTTCCATGGGAAATCCTCACGCCATTACATATGTAGATGATGTAAAGAGCCTGGATCTGGAAAAAATCGGACCGAAGTTTGAAAATCATGAGATTTTCCCAGACCGTGTAAATACAGAATTTGTCCGGATCATCGACCGCAAAACGGTAGAGATGCGTGTCTGGGAGAGAGGGGCAGGAGAGACCCTTGCCTGCGGAACAGGTGCCTGTGCGGTGGTGGTTTCCTCAGTTTTAAATGACCTGACAGAAGAGGAAGTAACAGTAAAACTTCTGGGCGGCGATCTCAAGATTCGTTGGGACAGAGAAGAAAATCTGGTATATATGACAGGAAGTGCCACAACCGTATTTGATGGAGAGATTGAGTTTTAAAAGAAAAGTTTGAGGAGGATATAAAAATGGTAAAAGTAAATGAGAATTATCTGAAGCTTCAGGGAAGCTATCTGTTTTCTACAATAGGGAAAAAGGTTGCTGCGTTTACTGCAGCCAATCCTGAGAAAAAAGTGATCCGTCTGGGTATCGGAGATGTAACGCAGCCACTGGCTCCTGCTATTATCTCAGCTCTTCACGGGGCAGTGGATGAAATGGCAGATGCAGCTACATTTAAAGGATATGCTCCGGATCTTGGATATGAATTTTTAAGAAGTGCGATTGCAGAAAATGATTATAAAGCCTTGGGATGCGATATCGCAGCAGATGAAATCTTTGTTTCTGATGGAGCAAAGTGTGATTCTTCCAACATTCAGGAAATTTTCAGCCTGGATAATAAGATTGCGGTCTGCGACCCGGTATATCCTGTCTATGTGGATTCCAATGTCATGGCCGGAAGAACCGGAACCTGGGATGCGCAGAAAGGGGTCTGGAGTGATGTGATCTATATGCCATGTACAGCAGAGAATAATTTTGCACCGGAACTTCCCAAAAAGACCCCGGATCTGATTTATCTTTGTTTTCCAAATAACCCTACAGGTGCGACCATAACAAAGCCTCAGCTCCAGGAATGGGTGGATTATGCCAATAAAGTGGGGGCTGTCATTATCTATGATGCAGCATATGAGGCATACATTTCAGAAGAAAATGTACCTCATACCATTTTTGAATGTGAAGGCGCCAGAACCTGTGCCATCGAACTGAGAAGTTTTTCTAAGAATGCCGGATTTACCGGGGTTCGTCTTGGCTTTACTGTGATTCCAAAAGACCTGAAAGTGGGGGATGTTTCTCTGCATGCACTTTGGGCAAGAAGACATGGAACCAAATATAATGGTGCGCCTTATATTGTTCAGAAAGCAGGAGAAGCAGTGTATTCTCCGGAGGGAAAGGCACAGTTAAAAGAACAGGTTGCTTATTATATGAGAAATGCCAAAGTAATCTATGAGGGACTGAAAGAAGCCGGATATACAGTTTCCGGTGGAGTAAATGCTCCTTATATCTGGCTGAAGACTCCAGATCAGATGACCTCCTGGGAGTTCTTTGATTATCTTCTGGAAAAGGCAAATGTTGTGGGAACTCCAGGATCAGGATTTGGCCCAAGCGGTGAGGGATATTTCAGACTGACAGCATTTGGCAGCTATGAAAATACAGTAGAGGCGATAGAGAGATTAAAGAAATTATAGAAAAAGAGTTGTTTGTAAGACGAACTTCCACCTTGCGGGGTGGAAGTTTTTTTGTTTTGAAAAAAAGGGCTTGTCATTTTCCCTGAAATGGCTTATTATAATCCTGTCTTTGACAGTTTGAGAGAAGATAAATGCCAGAATTCCTTGTAA
>JBJEMC010000213.1:0-5632 GCA_051879475.1 Muricoprocola sp. | reverse complement strand
CAATGAAAAAGCCATCACCAAAGATGATTTTGCATGGCTTTTTCATAGTTACTGGAACGAAGTGAACAGTAACTTTTTACTTCGTTAATATTTTAACCCTTTATTTTTATAATGTAAAATTATGAATAGTTATGATATAATAATTTTTAGGAATAGATGGAAGAGGTGTATTGAAATGCTCGATTTGAAAGTAACGACTTTTTTGAAAGTATGTGAAACCATGAATTATACAAAAGCTGCGGAAGAATTACATCTTACGCAGCCTGCTGTTACAAAACATATTCAGTCTCTGGAAGACTATTATCAGGTAAAACTTTTTCAATATCAGAATCGTAATCTCTCACTTACCGAAGAAGGAATTTTTCTTCGTCGTGTTTTGACTACTATGAATCAGGATGTGATGAAGCTCCGCGGTAAAGTACAGCGAAAAGAAAAACGTAACCGTATTCGTATCGGTGCTACCTTATCCATTGGAAATTATTCTTTGATTGAATGTATCCCAGATCTGCTTTCTGCTTTCTCAGATGTAGATGTATCACTGACCATCGCCGACACCACGATCCTTCTGGATTCCCTTCAGAAAAATAAACTGGATTTTATCTTCTGCGAAGGCAACTTTCCCAAAGCACTCTATGAATCCAAATTGATCTGTGAAGTGCCCCTGGCTGTTTTCTGCGGTGCCAATTACCCTCTTCATCAGATTCAAAGAGTATCCGATCTGTTATCCCATACTCTGATCATTCGTGAGCCAGGTTCCGGTACCCGTGATATCTTTGAAAATTTTTTACGCTTTTCCGGGTACACCATTTCTGATTTTCCAAATTATCACGAGGTAAACCATACAGAAGCAATCCTGAAACTGTTAGCTGCAAATATGGGAATCAGTGTGCTCTATGAAAATGTGGGCGCTGAAATGGTTGACCGTGGGCTTTTAAAGAAAATATCTTTGGAGCAATATCATCTCGTCCACGAATTTAATCTGATCTGGAACAAAAGCAGTATACCAGATGATCAGCTGACCCCTTATGTAGATTTTATAAGAAATCAGCTGATCCGCCGTATCCTTCCTGGTTAAATCCTTTCAGCGAAGATATCTTTATACCCTTCTCCGTATATCTCGCTGGCATTATTTTCGATCATAAATGCCTTTGCATCCACTTCTTTTACCAGTTCTTCTACTTTGACCGCGGTTCTTTTGGGAACTACGGTCATGATAATCTGTTTATCTTGATTACTCCAGGCTCCCCGCCCTTCCAGATATGTGCAGCCGGCATCCAGATCATTCATGAGACGTGTCCCAATCTCTTCACAGGCATCACTGATAATATAAATCAGCTTTGCCTCATCACCGCCATATAAAACAAAATCCACAACTTTTCCCACGATAAAAGCAGTCAAAGCCGCATACAGCATAATATCCACATCCTGAAATACCAATCCGGAAAAAGCAACGATCACAATATCTGTAAGACGGAATAAGACTCCCGTCTTTACATGTGGATACTTTTGTCTGATTGCCTTGATAATAATATCTGTTCCTCCTGTCGTTGCACCGGCTTTAAAGGTCATCCCGATGCCAATTCCGGTAAGCACACCTCCTGCCAGACCTGAAAGCAGGACATCATCTGTTACTGCACCATACACACTGAACAGATTCGTAAACAGCGATATAAGAACAATTGCCCACGCTGTCTTTAGGATAAACTTTAATCCAAATCTCCAGGTTCCCAACAAAATGATCGGTACATTGATAAGGAAATACAGGGTACCGGTCTCCAGCCCTGACAGATAGTTTAAGATAACAGCAATACCTGTCACACCTCCCGGTGCAAGATTAAGAGGAGAAAGAAACAGTCCCACACCTATGGAATAGATAAATGCAGCCGCCAGAATCAGTATCTGATCCCGGATTTCTTTTTTCTTCAATAATCTCATATCAACTTCTCCCTGCTTTCTACAGTAAGGTCTCTTCCCATTGAGTTTCCTTAAATCCTGCCATATAAATTCCTCTCTCTTCATCAATCACAAGAGGTCTCTTTACCAGCATACCATTCGATGCCAGAAGCTGTAACTGTTCTTCCTCTGACATCTCCGGAAGTTTATCTTTCAGCTTCATATCTTTATAAAGCATACCACTGGTATTAAAAAACTTTTTAAGTGGTAATCCACTCTTCCCATACCACTCTTTCAGTTCCCCATAGGAAGGGTTATCCTCTACAATGTGTCTGTCTGTAAATCCCACACCATGATCTTCCAGCCACTTCTTTGCTTTCTTACATGTGGTACACTTCGGATATTCTATGAATAACATTCCATGCTCCTCCTTTTTTCATGTTAAAAAATCTCAGGTATATCTGTATACCTTCTCATAAAATCATCATATATAAACATACAATTCTGCGTAATAGTTCTGTCTGCAAATTCTACTCCTGCCAGATTCGTAACCGGCATGATTCCCATCAGTGAATTTGTCACAAAACACTCGTCCATCTCTTTTACATCTTCAGGATACAGAACTTTTTCATTTACCTGAAAATGTTCCATAATAAAACGTCGCATAATTCCTGGCAGCAGACCACTGGATAATGACGGGGTATAAATCTGTTCATTCTTTACAAAAAATATATTTGTGGTACTTCCTTCGCAGATCTCTCCCTTTGAGTTCAGGAAAATAAACTCATCAATTTTCATGTCATGAGTACGACGCTTTTCCAATATATTATCACCATAATTCATCGTTTTATGATAAACAAGAGGAGATGTCTCATTACGGCAAATCCTGCTGTAATTCAGGCGGAATCCCTTTCTTAGTACATCCCGGGTATACGGATTTGCCCGGAAAGTAACGACCTTATTCTGCTCTGATACCATGATCTTCATGGCATGCAGTGACGGAAGCTGCCCCGCATTCTGTTTTTCCAGCCAGTTAAGGACATCTTTTTCCTGGACTTCCTGCGAAATTCCCAGCATATGTAAAGATCCATTCATACGTTCCAGATGCCAGTCCAATAAAACCGGCTGTCCTTTGTATAAACAAATTGTTTCAAAAACCCCAAGACCAAATTGAAATGCATCATCAAATGTTACATTCATAGTGTTCACCTTTCCCCATTCTTATGTCGTATATTTAAGCATAAATATATTTCCATTATGATACACCACGGCTCGAATTACAACCAAAAAAATTATAAAAAATGATACAAAAAAAGAAACATTTTTCCCTCTTTCTGAAACATAATACTCTTCCATATCGTTTTCAAATTGCCTATAATGAACTCATAAAACATATTCGGAGGTTCATTATGAGCATTATTTTTCATGAAAGTTCAAAAGTATTTCATTTATACAATGACAAGATCAGCTATATCATGATGATCTTAGATAACGGTCATCTGGGACAGCTTTACTGCGGCAAGCACATCCGTGACAGAGAAGATTTCTCCCATTTATTTGAAATCTGCGGACGCGCTATGAGTCCAAGTATCTTCGAAGACAGAGAATATTCTCTGGAAAATATCCGGCAGGAGTATCCGGTTTACGGTTCCTCTGATTTCAGACATCCGGCTGTAGAGATCAAGCAGGAAAACGGAAGCACACTCTCTGATTTTGTATATGATTCTCATCAGATCATAAAAGGAAAACCCGTTCTTGCAGGACTTCCTGCAACCTATGTGGAGGATGATGCAGAAGCAGATACTCTTATCGTAACCTTAAAAGATCCTCTGACTCAGGTTCGTCTGGAACTGTCTTATACTATTTTTGCAGAAGGTGGTGTCATCGCCCGCAATGCAAAGCTGACAAACCAGGGTGAGCATACCGTATACCTGAATCGTGTAATGAGCCTTTGCCTGGATCTTCCTGACTCGGATTATGAATGGATCCAGTTATCCGGTTCCTGGGCAAGAGAACGTACTCCCGTTACCCGGAAATTGACTACCGGGGTTCAGTCTGTGGAAAGCATGCGCGGTCACTCTTCCGCTCATGAGAATCCATTTATGATGCTGAAACGTCCTTCCACAGATGAATTTAAAGGCGATGCCTTCGGCTTTTCCTTTGTTTACAGCGGTAACTTCCAGATTCAGGCCGAGGTGGATGTGTATGATGTAACTCGAATATTAGTGGGAATCCAGCCGGACTGCTTTTGCTGGAAACTTGCCAAAGGAGATTCCTTCCAGTCACCGGAAGCTGTCCTTGTTTACTCCGATCAAGGCTTAAACGGTGTCAGCCAGACCTATCATCATTTATATCAGCATCGCCTGGCAAGAGGCATCTGGAAAGACCAGCCTCGTCCAATCCTGATCAATAACTGGGAAGCTACCTATTTTGATTTTACAGAGGAAAAACTTCTGAATATTGCTGCAAAAGCGAAAGACTGTGGCGTAGAATTATTTGTCCTGGATGACGGATGGTTTGGCAAACGTATCAATGACCATGCCGGTCTTGGTGACTGGGTAGTAAATGCCGACCGTCTGGCAAGTGGTATCACAGGTCTTGCTGAGAAAATCGAAGCTCTTGGACTGAAATTTGGTCTGTGGTTTGAACCGGAAATGGTAAATAAAGATTCCGATCTGTACCGTGAACATCCGGACTGGGTTCTTTCTGTACCCGGCCGTAATATGTCCCAGGGACGCCATCAGTATGTACTGGACTTCTCCAGAAAAGAAGTAGTAGACTGTATTTACGAAATGATGTCCAAAATTCTCCGGGAAGCAAAACTGTCTTATATTAAATGGGACATGAACCGCAGTATCACAGAATGTTTCTCCAATGCCTATCCCGCAGACCAGCAAGGAGAAATCTTCCATCGCTATATCCTGGGAGTTTATGATTTATACGATCGTCTGACAACTGAATTTCCTCATGTTCTGTTTGAATCCTGTGCCAGCGGCGGTGCACGTTTTGATCCTGGTATGCTTTACTATGCTCCTCAGGCCTGGACAAGCGATGATACAGATGCTGTAGAACGTGTGAAAATCCAATATGGTACTTCTATGTGTTATCCTATCAGCAGTATGGGAAGCCATGTTTCTATTACACCAAACCATCAGCTGAACAGAAGTACTCCACTGCATACCAGAGCAAACGTAGCTTACTTCGGCACCTTCGGTTATGAATTAGATCTAAATTGCCTGACAGAAGAAGAACTAGAAGAAGTAAAAGAACAGATTCGGTTTATGAAAAAATATCGTGAGATCATCCAATATGGTACTTTCTTCCGTCTCCAGAGTCCATTCGAATGCAATGATGCAGCATGGATGGTAGTAAGCCAAGACCAGAAAACAGCTGTCATCGGATGGTATCGAACACTGAATCGTGTCAACGATTCCTTCACCAGAATCTATCCAAAAGGACTGAATCCAGAATTTTGTTATAAAAACAGCATTTCTGGTATCTGCTCTTATGGGGATGAACTAATGTATGCAGGCCTTAGTACCTCAGACTCTACTGCAGGCAACGATGCAAATTTCACATCATTACCTGGGGAAGACTATGCTTCACGGATTTACGTATTGACAGCAGAAGAATAGTGAGTTATTGAAAAATCCAGGCTTTGTATAAAAGTCTGGATTTTTTTATATTTCTACAACAAAAAAACCAGTCACAACTGACTGGCTACTTGTTTCTTATACCT
>JBJEMC010000212.1:0-5644 GCA_051879475.1 Muricoprocola sp. | reverse complement strand
GTAAAATATTGGATTGTAAAAAATAACAAAATGTTTTATAATGATGTTACAAATTGTAACATTAAAATGGAAATATTTCAATATTCACAATAGAAATATTTCTTCAGGACTGGAGTTATAACAATGAAGAAAAGAATAAGTCAGACCAATATTCAGGTAAAACAAGATATGTACAAAGCATTGCTAAAGCTAATAGGAGATAAAACATTTTCTTCCATTTCTGTTTCAGATATCACCTCAGAGGCGAATGTTTCCAGAATGTCGTTTTATAGAAATTATAATGCGATAGAGGATATCCTGACGGAACATTTAGCTGAAGTGGTGGAAGAATATAGAGCAAAAGAAGCAGAGGAACTTGATACAGGAAGTAAAACAGCATTTTACGACAAAAAATATATGCTACGCTGTTTCCAGTTTTTCTATTTGCACCGAGAATTTATAGATGCTTTGATTACAGCCGGAATGGGAGATTTATTTTTGGCAAAAATCACAGAGTATCTTATCCAGAAATGGATAGATACAGAAGGAGGAACAAGAGAAGAAACTTTGAGAATCAGTGCGTTTGCAGGTGCTATTTATAATATGTATCGGGAATGGAGCAAGGGGAATTTTCTTGAATTGCCAGAGGATATTGCGGCAATTTTACATGATTTGAGGAAATAGACGGGCTAAGCTCAGACTATCCTCTTTCTATCCTGTATCTTGCAAGTGGAATTCTTTTCCAGCCTGTAATTGCGGTTTTGATCAGTACAGCCGGACTTGCAATTACGATTACGATTCCATATTGGATTGGAAGATATTCAGGAAAACAGATTGTGCAGGAAATATGTCAGAAATATCCGAAAGCAGGGATGATTGCGAAATATCAGAGAACAAATACTTTCTTTGCCTGCTTTATTACGAGGATTGTGGGATTTCTTCCTGGTGATATCGTAAGCATATATTTTGGAGCGTGTGATACGGCATATCTGATATACCTTGCAGCAGGTGTATCTGGGTCTTTACTTAGTATTATTACAACTACACTGTTGGGTGAAAAAATCAGTGACCCATTTTCTGTCGAGTTTATGATAGTGCTTCTATGCCGGATTTTGGTATCGGTCGGAGCAGTTGTGATAAACTATCAGTTAAATCAAAAGAAAAAGTAACAGGTGCAATGATTAATTCGGAGAAAAAGAATGATTCAGACAAAGGAAATAATTAAGGAGACTTTTTGGGAACTCCTGGAAGAAAAACCATATAATAAAATTACAGTACAAGATATAGTGAATCGTTGCCGTGTGAACCGCAATACATTTTATTATCATTTTCAGGATATTCCTACATTAATGATAGATTCCATTGAGGATTGGATGGAGGAAGTCATTCAGAAATATGGAACATTTACATCTCCAGTGGATTGTCTTACTTATATGGCAGATGAATGTATGAAAAGGAAAAAGGCTTTCCTACATTTATTCCGTTCTGTTCAAAAGGACACATTTTTATCTGGACTGAATAAGATGGGATATGATATTATACAGATTTATGTGAATAAAATTGGAAAGTATAAGCAAATTTCAAAAGAAGAAAAAGAAATATTTATCAGATGTTATAAGTGGGTATTTATTGGGAGTTTGTTGGATTGGCTGGAAGAAGGTGCTTCTTATGATCTGAGAGAGTTTTATAAAGAACTTTGTAAAATATTTGCCGGGTCAGGTGAACGTATCATTTCTGAGCATGAGAGCAAATAAAAAACTTATGATTTAAAAGAGGAGTTCTGCTGATAAGGCAGGACTCCGCATGGAATTTTAATTCTGAGAATGTTTTTCGTTGTATTTTCTGCGATTTTCTTCCCAAAGCTTGTCTGCTACTGGCTTCCAGTGTTCTGCATAATGATCACATTTGGAGCAGAGATGTTCAGCACTTTCCGGTGACTGCAGGTCCGTGGAATGTGCACCTGCGGTGGCAACCATTTCACGGAGTTTCTGAGGATTTTCCAACATCGGACATGGACGAAGCATATTTTCATTGAACGGCTGATTTCTATGATAAGCCATCATCATCGGAGAGCGAAGGGCTTCCAGCAAGGTCTTTTCACGAATATTGGAATCGGAATAGTGAATGAATACACAAGGATCAATATCGCCATTAGCATTGATATGTAAGTAGCGGTAACCGCCGGCAATACATCCACCGACATATTCAGCGTCATTCTGGAAATCCATAGCAAATAATGGTTTTGTTGCACGGTAATGACGGATTTTTTCGTAAACGCCGGTTCGCTGCTCCGGTGAGGGGAGAAGTTCTGGTGCAGCGTCATTTCCTACCGGCATATAATGGAAATACCATACAAAATATGCACCCAGATCAATCATGGAATCATAGAATTCTTCTGAAGTAATGGATTCATAGTTTGCGCTGGTATAACAACAGGAAATGCCATAAATCAGTTTCTTTTCTCTAAGAAGTGCCATGGCCTTTGTTACTTTCTGATAAACACCATTTCCACGGCGTCCATCGGTTGCCTCTTCAAAACCTTCCAGAGAAATAGCAGGTACAAAGTTTCCAACCCGGAGCATCTCATCTGCAAATTCTTCATCAATCAGAGTGGCATTTGTAAAACATAGGAATACACAGTCAGAGTGCTTTTCACAGAGCCGGATCAGGTCTTTTTTGCGGACAAGTGGTTCACCGCCAGTGTAAATGTACATATATACACCAAGTTCTTTGCCCTGGGTGATAATATTGTCGATTTCGTCATAAGTCAGATTCAGTTTATGCCCATATTCAGCAGCCCAGCATCCAGTACAGTGTAAATTGCAGGCAGAAGTAGGATCAAGAAGAATTGCCCATGGAATATTGCAGTCATATTTCTCTCGGAGTTCCTCTTCTTTTGGCCATCCAGTTAATGCTGCATTTATGAAAAAGTTAACGGTGAGAGTTTTGGCAACATTAGGATCGACATCTTTAAATATTTTGCGGATATAGGGATAATACGGATGTTCCGGATTTTCAATTGCTTCACGGATTGCTTTTCGCTGAGACGGGAAACCGCCCCTGGAAAACTTATCCGCCCAGTCCATCAACTTTTCCATGTTTTTGTCTGGGTCTTTGTAAATGTAATTGAACGTCTGTTCAATTCCCAGTTTTTTCAGTGTATTTGATGCGTTCATAATAGCATCCTCCTTCGTATAAATTTGCTATTTTGATAGTTTATTATCATTTAGATAATGGTAATCAGGTAATCGTGCAGTATGCTGAACAATGTAATGCCGCATACCGCCTTCTGTCAGAAGCGCACAACCTGCAAATTTGATTGTACTTTTTAAAATTACGAGAACTCCAAAAGTGCCAGTTATCATAGAAAATATAAGGATATATTTCCATGAGGATAATCCGAATTTTTTTGAATCAAGTGCTGTCTGGATACTTAGCAGACTGTCAAGTAGAATTAGTATTCCCAGTGCTGCCAGAAGAGAAGAGTCTTTGAATCTGGAACTAATGCACAAAGCTGCAATACCAAGCACGATTAAAAAAATCCCACAGGCGAAATCATATTGAAACGCCAGGCAGTACAAATCTTTTGAAAAGTAGCCGATAATTTTAATGATTCCATATGCGATTAGAATGGCTCCGGCTAAAGTTCTGCTATGTAATTGTATTAATTCAGGATCTGCGATACATAAAAATCCTGTAATGTAAAATACAATGGAAATCAGAATATAGCCGGTACACGCAATTTTTATCTGTTTCAGATCTATCACCTCGGTTTTGTTTTAGTATGTGGATATATTATGAGAAACGAGGTGTTTTCACAATGGACAAATACAAACAGAATATCTAAAAACTAGACATAGGGATGGAGTTTGTCTAATTTGAAGTAAACAAGAATTTGATATACTAATGTGAAAAATTATAAAATTTATTTATGCGAGGTAAGATGAAATGAAAGAAAAAACAGCTAAGGTAATTCGAATTATAACGATTCCACCGATAGAGGCATTGATTATGCTTTTGATATTATATGGGATCAAACGAGATGAATTTGGGAACATGGGCAATCTGCTGATGGTGATATTATTTCTGAGTGTTATACCAGTTTGTTCATATCCAATTGCTTCCAGAAAAAAGAACAAAGAGGATACTCGTAATACCCAAAGAAATATGGCATTTGTTTTTAATTTTCTGGCATATTTGGCTGCGATGTTGATTGGCTATTGTGTGGGTTGCACCAGAATGCTGCAATGGATTTTGAATGGTTATTTTCTGTCGGTTCTGGTACTTATAGTCGTAAATAAAGTATTTAAAATAAGAGCCAGTGGGCATGCCTGTAGTTGTACATTGCCTTATTTGATTTTGAGTTATTATTTGGGAGGAGGTGCAGCGGCTGTCTGCTTAATTTTATATTTGGCAGAATTTTGGGCATCTGTTGAATTAAAGAGACATACAATAAAGGAATTTCTTGGCGGAACAATAGTTGCATGTCTAATATTTGCAGGAACTTTTTGGATGCTATAAGAACCAAAAGATAAAAAATATTCAAGAAATATACCATTAATAGTAGGTACTACAGAAGATGTCAGCAAAATTATATTAATTATTCGAAAGATGACATTAGCACCGATTATTATTTTAAGTAGTAAAACAATAGAAAAGGAACGAGAACTGATATATGCGGGGGCAGACTGTGTAATGGACATCAATAGCAGCACGGAAGAAATTAACCTGCATCTTTTCTCACTGCTTCGAAGGACAATAGAATGGAAAGATCATAAAAAATTATCAGAAACAAATGTTGTTCAAGGAAAATTGGTTATGAATCAAAGCAATTATGAATCAAGATGGGATGGAATAGAATTACGTTTAACCCAACAAGAATATGATTTTTTGTATTTGCTTGCATTAGGCTACATTTTACTATCCAAACTGGTGGGGAGATATGCCGCAGCCGATGTACACCTTTTTTGAGGAGTATGATTTTTCAGGAAAGACCATTATCCCGTTTAATTCTCATGGCGGCAGTAGATTTTCTAATACTATTTCTACCATTGCAGACATGCAGCCAAACGCTATTGTTATAGAAAGCGGATTAACTATTTCCAGAAACGATGTTGTTAATAGTCGTGAGGAAGTGATAGAATGGGCGCAGGAAATGCTAGAACAAACAGTGAAGTAAGTCAGGAGACATTTGTAGAAGAAAGCAACACTTTATAATATACAGAAAATATAGGTGCAGATTTTGGTAATCTTATTCAAAAAAGCAAATCGAATTTTTATGTAAAATCTCTTTTGCAAAAAAACAGAAATCCTAGTATAATAAAATAACAACGAGCGGCATATATGCGTAAGACCAGTTGCGCATATATGCTGTTTTTTTACGCGTGTAATGAGGAAAATATAGTTACAATAATAGGGGGCAGTTTATATGCATGAATATGAAATATTTATTGAGGAAATAAATCCATGCGGAGGAGAAAAATTCAGCAAGAAAACTTTGATCGAAGCAGAGGCTGATAGTCCGGAAGCATATGTGAAAGAAAACGGAAGATTTCCTGTTCTTGAGACTATGAGCAATGAAAATGGAGATGTTGTGATCTTGACTGGAGACGGTAATGGTTCTTTTGTACGTTATACGTTTACAGAATAGAGATGGATTAGTAAG
>JBJEMC010000211.1:0-5663 GCA_051879475.1 Muricoprocola sp. | reverse complement strand
TACTGATAATATTCATTCCATCTATGTCGACCAGTGGGACTGGGAAAAGATCATTACCAAAGAAGAACGTACCGTAGAAACATTAAAGGATGTGGTACGTAACGTATATAAGGCTTTAAAGGCGACAGAAACCTATATGTCTCTGCAGTATGATTACATAGAAGAGATTCTTCCAAAAGATATTTTCTTTATCACTTCCCAGGAACTGGAGGATATGTATCCGGATTGTACTCCAAAGGAACGTGAATATAAAATTACAAAATTAAAGGGTGCTGTATTTATCATGCAGATCGGTGGACGTCTCGCTTCCGGAGAAAAACATGACGGCCGTGCCCCGGACTATGATGACTGGGCTTTAAATGGTGACATCATCGTTTATTACCCGGTTCTGGATATCGCTCTGGAACTTTCCTCCATGGGTATCCGTGTAGATGAAGAATCACTGGTAAAACAGCTGGAAATCGCAGGCTGCCCAGAGCGTGCTGATCTGCCGTTTCAGAAAGCAATCCTCAATAAGGAGCTTCCTTATACCATCGGTGGTGGTATCGGACAGTCCCGCATCTGTATGTTCTATTTAAGAAAAGCACATATCGGTGAAGTTCAGGTATCTCTCTGGCCGGAAGAAGTTGTAGAAGAAGCCTGGGCTCATGGAATCCAGATCTTATAGTTTATCATACCAGGGTCCCAGGGTCTTTTTCCCACCTATGAGCAAGCTCATGTGGGTTTAGACCTTTTGACCCTGGTATTTTCATATATGTTACAAAGCATCGTCTCTGCCTGAGCAATCACATATCCTTTATACTCCCAGGCTGTATCTTCCTTCAGGCGAAGCGCAGCAAGGTATCTGTACTCTCCTGCCCTGTCAGGGGTTCTAAAGGGAAGTTCTATAAAGCGGCATTTTCCCGCAGGAACATCTGCCTCCATGGTTCCCTGCATTACAATATAATCCGGTCCAGCAATTTCATAATACAGTTCATACTCACTGGCATTGACAAAGGTACTGTGATTTTCTATCATCACTCCCGTCTGAACCACCTGCATCTGAAAATCATTTTCCATCAGGCTGCCCTGTCCATCCTTATCCAGCTGAGCTTTATATTCTGTAAGAAGCCTTGCGGCGTCAGGACTTTCCCCGCGTACAATCAGATAAATCCCGCAAATATGGCACCAGAATTCCAGTTCCTCTGTAACATGGGCAGCCTCTACAATCACTGCATTTTTTCCCTTCTTTTTCATGGCGACAAGTTCCTGCCAGACTTTCTTTTTTTCATTCACTGCAAAAATCTCATCATCCAGATCAGAAAAAACATCTGCCTTTTTTGACAAAAATGCGGCATCTTTCCATACTTCTGCCTTAAATTTTACCGGAATCCGATTTAAACAGGTCTTGCCATCCAGAATCTCCCATTTATAGAATGGAATCCTGCGTGTGGTTCTTTCTGTTGTTTCATGATTCTGATCCAGAATTTCTACCACAAGCGTATAAAGATATGGTCTTTCTGCATTCCATAGATGAGGGTTTTTCACCTGCAGGCAAAATTCCATTTTTTCTTCCAGTACAATTGGAAAAATACTGTCCACCGCTTCTCCAGCCTGATCCATCAAACAGGCTGCCAGATATCCATCTGCCATCCCGGAAAGTTTGACTGAGACATCCGTATTTCCTGTTCCGGTATTCAAATCCAGGTCAGAATTCATTTTTATTTCTTTTATTAATCTATTTTCCATCATTTTCCAAACAAAACAGTGACACCTAAACTGTAACAATAATAATAACTACAAAAATCCCCGAGAAACTCTCGGGGACATTTTTATCTTTTCATTAAGCTAACTTACTCTTAGCAAGTTCTGCCAGTGTAGCAAATCCTTCTGCATCATTAACAGCCATATCAGCCAGAACTTTTCTGTTCAGTTCTACGCCTGCAAGCTTCAGACCATACATAAATTTGCTGTAAGAAAGTCCGTTAATTCTTGCTGCTGCATTGATACGAGCGATCCACAACTGTCTGAACTGACGTTTTTTCTGTTTTCTTCCTGCATATGAGCTTGTAAGAGCACGCATTACAGACTGTTTTGCAATCTTATACTGTTTGGAACGGGCTCCTCTGTAACCCTTTGCCAGTTTCAAAGTTCTATTATGTTTCTTCTTTGCGTTTAATCCGCCTTTTACTCTTGCCATCTCTTATATCCTCCTTCTATCCTCTTATAAATAAGGTAAAATCTTCTTCATGTTCTTGAAGTTTGTAGCATCTGTCATAGTTGCTTTTCTAAGATTTCTCTTTCTCTTTGTGGATTTCTTTGTTAAGATATGGCTTTTATAAGCTTTATTTCTTTTTAACTTTCCAGTACCTGTCATTTTGAAACGTTTTGCAGCTGCTCTGCTAGTCTTAATTTTTGGCATTTTTTATTCCTCCTTAAAAATGAATCGTATTTAACGTTTTTCCGTCAAAAACATTGTCATGCTTCGACCCTCAACCTTAGGGGTCTTATCTACTGCTGCAACATCTTCCAGTGCTTTTGCAAAATCATCCAGAATATGTTTGCTGGCCTGCATATGAGCCATCTCTCTTCCTCTGAAACGAAGAGTAACCTTAACCTTGTTTCCCTTCTCAAGGAACTTTCTGGCCGCAGAAATCTTTGTATTCAAATCATTCACATCAATGTTCGGAGACAGACGAACTTCTTTCACTTCAATCGTCTTCTGCTTCTTCTTGGCATCTTTTTCCTTGCGTGCCATCTCATAGCGGTATTTACCATAATCAATAATCTTACAAACTGGTGGTTTCGCTGTAGGTGCAACTTTCACCAAGTCAAGCTCGGCTTCTCTTGCATACTTCATCGCGTCTTTCGCAGACATAATTCCCAGTTGTTCTCCATGTTCCCCAATCAGACGGACTTCCTTGTCTCTGATCTGCTCATTAATCATTAAATCGCTAATAGTATTACACCTCCATACATTGTTGTGCTGTAACCAAAGTTTCAATAAACTCAACATAAAAAAACGGACATTCTCTGTCCGCCTACTCATACCCATAGATATCTTCCTATGTAATCTATGAATCATATTAACCATCAGTCACTCATTTGTGCTGCGGTGAGAGCGGAAACTCTGCTTTGATTTCTTCATGCCCAAGTATCATAACATACCTGGGCAGAAGTGTCAACATAAAATTTCAGAAAACTTTGTTTTCAAAATTTTGAGCCTCCGGCGGATGGCAAAGGCGTGCACGTGAAATATGTCCGCAGAACTGACGCACGCTTTACCGCAAGTACGCCGGAGGCGTACTTGAATGATTTTTCTACTTATTTTTCTTTCTTGAAAGTACTGCACTCTGTCTGATCGCAGTTGCATGCAGATGCTCCGGAAATATCTACCTTTCCGGCAACGCAGTTTCTGTTATCATTATACTGGCAATTTTCTGCACTGCAGTCAATCTGGATTTTCTCTGCTCCCTTTGATGTAGAGCTTTTTCCACATCCTTCTTTGCATTCTTTAAAACTGGAGCAGCAGGTTTCACAGGCTTCCCTTGCCTGATTTCCTTCTACTTTAATATCACCTTTGCTGCAGTAACTATCCTTGTTATAGAAACAATTCATTGCGGAACAGGATAATAATGTCATGATACTACCTCCTTTTCTTTCATGGCTGACAATCTTATGCTTTAAGCACCACCATGACAGGAGATAGTATCTGCCATTATTTCTGTTTTTATTCTTCTACTTCAATTTTGCGAATCTCTTTTGTACGGATTTCCTTGCAGATTGCATCAATAAATTCTCCAAGATCCTTCTGTCCTTCATCACCAAGGAATCTGCTTCTGACAGAAATCTTCTGTTCTTCCTCTTCTTTGGCACCCACCATGATCATATATGGTACTCTCGCCATGCGGGCATCACGAATCTTCCATCCAATCTTTTCTGATCTGTTATCTACAGAAGTACGGATACCGTTCTTCTTCAGCTCAGCATTGACTTTCTCTGCATAATCTGCATATTTTTCAGAAATCGGAAGAACACGTACCTGCTCCGGACAGAGCCATGTCGGGAATTTGCCGCCATAGAACTCAATAAGCCATGCCAGGGTTCTTTCATAACATCCCAAAGAAGTTCTGTGGATGATGTATGGACGTTTCTTTTCACCATTTTCATCAATATAGTACATATCAAACTGTTCTGCCAGAAGAGCATCCCACTGAACAGTAATCATGGTATCCTCTTTTCCATATACATTCTTAGCATTGATATCTACCTTTGGTCCGTAGAAAGCAGCTTCTCCCACGTCTTCTACAAAAGGTACATCCAACTCTATCAGAATCTGACGGATATGATTTTCTGTTTCATTCCATACTTCCGGATCTCCGATATATTTTTCTTTATTTTCCGGATCCCATTTTGACAAATGGTAAGTTACTTCTCCGGAAAGTCCCAGAGTATCCAGACAATGTTTTGCCAAAGCCAGGCAGCCCTTAAACTCTTCTACCATCTGATCCGGTCTTACGATCAGATGCCCTTCGGAAATGGTAAACTGACGAACACGGGTCAGGCCATGCATTTCTCCGGAATCCTCATTACGGAACAGGGTAGATGTCTCACTATAACGCAGTGGCAGGTCTCTATAGGAATGCTGTGTTGCCTTATATACATAATACTGGAATGGGCAAGTCATTGGACGAAGAGCATATACTTCTTTGTCTTTTTCTTCATCTCCAAGAACAAACATACCATCTTTATAATGATCCCAGTGTCCTGAAATCTTATACAGATCACTCTTTGCCATAAGCGGAGTCTTGGTACGGATGTAGCCCCATTCGTTATCCTCCAGGTCTTCGATCCATCTCTGGAGTTCTTTTATTATGATCACACCCTTTGGCATCAAAAGCGGCAGACCCTGTCCGATGACATCTACGGTTGTAAACAGTTCCATCTCACGTCCCAGCTTATTGTGATCACGTTTCAGGGCCTCTTCCCGTTTCTCCAGGTATTCTGTCAGTTCTTCTTTTTTGGGAAATGCCGTACCATAAATACGTGTCAGCATCTTATTCTTTTCATTTCCTCTCCAATATGCCCCTGAGGAAGAAATCAGTTTAAATGCCTTGATATTCTTTGTGCTCATAAGATGAGGGCCTGCACAGAGATCTGTAAATTCTCCCTGACTGTAGAAAGAAATAGTGGCATCTTCCGGAAGATCCTTGATCAGTTCTACCTTATATGGTTCTCCCTTTTCTTCCATATATTTGATTGCCTCTTCTCTTGGAAGTTCAAATCTTTCCAGCTTATCACCCTTTTTAATGATTCTTTTCATTTCTTTTTCAATCTTGTCCAGGTCTTCTCTTGTGAAAGATGCATGGTCAAAATCATAGTAGAAACCGTTGTCAATAGAGGGTCCGATGGCAAGCTTTGCATCTGGATAAAGATTCTTCACAGCTTCAGCCAGCACATGAGAAGTGGTATGACGGAGTACCGCCAGTCCCTTAGGATCATTTGCAGTCAGAATGTTCAGTTCGCAGTCTTCCCTTACTACAGTTCTTAAATCCACTACTTCACCATTTACTTCACCGGCACATGCCATACGCGCCAGTCCTTCACTGATGTCCAATGCAATTTCATATACGGATTTCGCCTCTGAATACTCTTTCTGAGAGCCATCCTTTAATGTGATAATA
>JBJEMC010000210.1:0-28806 GCA_051879475.1 Muricoprocola sp. | reverse complement strand
CGGTGATGGCTTTTTCATTGCAGACCTCGGGTTTTGCCAAGCAAAACACCTCGCGAAACAGTGGCACCTGAACTGTAACCTAAAACATCCTTACTTAAAGACATTTTCTACAAAAGAAGCATCTGAAAGTCCTTCATCCGTTTTTTTTCCATTATGAAAAGTAGCTTTTGCAGTCTCATTTCCCGGGAGGGGGCCTTCCAGATGAAAGACCACACTGTCGCCTTCTGCAGTCCCTCCTGTGATATCTTTGATCTCTTCCAGATAATATCTGGCTGTTTTTTCTTCCGTCACAGTATACGTTCCTGCCGGAACTATAAGACTTACCGTTTTAGAAACCAGACTTCCACTGTCTGCATCTTCCCTTTCAAACTCCACTGCCTCATAGTACGTGTGTGTCACACCGGAGACATCCTCTCCTGAAATTTTAAACAGAAATACCGGATTCCCATGGGACCAGACTATATCTGCTGCATCTAGTTCTTTCGTCAGTTCCAATGCAGTCTCCGTTTGTCTGCCAGTTGCTGTAACTGTAACAACATTACTTTCCGTCTCCGAATCCTGACTGTCCACCTGATGCCGGATGATGGCCTTGCCTTTATTCGTCACTTCGTAAATAAATTCCCCGTTTTCTTTCTCCACAGGGGATATTTCCGTCTCATCCAATTTCACCTTCAGAATCAGGTCATAATAATGGCCGTAAAACTCTTCATTTTGCAGCAAGCTTGTTCCTGCTGTGGCCACAATGGTATCTTCCTGGGAAGAAATTGAAAATTCTTCCGTAACATCCTCACCGGATTCTACACATTTCACCAAAGCCTCTCCTGCAAAATCTATTCCTTCCGGCAACTCATCCATAAGCACATATTTAGAATAGTAATTCACGCCCTCTTCTTCCGGAACGAAATGCCGGAGTTTATAGTAAAACTCTGTATCTATATCTGATATGGAAAAAGACTGGTTCCAGTTTATTCCATCTTCGGATGCACTTTTCTCCAGAGTTCCAATAGACTGGGGATTCACAACAGAAGAATAAATGGAAATAATATCTGATGTGGTATAAATATCCTCACCCTTCGAACTGGCACTGGCAATCTGATCGTGTCTGGCATTTTCCACTCCATAATAAAACCACACAGCATTATCTTCTCCCATAGTCAGATAAAATTCTGATCCGGTTAATTCATAAATCACACTCGACCAGGGGTCATCCTCGGCAGAACCTTTTGCTACCAGATAGTCCTCACAGCGCAGACCGTTCTTATAGTAATTGGAGGAATAATAGATTTGACAGTCATCATACACTTTTTTAGCATCTACACTCGTATTACTCCCCACTTTGAATCCAATTCCCTGATATCCGTCTATATCTTTAATAATCACCCTGAACTTTTTAGAAGCAACCTCCTCTGTTCCTGATTTCACTAAGGTACACCGGACGGTAAACTGTCCAAGCTTGTCAAACCAGAAACTGATAGCATCTTTGGCAAAACACATATACGGTGTCACACGAAATGCCCCATTATAATATATTTCATAATCTGTCCAGTCTGTCACCACACATTTCAGGTCATACCACTGGCCGCTATCATACAGGACTTTATTATATCTGCGTCCAAAGGTTCCTTTTAAATCCGTTGACTTAGGATACCAGTAAACTCCGCCAGACAAAGCGTGATGCTCTCCGCGAAGCAGCTCAGAAGACGCGATCCCGATATCTTCGGAACTGCTTTCTGATGTATAAGAAAGGGGCTTATATTCCGCGGACAACTCAGACTCCGCTGACACCGCCGTATATCCTGACCCAGTATAGGGCAGCTTTCGTCCCGGAATGGAATATCCTAACAACATGGTTTCATTTTTTATCTTTTCTGCCAGGCATTCCTGCACATACTGAAAGAAGAGACAATCTTCTTCGTGTTCCTCTCCATCCTCTGCGTCTGAGCCACAGGTACACAGTTCTTCTCTTTTCTGGATATAGACAGGACAGCTAAACTCATGCTCGATCACAGAAAGGTCTTCCGCTCCGCAGGTACACTCTACGGCAGCCAGGTTTTCACTTTCCTGCTCCTGATACTCTGCACCTTCCTGTTCTTCCGTTTCTGTATGACTTTTTTCTGTGTCTTTCTCAGTTTCATGATCTGTTTCACTCTCCGTTTCCGAGTCTGTCTGTACTTCGGTTTCCTGCCAGCTTTCTGTCTGCGCCTCCGTCTGCGCTTCTGTTAGAATTTCTGTTTGCTGCTCTGTTCCGGCTTCTGTCATTTCTTCCGTACCCGGTTCTGTTTCTGTCTGCATCTGCAATACTGGACTCTCTGTTTCTGACTCATCCGCATACGTCTTTGAAAAAAGGCATCCTGCACTTAATGTCCATACCAATAAAACAGCTGCCACCCTTCTTCTGGATATTTTTCGTTTCAATTCTTACACCCCTCCCTCTTCCTGGGATAAATATATCTGATAAATGGTTTCTAAGTCCTCTTCCCCGTCAGTTTTCTGTACCGCCTGCGCTGTAACGGAAATCAGCAGACTTTCTGTCTCATCTATCTCTCCTTCCAGATAAGATGCCGCCGTTACCTTTTCAAACAGACAATCCGTCCACTCTCCCGATTTCACGAGTTCCTGAAATCCATAAACATACCACATGGTATCTGTTTCCATTTGCCTGCTTATAAGCTTCCACTTATCAGACGATTCAAACTGAAACAATTCTGTATCCTGACAGGGCAATGCCCTTTTGGTTAACGGATCTACGATACGAATATTTCTTACCGGAATCCCCACCTTCAAAAACATCCAGGCTTCATTTCTACCTGCATTCTGTACCTTGGGATTTTTAGAAATTTCCTGACCCGGCATGACATCTTTTCCAAGCTCTTCCCTCCAGTCTTCCTCTGTCAGATTTATGCTAACACTTCCCGGTATGATCAGGTTATGAAGCACCGCTGTTTCTTTGCTAAGATACGCGCTGGCGGCACCTACGGTTACGACACCTGTCATGATTCCGACTACCGCCACAGCTAACCATTTTTTTCCTTTTTCTATGTTCCTCCGTCTCCTTTCCCTTTTTCCATCCGGCTACGAGAAGATTCCAGAAATGGCATATTTCCAGCATTCCAAGGAATATACCTGTCAAAATCAGTTTCCCATATATATTCATAAACAGCCTTGCCACATACCCAAGATATGGAACCGTCCCACATACCACACCTTCTATCTGTTCCCCGGAAACTGCATGTGCATCAGGAATTTCATTTGCATCTCCCTTAGTAATCACCACTCCATTTTCCCGGTCGATGCTCAGAATCCTGTGCGTAACCTTTGTCTGACTGTCATTCAATACATAAGTAATCACAGTTCCCACTTCCAGCATATCTATGTCTGCCTCTTCGCGGACATAGATCACCGAGCCAGTATGAATAGAGGGCTCCATACTGCCGCTGGTAATAATCTCTACATGAAATCCTCCCAGCTGCGGCAGTATGATCATACTAAGAGCCATACAGTATAAGCCCAATATACCGTAGCTGATTCCTCTGCATAACTTCAAAAAAATATATATGACTTTTACTGTCTTCCCTCCATTTCTTTATCAAGAGCCCTATAAGCCTCTTCCTGATTTGTAAATCCCACAGACTGGATGGATTCTGATATTACCTCCAGGTCAAAATCTCCCACTTTATCTAACTGCGTCTGATTCCAGTCTGCAGGAATTACAATGGTTGTAAACAGAGCTGCTTCTTCTCCGGTTTTTAATTTTCCATCCTTCTCTTTTCCCATATAATTATAAACCAAAATATGGTCAGAGCTTCTTTCTTCATCCAGTTCATACAATGGGTTAACCATAGGAATATCATTTAGATCTTCCAGCAGATATCCCGCACTGTCTCCCTGCTTTAAGGCTGTGGCCGTTCCTTTTGCTGCCAGTGAACCAGTATAGGTTTTATCAAAACGGATGGTCTGTTTTACCAGTGCTAACGCCTCCTGATCTGTAATGGCATTTCCTGCGCTGTCTGTAATTTTAACTATCATTCTTGTATAAATTCCGTCCTGCCCTGCAATATCCTCTGAGATATTTTCTACCGTTGGATTTTTATAAACTGCATACCCCGGAAACATTTTTTTACCATCTCCATCCGGGAAATCACTATTGGGATTTGGATCCCACTCAGGCTCCCCAAAATTCACAGACACATCTCCTACGGTAAACTTATTCACAGCTTTGTCGTTATCTGTAAAATAAGCTGTGGAAACTCCCACTCCTACAGCAATGATTGCAGCTGCCATTCCTATTTTCAGCATTCTCTTTTTTAAATGATTCATTTTCCCTATTCTCCTTTTCATTATCCTTATGCAGGAAAGGTAAACAATCCTGCTTCATATACTTTCTGCGATAAATTCTCATCCTGTTCTTCTTCTATCTGTTGCACCACACATCCGGATATTCGAATCTCAAATCCTCCAAATTCCTGTATTTTTTGAAAGTCCTCATTTCCCACATCTTCCCCTATAGAAATCATGGTAAATAAAGGCGTTGTGGTTTCACCTCTTTTTGGCTGCTCCTTCTTATTCCTTTTTAGTATCTTCCCATAGAAAAAATGCTGTACCGCCATAGAAGCATCCTCCCCGGAATAACGAATCCATTCCTTCCCATTTTCTGCATTCCAGTTTACCTTAAAAATCTCCGAAACAGTCTGCATATCCTCTAAGTTCAGCAGCGTACCGCTTTTTTCTTCCACAGGACATCCGCTTCCATAGACAAATTCCACCTGCAGAGCCACAGCCTCATCCAGATCACTTTCAGATGTATTTGTTACCTGAGGATCTTTCAAAACCGTCATGCCAGGTATCAGGTTCATTGCCTGCTGCTCATCCCAGGATGGTTCCGTAAGCTCACAGTCCAGAGCAGCGTTCCCCACAAATCTCATCTGATTCTTTGCACTGCGGATATCTGTCAGAAAAGCAGTAGAAATTCCCAGAGTTGCACCTGCAATACAGGCAACAGATAAAATTACTGCTATTATGTAATGTTTCAAATGCTTCCCCTTTCTTAGCTGTCTAACATCTTCCAGGCTTCCTCACAGCTTTTTCCCTGAGCAGCAACTGATTCTCCATATACCAACACAGAAAACTGTGGTATGCTTTCTGCATTTTCTTTTATGATAATTTCATCAAACAGACTTTCCGTTTCTTCTCCCGGCTGCAATGGCTCATTCCTGTAATAGAAACCGTCTTCTTTTTTGTTCCATTCTGAATGAACCTGTACATCTTCACACATTTCCTGTGCCAAAGAATCACTGAATACATAGCGCATTCTGACATAGCAGGCCGTATCCCCGACATTTTTCATTCTGGGAGCCTTTTTTATAATATCTCCCGGCTGTATCTGATCTGGAACAACAAAATCTTCTATAACAGGAGCCTTCACATGACAGGTGTCCAGTACATTTTCCACCGTATCATGGGCAGTAAGATAAGAAAGGCTCGTCCCGAGCATGGCTGATAAAATCAGTCCACTTCCCACTGCTGCTGTCAATAGTTTCTTTCTCAAAATTATCTTATCCTTTCTAAAATTAATCCGTGCTCAGGTTATCATCCCATGTTCAGGCTTCCCACGACAATCTGAGCAGAAAGAAGCCACAAAAAAACTGCCATTAAAAATAGTTTTCCTAAAAACGACGAAGCCATAGATGCAAGATATCCCAGGCCATGAATTTTATGCCAGACTACTCCCAGCACATTTTCTGATGAGATCCAGTTTCCACCGTTTCCTGCTTCTTTTATTTGAAAACTGTGATTCTGCTCATCTTTTCCATAGACAATTCTGGTGGATGTTGTCCGTCCCGCATTTAAAGAATATGTGATCATATCCCCTGGCTTTGTCTCTTCAAAGCTTTGCTTTTTTACAAAAATCGCATCCCCAACAGCTAAGGGCAGATTCTCAGATTCGCAAATCACAGCATAAATCTGAAATCCCCATAGCCGGGGCAGATAAAGCAAAATGAAAACCAGAATAAATACAGCCATACAGATATTAAAAATTCCTTCTATCAGCTTCATTTTCCTCTTCTCTCCTTTGTTCTCTTTTTTCAATCAGATATGCTGCCAGGAAAAACAAAAAACTGGTGAGAAAAAGTGCCGTCCACATAGCCAAATGAGCAGCATCACCGGTTACCGGAACATCAGAACTTACCGTCGTGACTCCTGTTCCTCCCTCTCCTTTTGCCGTAAATACCCATCTTACTTTTCCCGTAAGCTTTTCATACTCTCCATCCATATCCGGAGAAAGTGCCAGCAAAACAGTAAGCATTTTTTCTTCTTTGGCTTCAAATGTTCCAAGGCTGATATCCTTCTTTAATGTTCCTGTCTGCGCCTCCAGATTTCCTGACAGTGGTCCCTGATAGATCACCCGACTTCCCTGGCTGATCCGAATCTGCGCTTTCTTTTCCAGAAGCTCAAGTATCCGTCCTTTCTGGGATGTATTTGTAAAAATCTGCTTTGCTTCTTCTGCCCTCAAAAACAGTTCTGCACTCTCTGCAGAATTATTTTTGATCAGGATACTCTGAGCCCTGCTGCATCCTGGAACCAGATTTTTAAATGAGACAAAAAGGTCTGTCGTTGCTTCTGAAATGGCAAATCCTGCATTTTGTCCCCGGTACTCCACAATACTTTTTTCTGCCTGAGGCAGTTCCAGCGCTGTTATCCCCAGTTCTTTATAAGAAGTATCCCAGATTTGCAGGGCATTTCCCTCTGCCTGCACAGACTCCATGGTTACAATAATGCGTGCTGCTTTATCCATATACTCATTTCCTGCTTTATCAGACAGAACATATTGCTCGAACAAAGGCTTTCTGGTAATTTCTCCTGCCTTTAATACCTGATTGTAATAATAGTAATCTCCTTTCTTTGTCCAGTATTCTGTATCACAGGATATCTGAATCATTTCCGGGTCCAAAGTTTTATCTTCTATAAATGTTCCATCCTTCTCTTCTGTCCCGAACATTTTCTGGATCTGAACCCGTATCAGAGTATCTACACTTCCTGTATTTGACACAGAAACCTTTTTCTCTACCGTCTGCCCTGGATGCACCTGCCCCGGTTCACGGTATTCCTCTACAATCTGATTCTGATAGGTTCCTATCGTCACCAGATTGCCGCTGCTTCCTGCCAGGCTCCAGTATGCACCGGATACAGAGCCAAACAACAGGCACCCTCCAATCACCATACACAACAGTGATCTTTTTTTCTTCATGCTTCTTTTCTCCATTCTTGAGAGGCCAAAACACTTTTTGACCGAATCATCATAACTGCTCACAGAGAAAATACAATCATAGGCATACCCCCTTATGAACTTAAAATTAATACTTCATGGAATAATGGCTGAAACGCCGGATTCCTTTGGGAGACAAGAACTGCCTCCCGAATACGTTTATTACTATAACACAATTATCCTCATATTGCAAGATATATTTTTCTTTTTATTTATATAATTCACTTACTGTATTTTTCAAAATCTATCTCGTCATAGAACAGCATATCACTTCATACTATTTAAAAAACAATATGGAGTTTTTATGCTTCGAAATAAAAATCTTTGGATTTTAGCTTCCGCTTCTGCCTGCATACTTTCTATTTATATTATAAAATCACAGGCTCCGGCTTCCCAGTCCCGGTCATTTGAAAAATTTACAGATACGTTTTTCACCCAGGAAGTCACTTCCAGCACCCTGACACTGCACTACACCCTGAAAAATCCCCAGGATTACGGAATCCTTTCCTATCCTGTCACCTATGATATCTGTTCCCAGTCATTTCCCTCCGAAAATTCTCCTCTGCTGCAGAGTTACTTAGATACACTTCATTCCTTTTGTTATGAGGATCTCTCTGAAAGAGAACAGCTTTCTTATGATATTCTGGAACTTTCTTTGAGAAATGCCCTGGAGGCACTTACATATCCCTACTACGAAGAGCCTTTGGGATGCACCACCGGTATACAGGCACAGCTTCCTGTTCTGTTATCTGAATATCAGTTTTTTACAGTGGAAGATATCGACACATACCTTCAGCTTCTCTCTTCCACAGAAGAATATTTTTCTCAGCTTCTGGAATATGAAAAGGAAAAATCTAAAAATGGACTTTTTATGACAGAAAAAAATGCCAGAACCATCATTTCCCAGTGTCAGGATTTTATCAGTCCGTCCCCGGAAGAAAATCTTCTCGTTTACATGTTCAATGAAAGAATCAATGCACTTTCTTTTTTAACCTCCGACCAGCGTCTTATGTACCAGGAGAAAAATCTGGAAATCGTAACCTCCTGTGTACTTCCGGCTTATCAGGATCTTGCCCGTGGACTTACTTCCCTGTGTACTTCCGGGAAAAACGAAAATGGCCTGTATTATTTTCCCCTGGGAAAGCAATACTATGAATTTCTTCTTCGCAGCAAAGTAGGCACTTATCTTCCTGTGAATGCCATAGAAAACCGAATACGAACCCAGCTTTTAAAGGATCTGCAGGAATGCCGTTCCTTATTAGCCAACAATCCATCTCCTGACATCAGCCAGCCCCTGAAAGACTTTTTTGATGCCCCTGAGGAAATCCTTGCTGACCTGCAAACCCAGATGGCAGACGATTTTCCCGCTCCCCCTGATGTTTCCTGTGAGATCAATTACATACCTGACAATTTATCACAATATCTGAGTCCGGCTTTTTATCTGACCCCTCCCATAGACGATACCGAGAATAATGTCATTTATCTGAATCCGGCAGCCAATTACACAGACTTAGACCTTTACACCACTCTGGCTCACGAAGGCTACCCCGGACATCTTTACCAGACCGTCTTCAGTTCTCAGTATATGGAACCCTTTCGCAGCCTTCTTTCTGTGCCAGGTTTTACAGAAGGATGGGCCACTTATGTGGAAATGGAAAGCTACCGCTATGCCTCCACACATCTGACTGAAGCAGAAAAAGACACTGCTGCCTTTGCAAGGCTGAACCGCTGCATTATGCTGGGTATCTCTTCTCTTCTGGATGTGTACATTCATGACCGGGGTTTCACCAGAGAAGATACACGCACCTTTCTGAAAAATCTCGGCTTCACCAATGAAGCCACTGCCGATTCCCTTTTTGATGCCATCCTGGATGCTCCTGCGAATTATCTGAATTATTATCTTGGATATTTAAGCTTTCTGGATCTGAGAACCTACCTGGAAACACATGCTCCTGATACCTTCCAGATAAAGGATTTTCACAGAAAGATCCTTGAGATTGGGCCTTGTCCATTTCCTGTCCTGGAAAAATATCTGAAAGCTTCCTTCTTTTAGAATTATGTGTTATACTGTTACTACTGATTCCCATTGTCGGAGGTATTTGGTATGGTTCAAAAAGCAAAGTGGAACGGAAAACTGAAATTTTATATGGAATGGCCCATTTTCATCATCATTTCACTGATTATAATGGACATCACCCTTTTTACCGTGGATAAAAAGGCCGCCATCATCGCTTCTATTTTTACTATTATAAGTATTATTGTGCTGTTATTACTGTTTTTCATCTATAAACCATCTGTCATGAATGAACTGGTTTCTTTCGCTTCACAGTATGGTCAGGTGCAAAAACAGATGCTGGAAGAATTTGGTGTTCCTTATGGCATCCTGGACACGGACGGAAAAATCATCTGGATGAACCGTGAGATGCGAACCCTGTTTTCCAAGCCAAAATATTATCAGAAGCCGGTTTCTTCTCTGCTTCCCGAGATGCAGAATTTCACTTATCCACAAGAAGATGAAACTTCAAACTTTGATGCTGTTGTTGGCAGCAAAAACTTTCGTGTGGAGATCAAACGAGTAGGAATCCACGACTGGCAGAGCATTACAGACGTTGCCGTTATCCCTGATGAAGAATCTTACCTGTACTGCATCTACATGTTTGACAATACCGAAGTGATAAAATGCAGGAAAGAAAATGAAGAACAGAAGTTAGTCGTTGGCCTGATCTATATTGATAACTATGACGAGGTACTGGACAGCATCGACGATGTCCGCCGTTCTCTTTTACTCGTTCTTGTAGATCGTAAAATTGATAAGTTTGTTACCAATCACCATGGTATTGTAAAAAAACTGGAAAAAGATAAATACTATGTAATCATGAAACAAAAATACCTGCTGAAAATGCAGGCAGACCGTTTTTCTTTACTGGAAGATGTCAAAACCATCAGTGTGGGTAATGAGATGAAGATCACTCTGAGTATCGGAATGGGGACTCATGGAAGCAGTTATACAGAGACCTATGAGTTTGCCCATGCAGCCATTGACCTTGCCCTGGGACGTGGAGGCGATCAGGCCGTTGTAAAAAGCCAGAAGAACATCTCCTATTTCGGAGGAAAGTCTCAACAAATGGAAAAGAACACCCGAGTACGTGCCCGGGTAAAAGCTCAGGCTCTCAGGGAAATTATCAGCGTCAAGGACAATGTGATCGTTATGGGACATAAGGTTACCGATATTGATACCTTTGGTGCTGCCATCGGTATCTACCGTGCCTCCCGCAGTATCGGAAAAACCTGCCATATCCTGGTTGACAGAAACAGTCATTCTATTTTGCCTTATCTGAACATGTTTGATAACAATAAAGAATACTCTTCCGACATTTTTATCAATCATCAGCAGGCGAAAGAGCTGTTAGGTTCCAATACGGTTCTGGTCGTGGTAGATACAAACCGTCCGAGCAATACGGAATGTCCGGAATTACTGGAACATGCCAAAACCATTGTCGTACTGGATCACCACAGACAAAGCAGCGAAGTCATTACAAATGCAGCTTTATCCTATATCGAACCTTATGCTTCTTCTGCCTGTGAAATGGTTACGGAAATTCTGCAGTATTTCAATGAAGGTGTATCTCTTCCCAGCACAGAAGCAGATTGTGTCTATGCTGGAATTATTGTTGACACCAATAACTTTCTGGCCAAAACCGGTATCCGTACCTTTGAAGCTGCCGCTTACTTACGGCGTTGCGGTGCAGATGTGACCAGAGTCCGTAAGTTGATGAGAAATGATATTCACGATTACAAAGCCAGGGCGGAAACTATCCGTCAGGCAGAGCTTTATCACAGCTGTTATGCCATCAGTTATCTTCCTGATGAACCTCTGGACAGCCCTACCATCGTAGGTGCCCAGGCAGCAAATGAACTGCTGAACATCGTTGGTGTAAAGGCATCCTTTGTTTTTACACGCTACAACAATCTTATCTATATCAGTGCCAGATCCATTGATGAAGTAAATGTTCAGATCATCATGGAACGTTTAGGCGGAGGCGGTCATCTCAACATTGCCGGAGCACAGCTTCAGGATGTCACTATGGAAGAAGCCGCCACAAAACTGAAGAACACTCTCGATACTATGATCGAGGAAAAATCAATTTAGGAAAATCAATTTATAATGGAGGAATCAAATTATGAAAGTTATCTTATTACAGGATGTAAAATCTCTTGGGAAAAAAGGCGACACTGTGAATGTCAGTGACGGATATGCAAGAAATATGCTGTTTCCTAAAAAACTTGGTGTAGAAGCGACAGCAAAAAATATGAATGACCTGAAACTCCAGAAAGCAAATCAGGAAAAGGTTGCCAAAGAACAGTTAGACGCTGCCAAAGCTTTCGCAGAAGTTCTGGCAACAAAAGAAGTAATTCTTGAAATCAAAATCGGAGAAGGCGGAAAATCCTTCGGTTCTATCTCTTCCAAGGAAATTGCTGAAGGTGCAAAAAAACAGCATAATCTGGATATTGATAAAAAGAAGATCATTCTTCCAAGTCCAATCCGTACCATCGGTACAACAGAAGTCGGTATTAAACTTCATCCACAGGTGACTGCCCAGTTAAAAGTAACTGTAAAAGAAGCCTAGTATAACCTTTCCAGAAAGGATTGATTACCGTGGAAGAAACGCTCATCAAACGGGTACTGCCTCACAGTCCCGAAGCGGAACAGTCTGTCATCGGTTCTATGATCATGGATCCGGTTGATGCCATCATGACTGCTTCTGAAATCCTCACCAGTGAGGACTTCTATCAACGCCAGTATGGCATCGTGTTCGACGCTATGGTGGAACTATACAACGAAGGGAAAGCCGTCGACCTGGTAACTCTTCAGGATCGTCTGAAAGAAAAGGATGTCCCTCCGGAAGTAGCCAGCCTGGAATTTATGAAAGACCTGTTGGACTCGGTCTATGTTTCCACTAATGTCCGCCAGTATGCAGAAATCGTCCATGAAAAGGCCATGCTGCGTAAACTCATCCGGGTCAATGAAGACATCGCCAACATGTGTTACAGCGGCAAAGAATCCACCGCTGATATATTTGCAGATACAGAAAAAAGAATTTTTGACATTATCCAGCAGAATACCTCCGGGGAATACGTTCCTATCAAGGAAGTCGTTTTAAATGCTCTGGACAAAATAGAACTTGCCTCAAAAATGAAGGGAAATGTTACCGGAATCCCCACAGGCTTTATTGACCTGGATTACAAAACTGCCGGTTTCCAGCCATCTGACCTGATACTGATTGCTGCCCGTCCTTCTATGGGTAAAACAGCTTTCGTACTGAATATCGCCCAGCACATGGCATTTAAGGAAAATATCACTGTAGCCATCTTCAGTCTGGAAATGTCAAAAGAACAGCTGGTAAACCGTCTGCTCTCCCTGGAATCCCGGGTAGATTCCCAGTCCATCCGTACCGGAAATCTTTCTGACGAAGACTGGAGCAAACTGATCGAAGGTGCCGGAGTAATTGGTAATTCTAATCTGATCATCGATGATACCCCTGGTATCTCGATTACAGAACTGCGAAGCAAATGCCGTAAATTTAAAATGGAACATAATCTTGGAATCATCATCATTGACTACCTTCAGCTGATGACCGGAAGTAAACGAAGCGAATCCAGACAACAGGAGATTTCTGATATTTCCCGTTCTCTGAAAGCAATCGCCAGAGAGTTAAACGTCCCGGTGGTGGCTCTTTCCCAGCTTAGCCGAGCTGTAGAACAACGTCCGGAACATCGTCCGATGCTCTCTGACCTGCGAGAATCCGGAGCCATTGAACAGGACGCCGACGTGGTAATGTTTATCTACCGTGACGACTACTATAACAAAGATACGGCAAGACCAAATGTTGCAGAAATCATCATTGCCAAACAGAGAAATGGTGCCATCGGAACCATTGAACTGGCATGGCTGCCACAGTACACAAAATTTGCCAATATGAAAAAATAAAATTTATGCTCAAAAGAGCCGCCCAATTGGGCGGCTCTTTAAAGTATTATTATACCGGATACTGCTGGTCAAAGCATGCCTTGCAAAGGGGCAGGTTTTCTGTCATTTCCTGCAGATCCTCCAGATTCATATATTCCAGAGAATCTGCTCCGATTCTCTCTCGTATCTCTTCTATGGACAATTCATTTGCAATCAGTTGTTTGTTATCCGGTACATCAGTTCCATAATAACAAGGATATAAAAATGGTGGGGAACTGATACGTACATGCACTTCTTTCGCTCCTGCTTTTCGCATCATCTGAATCAGATTGGCCATGGTTGTTCCCCTTACAATAGAATCATCAATCAGGACTACTCTCTTATCCTTCACCACACTGCCTAATACGCTCAGTTTCATTTGTACAGCAGACATTCGCTCTTCCTGTGAAGGTTTAATAAACGTTCTTCCCACATAACTGTTTTTACTGAATGCCAGTTTAAAAGGAATCCCCGACTCTTCTGCAAATCCCACTGCTGCCGTAAGTCCGGATTCCGGAACTCCCGTCACTACATCCGCATCCACCGGATATCGTCTCGCCAAAGCTTTTCCGCCTCGTATTCTGGCATCATAAACACTGATCCCATCCATCACAGAATCAAGCTTTGCAAAATAAATATATTCAAAAATACAATGCGCATGTTTTTCCTGTCTCAGGCTATAGTCAGAATGGATTCCATTTTCTGATATAGTGATAATTTCTCCGGGTTCGATATCCCGGATAAATTCTCCTCCGATAGCGGTAACCGCAGTACTTTCAGAGGCCAGAATATAAGTATCTCCCTTTTTGCCAAGGCAAAGAGGCTTCAATCCCAGCGGATCTCTCACTCCCACCAGCTTCTGCGGGCTTAAGATCAAAAGGGCGTATCCTCCTTTCAGTTCATGTGCCACATGAATTACAGCTTCTTCGATAGAGGAAGATTCCATACGTTCCATGGCAATCCGATAAGCAATTACTTCAGAATCCGTCGTTCCTGAAAAAACGGCTCCCTGTTTCCGTAATTGTTCCCGTATGCTGCCTGCATTCGTAATATTTCCATTATGCGCCAGTGCCAGAGTTCCCTTCAGATAGTTCATAAAGATCGGCTGTGCATTTTCCACACAACTCTTTCCTGTTGTGGAATATCTTACATGTCCGATTCCAATGTTTCCATGAAGGGATGCCAGAATCTCGTCATGAAAAACCTCACTGACCAGCCCCATCCCCTTATGGGAACAGATATTTCCGATTGGCCCTTTTGTGTCACACACTACAATTCCCGTCGACTCCTGTCCCCTGTGCTGAAGGGCATTCAGTCCGTAATACAGCATCTTGGAAACCTGAATTGCTTCCATACTCCAGATTCCCACCACACCACACTCTTCATGCGGTTTATCTTCATTTAACAGTTCCTGATTATGATTCATATTCTCCTCCTCATCAGACAGCGATAAAACACGCTTCACGAGTTTTATCAGCTGATTAGCGGTCACCATAGCAAAAAAGGCATAACCGTACTATATACTATACGATCATGCCTCTTTGCATCTCATCTGTTTCCTCGTTACTGTTCACATGCGTTCCAGTACCGATGAAAAAGCCATGTAAAATCACCTTCAGTGATGGCTTTTTCATTGCAGACCTCGAGTTTTGCCAAGCAAAACACCTCGCGGAACAGTGGCACCTGAACTATAACATTTCCTCACTCATTATAATCAGCAGAATAATAAAAGTCAATAATTACCATTGTTCATTTCCAAAATCACCTGCAATTTCCTGCATGATCTTATCTGCTTCTGCCATAATATCCGCGCACTTCTTCAGTTTCTCCTGGGCATCCTCTGAAAATTCCCTGTCTTTCTTATACCTTAACTGATGTTCCGTGCTTGCCCAGAAATCCATTGCAATGGTCCGTATCTGGATCTCCACAGGTATCTTGTGTGCAGCCTCAGCAAAATTCACTTCAACATAAATGATAAGATGCAGGCTTCGATATCCATTCGGCTTTGGCTCCCGGATATAATCCTTCACCTCGATTACCTCGATATCTTTCTGCTTTACCAACATCCTGGCCACATAATACACATCTTCCATAAACGGACATACTACTCTTACCCCTGCTATATCCAGTATGTAACGGAACACCATACTTCCTGTCATGGGAAGCCCTTTTCTCTGTATCTTATAAATAATACTTTCTTTTGACTTCACACGGCTTGAAATGTTCGAAATCGGATTCCTGTCATTGCTGAACTGAAATTCTCCTTTCAAAATATTCAACTTTGCCGTAACCTGCTGAATCGCAGCCTCATAGATATACATCAGCTGCTTATACTGCCGTTCCATATCCAGCTGATTCGAAACCTCGGGTAGAAAAACGGATGATTCCATGGCCTCTTCCATAATCTTCATTGTTACTCTTTTGTTCCTTTCCGTAACTCTCTACCTATGATGTTAAGGCGAAACCCAGTCAGGGTCAAGATATTTTTACTTAAAAAAGTGTGAAAAAACTATATATTCTGACGCGCTAAGCCGCTTTTTCTGTTTTCTTATTCAGAATATTCAGGGAAATCAATCCCACCAGAAAAATAATCGTTCCCACAACAATATACTTTGTGATCTTCTCATGGAAAAACAGCATTCCCCACAAAATCGCAAAGATTACCATTGTACTCTGAATGATCGGAACCATATAAAACGGTACTAAAGGAATCGCCTTTGCATTCAGATAAAAGCCGATTCCTGTAATAAAACCAAAGGCCAAAATCGCAATGATACAGGCGATTCCCGGATGGACTCCAACCAGAGCTCCATTTGAGACACTTGGTACTGTAGGCACCACCGCCAACACTGCTGCAATGGCAAAGATAGAAAGATTACTGTCAATAATGTCCATCCGATCTGCAATCATTTTCTGTGCGAGCACATGGGCTCCTGCACAAAAACCAGAAAATACAAACAGCCCTGTTAATAACACATTGGACTCGAAAAATTCATCCAACGGACGGCCATTCCAGGAAATACAAAGCACTCCTGCCAGACACAAAAAGATACAGAAAATCTTTTTTGGAGTCATTTTTTCCTTAAACATCACCACACTGACAATGGTAATAAACACGGCCTGTGCCGGCTGCGTAATGATATTTCCATAAGAAGGGCCATGTGCCAGTCCATAATTTTCCGTTATGTATGCCCCCCATTTTGCAACAGCCCCAAAAATGATCCATCCCAGGCAGACTTTGAACATCTCTTTAAAGTTCGCCTGAAACTTCTGACGTTTCATCAGCTTCAGAAGGAACAGAAAAAACACTCCAAAGGTAAACCGAAATAAGGTAATAAATTCCGGTCCGAAATAAGGAGTAATGTTTTTGGCACACGTTCCACCAAAACTAAACATAATCGCTACACAAAGCAAATAAATATATCCCATATTCTCCTCCCTGGTACTTACATTTTAAAGAATGGCGCAAAAGCTGGCGGCATAGCAAACTTTCCATCTGTATCCAGAAAAGTCTGAGGATAACTTTCATAAAAAACAATATTTTCGAGCCATTTTGGCATATTAGCCATAATTCACGTCCTCCTTTTTACATCTTTAGTCTTATTATACAACCTTTTTTTCCTGCATGCATCAGATATTTTATATACAGGCAAAAACAATTATATTGTCCAGAACATCTATTTATGTTATATTAGTAATGAGACTATTTAAATAAGGTAATAACGGAGGTGTCATATGGCACAGAAAAAAACAACAACTACAAAAGACAAGGCAAAAGCTTCCACTCAGAAAAAAGCTCCTGCTAAAAAAGGCAGAAAGAAAGCAGCTGCAAAAACAGTTGAACCTTTAACTGTTACTCCTGTTGAAGAGGTAAAAACAGAAGCTCCTGTTAAAGAAGTGAAAACTGAAGCTCCGGCTGAAGAAGTAACAGCTGAAACTCCTGTTAAAGAAGTGAAAGTTGAAGCTCCTGTTAAAGAAGCAAAAACTGAAGCTCCGGCTGAAGAAGCAAAAACTGAAGCTCCGGCTGAAGAAGCAAAAGCTGAAACTCCAGTCGAAGAAGTGAAGGAAGAAGTACCTGCAGATGAAACTCCTGTTGAAGAAGTAACAGAAGAATCTGAAAGAATCGAATATACTACTCCAAGGAGAAGTATTGCATTCATCGGTTCTGAATGTTACCCATTTGTAAAAACAGGTGGTCTGGGCGACGTTATGTATGCTCTTCCAAAAGAACTGGTAAAACAGAACTGTGACGTTAAAGTTATCATTCCACGCTACAAATGCATTCCTCAGAAATATCAGGAAAAAATGGTCTACCGGGGAGCATTCCAGATGGATCTTTGTGCCGATGGAAGAAAATTCTATGTAGGTATCATGGAATATGAGCAGGACGGTGTTGTATATGACTTCATCGATAATGAAGAGTTCTTCAGCTCCGGCAACCCATATATCAATCTGATCGACGATATTCCAAAATACTGCTATTTCTCAAAAGCAGCTCTGGCAGCATTGGTTTACCTGAACTGGATACCAGACATCATTCACTGCCATGACTGGCAGGCAGCTTTAGCTCCTGTATTCCTCAGAACCATGTTCCAGGATACACCGCTGACTAAAGCCCAGACAATCTTAACGATCCATAACTTAAGATTCCAGGGAATTTACAACATCCCGACTATCCAGTACTGGACCAATCTTCCGGATTATGTATTCGAAATGGATGCTCTGCAGGAAAAATGGTTAGATGCCAACATGCTTAAGGGTGGTTTAACTTACTGTAATGTCATCACTACCGTAAGTAACACTTATGCTTATGAGATCCAGACTCCATACTATGGAGAACATCTGGATGCTCACTTGAGATATCACGCAGGTAAATTAAGAGGTATCGTAAATGGTATCGACTATGATATCTGGAACCCTGCAACAGATTCCAGACTGGCTGTAAATTACGATATTACAAACGTACTGGAAAAGAAGAGACAGAACAAACAGAAAATGCAGGAAGAATTGGGACTTGTTCAGGATGATGGCAAATTTGTCATCGGTCTTGTTTCCCGTCTGACAGATCAGAAGGGCTTAGACCTGATCAACTCCATTATTCCACAGATCATGGATCCTCATACACAGCTCGTTGTTCTGGGAACAGGCGATCCAATCTACGAAGATTCTTTCAGATATTATGAGCATGCCTACAAGGGAAGCGTTTGCTCCAATATTATGTATGATGAGACAAGAGCTCACAGAATCTACGCTGGCTGTGATGCTTTCCTGGTACCGTCTCAGTTCGAACCATGTGGTTTAACACAGATGATTGCCATGCATTACGGTACTATTCCAATTGTCCGTGAAACAGGCGGATTAAAAGATACTGTTGAACCATATAACATGTACGAAAACAGCGGTAACGGATTTACTTTCGACCGCTATGACGCAGGTCTTCTGTTAGATGCCATCAACAGAGCAAAGACTCTGTTCTTCACAAATCGCTGGTGCTGGGATGAAATGGTTCAGAGAGATATGGCCAAAGATTTCTCCTGGGAAAATTCTGCAAAACAGTACAAAGATCTGTACCTCGAATTAACTAACTGGTAAAAAAGTTACTGTTCACGTGCGTTCCAGTAACGATGAAAAAGCCATACAAAATCACCTTCGGTGATGGCTTTTTCATTGCAGGCCTCGGGTTTTGCCATGCAAAACACCTCGCGGAACAGTGGCACCTGAACTGTAATGTAAAAAATACTGCTGCATCTTTCATTAGATGCAGCAGCTTTTTTATAATATCTTCCGTTTCTTAAAGATAAAGATAATTCCTGCAACCACCACCAGACTAAGCCCTATTACAAAGGGATATCCATGTGCCAGCTCCGGCATATTCTGGAAGTTCATGCCATACCATCCCGTGATCAAAGTCAGAGGGAAGAAAATCGTAGAAATAATCGTCAGGAACTCCATATTCGAATTCTGCTTCTCTGCTACTTTTCCCTGGTACGTATCCCTCACCTGCCCGATATAGTCCAGAAGATACATGGTACGACCCATAAGACGATCCGCCCGGTCAGAAATGGTACCAAAATACTCCAGGTTTTTTCCAGAGAAAAAGTTATTCTCATTTTCCTCCAACTGCTTACCAAAGTCGCAAAGCTCATCGTAATACTCTCTGAGAATCAATAATTCTTTTCGGAGCCGTGCGATCTCCGATGTCACATCATCCAGATCTCCTCCTGTGATTTTCTCTTCGATCTGCATAATCTTTTTCTCATATCTTCCCAGATTATCCAGATCCTGGTCCATAAACTTGATACAAAAGCTATACAGAAAACGTTCTCGGCTCTGCCCTGGCTTTGTTCTGCTGGCTATGATTCTCTGGATTACTTTTTCCGCAAAGCCCTCATCATCAATGATCACAATATTCTTGCGGTTTGCAAAAAAATACATCCTGATCTTTTCCCCAAGTACATCATTCAATTTAGGAACATGAAGGTTTCCACAGATACACTTCTGTTGTGCCTCCACTTTACAGAACTCAATATCGTCCAGATCAATATCCCCCTCATAAGTAATACCGGCAATTTCCAGAGCCTGCAAAGCTGTATCAGAAGTAGAAATGAATACTGTACGAAGATCTTTTTTCTGCTTTTGTTCCAGGGATTCTTCCGGATTCATCTGCTTCGCCATTCTCTTCTTTTCTCTTAATTCGGCTTTAAACTGAAGATATTCATCAACGGATGATTTCACTATCGACTTTTTCAGAATATATACTTTAATTGCCATCTTTGGTACACTCCTATTTCCTGAATATCATTTTTATCATAGCACTATTTACGCTTAATTGTAACCCTAAAAATACAACCCACCAAAAAAAGAATCCCGAAAACGAGATTCTTTTTTGTTTTCTTAATCTATCTCCAATAGTCCGGCACTCACAAGTCCTTTCCGCACCGCTTTTCCAAGCACAGAAGCTACCACGATTTTACCCAGATCAAATGGTATGAACGGGAATACGCAAACAGATAACGCATAACTCCAGGTACAATCCATCTGTGCCACAAACCATATCGTTCCAAAAAGATAGGTAATGGCAGTTGCACAAATCAAAGCGATTCCTGTAATCCAGATATTGGCACGGGTTTTTTCTACCACCAGACCGCCGATCAGTGCGATGAAGATAAATCCAACCAGATATCCGCCTGTCGGACCAACAATCTTGCCAACACCGCCCTGATATCCAGAAAAGACCGGAAGGCCAATCGCACCAAGAAGAATATAGATAAGATAACTTACTACACTTCCCTTAGCCCCAAGTATGTATACCGTAAGATAAATAACAAGGTTCGTAAGAGAAATAGGGATAGGACCAATCGGAAGGGAGTTCGGTCCCAAAACACATAATAGTGCTGCCATAATCGCACAGGCTGCCATGTGATAAACTTTTGATTTGTTTTTCATAATATATCTGCCTCTCTGTTCTTAAATAATTACACCGTTACAATTCAGGTACCACTGTTCCGCGAGGTGTTTTGCTTGGCAAAACCCGAGGTCTGCAATGAAAAAGCCATCACCGAAGGTGATTTTGCATAGCTTTTCATCGTTACTGGAACGCACGTGAACAGTAACATTTCACCAAATAAGATACACTACGCCCGTGCAATTGTCAACCATATTTTCATACGGGTTAACATTATAACTGTATTCTTCTTTTTGCTTTTATCAGAAGCAGTATTACTGCAATCACACTGAGCACCGCTGCTGCCCATGCCCACATCGGGACATCATGGATATTGTAGCATCTGACATTGATCCACATCCGATTGATAGCATCATTTGCTTCTTTATCAAAATAAATCATAATAGAAGATCTGCCTATAACATCCTCCGTGGGATACTGGGCATAAAGCTGACGTTTCATCTGTTCTTCTGGAACGCTGATCACATAATCTTCATCTGAGTTATCTCCATGGAAGAAATATCCCAGGGGATAATCTACTACATCTTCTTCTCCCTCCTCTGCGCCATAGCACCAGTCGAGATATTCAAAGATACGCTGATCTTCTTCACTCCCTCCGATGACAGAAGTATATCCGATATAATACATGTTTCGAACCACATTATCCGGCCTTGAAATAAAATTTATAAAAGCCTGGGCTGCATGTTTTTTCTCTGCATTATCCCGGATTCCGTTTTTCAGCATGACCCAGCCGTCAAAATAAATATTGGTAGCTTCTTCCGGGATGGCAAATTCCAGATATAAATCATCTTCATCTGCCTGATCCATCGTATATACCGCATCTCCTGACCACTGATAGTTTGCCACCACTTTTCCTGTGATCATATCTGCCTTTCCAGAATCCGTTTCGAAAGAATAAGCATTATCCTTGATATCCTGCAAAAGCGCCTGAACAGCTGCTATTGTCTCCGGTGTAACATCGTTTATCTCATCCTCTAATTTCTGAAGATAATCCGGATCCTTCTTAAATTCCTCATCGGTAAGCAGATCATGCTTTAAAGCACCTACTGCAGCAAAATAAGAATCTCTCACATTATCCTTTAAGGTAACCTGGCGTCTGTAATCCGGGTTGTCAAGGATCCCCCAGGTAGCTACATCTTCTTCCTTTACCTCCTCCGGATTATAAACAATTCCCGTTACACCCCACATGTATCCGGCTGCATACGTCCCCCAGGTTTCTCCATTGATTTCCTTGGTATCAAAAATATTTCTGATGTAAGGGGAAACGCCGATTGCATAGTAATTATTCTCATCTGAGGTATCAAAAAAATCTTCTGACAGGGGTTCCAACCATCCTTCCGCCATCAGTTTCATAATCATGTATTCTGACGGGCAGACCAGATCATACTCATCCCCCAGATTCAGCATATTGTAAAGGTCTTCATTCGTACCAAAAGTCGAATATTCTACACGAACCTTTTTTCCATAAGTTTCATAATACCATTCTTCAAAGTCTTCTATCATGGAATTTTCTCCAATGATATCCCCACTCTCCAGATCAATGGTTTCTTCTTTCTCCCAGCCTCCCAGGTCAATGTACTCTTCCCAGTTACAAATACGAAGAACCACCTCATCCTCTGCAGAAGCTGCCGCGAGTGCGGATCCCTGCGGCAATAAAACTGCAAGACTGCATACCAGACAGAAGAGTGCCCGCCTGCTCCATTTTCCAATTTTTCTCATCATGCCTTTGCCCTCTCTGATTCCTCTTCCTCTGATTTCATATTTGCCACTACTACAAACAGGATCACCATCACAAAGATCACCGCAGACAATGCCCAGAGAGCCGTTTTTATCGTTGTCTGAGATCCTTTTGTGGCATTCACCACATACGTACTGATAGTGTCAAATGTCGCAGGTTTGGTATAGGTAGCGATGAAATAATCATCCAGGGAAAGCGTGATTGCCAGGACAAATCCTGATACGATTCCGGAGAGAATCTGTGGCAATACCACTTGCTGAAGCGCAACGACAGGGGTTGCCCCCAAATCCAGGGCAGCTTCATAAAGACTGGCATCCATCTGTTTCAGCTTAGGGATCACAGACAGATATACAAAGGGCGCACATAAAGTCACATGGCCGACAATCAGTGGTATATATGTATCCTTACTGATACCAAGTACAACTACCAGAAGAATACAGATAGAGAATCCTGTTACCACATCGGCATTTACTACCGGTACCTGATTCATGGTAGTAATGGCAGAATTTACTCCCTTTTTGGAATAAAAAGCTCCAATTGCCCCCATAGTTCCCAGTATGGTTGCCAGTGTTGCAGATACAATAGCCAGAACAAAGGTTCCAATAATCATATTACGGAGTTCTTCTGTCGTAAACAGCGTAATATAATTATGCAGAGAAAATCCTCGGATTGCCCCAATATTGGTGGCATCTGTAAAACTGTAAACCACCAGAATCAGAATCGGCGCATACAGAAAAACCAGAACCGCCACAAAAAAGATTGCTTTTAACGCTTTTTTCATTATAAAAGTGCACCCCCTCTGCTATTGCCGTCTTCCGCTTCCATTCCTTTTGTGAAAAATGTGAACAGACAGATGATAGACAGCAGGATCAACGCGATCATAGCTCCTCCATTCCAGTTATATGCTGCAAAATAACTTCCAATCAGGCTTCCCATAATATAAGTGCTGTTATACAGCATATCCAGGACAACATAATTTGTCATGGCCGGCAAAAATACCATGGAAATACCACTGACAATTCCAGGCACCGACAGGGGAAGGATAATCTTTAAAAATGTACTGACATCATCCGCCCCAAGATCTCTGGCAGCTTCCACAAGGGAACCATCCAGTTTTACAAGAGTATTATAAATTGGCAAAATCATAAAGGGCAGAAAATCATAGGTCATACCGATCACTGCATTAAAGAAAGGATAAAGTGCCAGATTTCCTTCTATTAAAGTAAGGATTTCTTTTAATGCTGTGATACGAAGAGAAAAATTGATCCACATAGGCATGATAAGTACCATCAGCAGAACAGATTTTTTCTTAAGCTTGCTGGTTGCAAGAATATAAGCTGCCGGATATGCTATCAAAAGGCATACGATCGTAGTTACAAAGGCAATGGCAAAACTGTAACATAATGTTCCCAGCGTATTCGGATCAGAGAAAAATCCAACCAGATTTGCCAAAGTAGGCTGTCCCTCTCCGTTTGTAAAAGCAAAATAAAACAGAATTACCAGCGGAGCCACCACAAAAAGTAACAGATAGACTGCATAGGGAAGTACCAGGTTTTTTCTGGAAAACTTAAACATCCATGTGCCCTCCTTAGTGTTTTAATTTAAAGGTCATCTTTTCCAATGGCATAATGAGCCCAACGTGGTCACCCATGTTCCAGAGATCTTCATCATCTACAATGAAATCCTGTTCCAGTTCCGTATGAATTACATAACTGTAATGGTCGCCTTTATAGATCAGGTTACTGATATAACCATCTACCATTCCTTCATCTACATGGTCTGTCATATCAATATCCTGAGGCTGAATAGACACCACAACTTTGGTACTGCCAGGATCAATCGCTTCTCCATTTCCATCCAGCAAAGTGCCGTCTTCCAGACGTTTGCTTCCTTTGATCAGACTGGTAAGACTGGTCTTGATCACCTGTCCATTATACTCCAGACGATAATTTTTATTGATTTCAGCTGTAAAATAATTCGTATGGTCTTCTGCAATCATAATGTGGATATTGTCCGGTTCTACACTAAGGCCAACACGGTCTCCTACTTTTGCAGAACGGACAGACTGAATCACCATCTCATTTTTTCCGGATGCAACGGTAATTTCATAATGCATCCCCTTAAAAATAACAGAAGTAACCACACCTTTAATAGCTCCCTGATCCGGCGGTAAAATAATTACATCTTCCGGACGCACAACAGCAGTAATGTGAGTACCCTCCTCCACATCATCGACACACCGAAATTCTCCACCGCAGAATCTTGCTTTCCATTTTCCTGTCATGATTCCATTGAAAATGTTACTCTCTCCGATAAAGTCCGCTACAAAGGCATTCTTTGGCTCATTATAGATATCTTCCGGTGTACCGATCTGCTGCATCTTTCCTTCTGACATAACCACGATCTTATCTGACATAGTCAGAGCTTCCTCCTGATCATGGGTTACATAGATAAAGGTAATCCCCAGTTCATCATGCATCTTCTTTAATTCCAGCTGCATTTCTTTACGCATCTTCAGATCCAGTGCTCCCAAAGGTTCATCCAGAAGAAGAATCTCCGGTTCATTTACCAATGCCCTGGCAATGGCAACCCTCTGCTGCTGTCCGCCGGAAAGCGTACTTACAGAACGGTTCTCAAATCCCTCCAGATCCACCAGTTCCAGAACTTTCTTTACCTTCTTGTTGATCAGGTCTTTCGCCATCTTCTTCTGCTTCAGGCCAAAGGCAATGTTCTCGTATATGTTCATATGTGGGAAAAGCGCATAGCGCTGGAATACCGTGTTGATCGGACGCTTATTAGGCGGAAGATTGGTAATATTCTTGCCTCCCAGTAAAATTTCCCCTTCTGAAGGAATGTCAAATCCCGCGATCATTCGCAGAGTGGTAGTCTTACCACAACCTGATGGTCCAAGGAAAGTAACAAATTCTCCTCTTTTCACTTCCAGGTTAAAATCAGAAACTGCAGTGAAGCCATCTTCATATGTCTTCGTAATGTGTTTTAATTCAATGATATTTGGTGCATTTTCCCGCATTTCTACTTCTCCTCTTCCCTTAATCATAGATTTCGTCAGAATGACGGCGGTGTGCTCACCCAGATAAACTTCGCCGGGCGCGCAGTATTGTTTTCTATATAATGAAGACTGTTCGCCTGAAAATAAAAGCTTTCTCCCGTCCTCACAATGTACGTCTTATCCTCCAGGTGCAGACGGATGCGTCCGGCAATCACATAGCCAAACTCCTCTCCCGCATGAGGTTTGTCTTCATCCAGTTTCTGGTGAGGCTGCAGCACCACCAGCAAAGGCTCCATCATGTTCTTCTGTGCTGAGGGCACGATCCACTGAATACTGTTCCCCGCCTCATCAATCTTTTCAAAGAATCCCTGCTCCGAAAAGACCACCTGTTCCTTTTCTGTTTCTTTAAAAAACTCCGAGGGGGTTGTTCCCAGGCACTCGATAAGATCCAGCAGTGTAATCACAGAAGGCGCTACCAGTCCCCTTTCCAGCTGAGAAATATATCCCTTCGTCAGTTCTGTCCGATCTGCCAGTTCCTCCTGCGTCAGACCGTTCCTGTTTCTTAAATCTTTCAGTTTCTTACCTATGCTTTTATTAATATAGTCTGCTTCCATAATCCTTTTCCCGCTCTTTCGAAACGTTCTAATTCTAAACTTTTAATCACTTTTTACTAAACTTCACACACGATTCTAATTATACATATATTAAACTTTTTATCAAGTATTATTTTTTTGAAAAATCTGTTCACGCATGTTCCAGTAACAAACAAAATATATTTTTTTGTATGTCTTTACAGTTTCCTCAAAACATTTTATAGTATAAGTAATCTTAATAATAAGTGAAAGAGGAGGATCATATGCCGTCTATTTATGCACATGAGCGTTTTGGCTCAATAGTTTCAGGATATTTAAACAAAGAAATGCAGGCGATCATCGAAAATCATCCATCAGAGTTTCATATCGGCCTTCAGGGTCCGGATATTTTCTTTTTTTACAAGGGCTGGTCAGGCAATGCCGTGACACGATATGGGGCACATCTGCATGATATTTCAGCAAAGCCATTTTTTGAACATGGCCGTAAGGTAGTAAGACATTACGGAAGGTGCGGTGCAGAATATGCCTATTTACTGGGATTTATCTGTCATTATACCCTGGACAGTGAATGTCACGGTTATGTGGAAGAAATGGTGGCAAAAACAGGGGTAAATCATGTTGAGATTGAAGAAGAATTTGATAAATTTCTTTTGAGAAAAGATGGCATCGATGCGGTTTCATTTCCCGCAGGGGATCTGATCCCGACAGACATACAGTGCGCAGAAGCGGCTGCCGTCTTTTACAGCAGGGATGTGGACGCCAGCCTTGTTCGTGCCTGTTTTAAAGATATGAAGATGATAAAACGTATCTTTACCGCTCCTTGTGAAAGAAAACAAAACTTCATCAATCAGACATTGAAACGGATTGGAAGATATGAGGAACTGAAAGGCCATATGTATCAGATGAAAGATAACCCAAAATGCAAAGCTTCCAATGCAGGTCTTGATGCGCTATTTGAGCAGTCAATCCCGGTGGCGGTCAGCCTGATGGAACAATTTGACATCAGTGTCTGTACAGGTTCTCCTTTAGGTGAGCGTTTTAACAGGAATTTTGAATAGTAGGGGCAATAAAATGAAAGATTTAAAACTGACAAAACTGGAAAAATACTGGATTCTGTACGATCTGGGAAATTCAGCATTTGTTCTGCTGATTGCCACAATCGTTCCAATCTATTTTAATTACCTGGCAGGACAGGCAGGCATTTCAGAAGTGGATTATATGGCCTACTGGGGATACGCTGCATCTGCTTCTACCATTTTAGTAGCCTTTTTAGGTCCTGTTCTTGGGGCCGTTGCAGATGTAAAAAATTACAGGAAAATCTTATTTACCATAAGTATGATGCTAGGTGTAATTGGCTGTGCCGCCTTATCCATACCATCTTCCTGGCTTGTTTTTCTGGTGGTATTTGTTCTTGCAAAGGCTGCCCTGAATGCCAGCCTGATTTTCTACGATGCCATGCTGGTAGATGTAACAACGAAGGAAAAAATGGATAAAGTATCTTCTTACGGATATGCCTGGGGATATATTGGCAGCTGTATTCCTTTTGTCCTTTCCCTGGTACTGGTTCTGATGTATGACAAGATCGGTCTTACCCTTCGCGGTTCCATGGCAATTGCATTTATCTTGAATGCTGTATGGTGGCTGGTAGTCACCCTGCCCCTGTTAAAGAATTATGAACAGAAAAACTATGTGGAAATGACAGCCCATCCGTTTCGGGGAAGTTTTAAGCGTCTTGTAAAAACTGTAAAAGAGATATCACAGCAGAAAAACATATTTATATATCTTCTGTCCTTTTTCTGTTTCATTGATGGAGTTTATACGATCATTGAAATGGCCACTGCATATGGCAGTGCCCTGGGACTGGATTCCACAGGACTTCTTCTGGCACTTCTGGTAACCCAGATCGTAGCCTTCCCCTGTGCCTTAATATTTTCAAGGCTTTCCGCCAAATATCCCACAGACCGTCTGATCAAGGTCTGCATCCTGGCCTATACAGGAATCATTATATTTGCCTTTCAGTTGGACAAACAATGGGAATTCTGGTTTCTGGCCATATTGGTAGGAATGTTCCAGGGCGCGATCCAGGCATTATCCAGATCCTACTTTGCCAAGATCATCCCGCCGGAAAAATCCGGAGAATACTTTGGTATCTATGATATCTTTGGAAAAGGCGCATCCTTTGTAGGGACGCTGCTGGTAGGCGCTGTGGCACAGCTTACAGGTATGGTCAATGTTGGAGTGGCCATCCTTGCCGTGATGTTTATCCTGGGATATATTCTCTTCTGCAAGGCAGCAAAATTAAATAAACAGGCTTAATGTTTCACTTGTCAAAAAAGGACACAACCCCGAATGTTGTGTCCTTTTTAAACTATATCTTTGTTACATATAACAGCATCATCATGTAGTGGCAGAATGATCCGCCCATTACAAACAGATGAAACAGCTCATGTGCTCCGAATCCTTTGAAATATTTTGAAAGAATCGGCAGTTTCAGAGCATAAATCACACCTCCAACAGTGTAAATAATTCCTCCTGCCAGCAGCCAGGCAAAGCCTCCACCCTGTAATATCTGATAAATATTTCCAATATCCAGGAGTGCTACCCAGCCCATACCGATATAGATTACAGAGGAAACCCATTTTGGACAGGTCACCCAGAATGCTTTAAATAAAATTCCTGCCAGGGCAATTCCCCAGATCAGTACCAGCATCTTCATGCCGCCTCTGCCC
>JBJEMC010000209.1:0-5921 GCA_051879475.1 Muricoprocola sp. | reverse complement strand
CTGCTCTCCGCCTGACAGATCATATGGGTGGCTGTCCAAAAGAAAAGTGATATCACAAAGTTCTGCCATTTCCTTTATTCGCACTTCCTTCTGATCACTGTTTTTCTCCAACATCTCCTCCAGCTCTTCCCGCACCGTTTTTCTGGCAAACAGGCTCTGGGGATCCTGCGGCAGCATGGCAAGCATGCCATGGAACAACTCTCCTGACCGGTATTTTTCCACTTTTTTCCCATCTATCAGAACTTTTCCACGATATGGCTTACAGATGTGGCTGATTACTTTCAAGGTGGTAGATTTTCCTGTTCCATTTCCTCCTACAATTGCATACAATACATTTTTCGGCACCTGCAGCGTCACACCCTTCAGCACATCCGGGCCATCCTTTTCATAACGGAACCATGCTTCTTTCACCACTACGTCTGGATCTTCTATATTATCCAGATTCACTTTCTCCCGGTCACGATCCTCTACAGAAACAATTTCCGGTTTCTTATCAGCAAATCTTTTGTCCAGCCATTGTGCCCCTTCTCGCACCGTCAAAGGACTGTCCCCGGTTTCTCCTACACCATAGAAAATTTGGACCGGTGTCGGCATGGCTGTAAACATTTCATGTTTTTCTCGCTGCAGATACTCTCCTACTCTCTTTGGTTCATCCTCAACAAGAATTTTTCCCTGATCCATCACCACAACCTTATCAGAACAATAATAAATATCTTCTAACCTGTGCTCTGTGATAATAATGGTAGTCCGAAGTTCCCGGTTGATCTTTTTTACCGTATTTAAAAAATCTGAGGCAGCAATTGGATCCAGCTGACTGGTCGGCTCATCCAATATCAGCACTCCTGGCTGCATGGCCATGATAGATGCCAGATTTAAAAGCTGTTTCTGGCCCCCGGAAAGCTCATTTACATTTTTATGAAACCATCCCTGAATGCCGAAATAACTGGCCATTTCTGCCACCCTCAGACGAATCGTTTTCTGATCCGTTCCAAGGCTCTCCAGTCCAAAAGCAAGTTCATGCCATACCTTATCCGTTACAATCTGATTATCCGGATTCTGCATCACATAACCAATTCTGGATGACTGGGTACGAAGGTCAATATCCTTTAACGGTTTCCCTTCAAAAATAATCTCCCCCTCCATCTTTCCGTGAGGAGTAAGTACACTCTTCAAATGTCTTAACAGTGTGGTTTTTCCACTTCCGCTTCTTCCGCACACTGTTACATATTCTCCCTGCTCGATGCTTAAATTAATATCCGACAATGCCTTTTTATCTTTCGATGTCGGATAAGAAAAATTTACATGCCTGATTTCAAACTGCGCCATCTTATCTCCTCCCAGATATTAATTACAGATGGAATTACCAGAAATGCCACATAAGCTGCCAAAGCAATCGCTACATATGGGTTATGCAAATCTCCGGCTGAGAATTTCGGTGTATAACTCACCTGCACTGCTCCATGGAAACTACAATACAGAATGATTCCTGCCAGTACGATCATGACTGCCAGCAATACTTTATCTTTCTTTTCAAAACGATACAAAGAAAAAGTGGTTCGTTTTCCACATCCATATCCTCTGCTTCGCATACTGTCTGCCGTAATGACACTTCCTTCCAGCGCCCATCCTGTCAGTGCAGACAAAAGTATCACACTATGATCCAGTTTTTCTTTTCGACTTCCAATGTTTACTCCCTTTCCGATACACTGCCTGGCACTATTTAACTGCATAACCTTATTTTTATAAGAAGGAACCATTCTGAGAACCATAGTTAAAATCAAGGTAACAGAAGGTGCTGCTTTTCCAAACAGATACAGGAATTTATCACTGCTCATAACTGCATTATAGCAGGCAAACCAGATCAGAACGGAGATCATCATCGCTGCCAGTGCTGCTCCATAGGCAACCGCCTCCAATGTGTAGGGACGCCCTTTGCCATAATAGAACAATGCATGTTCCCCTCCCGTGTTAAACAGAGGATTGAGCAGGGACAGCATCAGCAAAAGCGGAATCATGCCGCAAAGGAATTTCCATCCTTGTTTTCCCTTTATCGTCAGAAAATACAGTACAGATAACAATAGGGAACATATCAGAAATCCCGGATGCATCAAAATCATCCCAAAGGCAATCGCACCAATAAAAAATGTAAAATTGATCACTGGATGATAGACTGAAAATTTATCTCTCATTGTTTTTTCTGCCTTTCCGCTTTCCTGCCATACGGATGATCAAAAGGACGGTCAGAAGCAGTGCCGCCCCTGCTCCAGGCAGGAGATACATCCATATAGGATTTTCATCCTTTTGTGTCATCAGTTCTTCCATGGAACCATGGTATCCCACAACCCCAAAGCTGGAAAAATGGTCTGTATCGAATTCCAGATTCTTACCGGCAATATGCGCGGTAAGAAATTCCATCGTACCATCCTCTTTCACATGAACCATTGCCACATGTTCATATTCTCCCAGGTCGATCAGCGGAATACTGACACGGATCAGATCCTGCGGTTCCCACTGTGTATGACTCAGCATGTCTGTCAGAGAAATATTCATATCACTGAGTAATTCTCCCTGCCCTTTCAGAGCTTCTTTTACTTTCTCTGCTCTATCCAGATCTACAGTAAGGGCACTTACCTCCACCTGAACATACCACGGTAATACCTCTTCTTCATTATCCCGCAGATCCGTTCCTGTAGATTCATCAAAATGATGATATTCTTTTAAATTCTCTATCTCTTTACAATAATCCTGATAATGTCCACTGTTTTCAACTTTCTTCTTCTGTTCTTCCGAAAGATTCAGATAAGCACGGTAAATCTCCAGAATCTGGAATTTTTGCTGATCTGTATAATCAGATGCATTTTCCGGAAGTCTTTTCTCTGTCTTTGATTTCCGAAACAGACTGTTTATCTCAGAGATCAAATCAGCAACTTCCTTCTCTGTTTCTGCAGTGCCTGTTTCCCGGGATGTTTCTTCCTCTTTCTCTTCTGATTCCCTTTCTGACTCTTTTTTCTGCTCACTTTGACTGCCAGAATCTGTTTTTCCTGCCACTGTAGTGTTTGTCCTTTGAGATACAAGATTTACCTGTTTCGTACTTCCACCGGTTTCCTTTTTAGAAGCATTGTTTTTATTTCCACTTTCCAACTCCCTTTCAGAGCCACTGCCTGTTTCTTTTTCTGTCTCACTTTCCTTCTGAGGTTTCTTCTCCTGATCGGACTGCAGTTCTACATCACTCATATCATACAGACTGTTTTTTCCATTTAGGAAACGCATATATGCCGTCATAGCATAATAAGCCTGCTCTGTTGCCATCTGGTCTGCTTTTCCGGTTAACACATGTAAAAAGGAGCCATCCGTATTGGCATAAGTCATAAGAGCATCCACAACAGATGTTCCGTTTTTTACAAATCTTTTATCCGTGTTTGGATCAATTCCCAAAGCTGTCAGAGCAACGATCACCTGTGAACAACTCTCTGATGTCTCTGTCCCATAGGTTGCATAAGACCCGTTTTTCTTCTGCATGGAAGAAAGTTTTGCAATCCCTCGGTCTACTGCATTTTTGACATCTTCATCTGTACTGTAATACGGTGCAAGTGCCTGTATTGCCATGGCTGTAACATCCGGATCCGCACTTTGTCCGGACATGTCCCATCCACCGCCGGACATCTCCTGAGACAGAATATTTTCAATCAGCTTTTGTCTGCTGTTCTGTGTTTTTCCAGCTTCCACCTGCGGTATCGCATACCCGTGGCTGTCAAATGCAATCAAGGCCCAGATTGCTCCATTTATCCCCTGCCATACGGTTTTATCGTAATCTGCCAGAGGCTGAAGCAAATCATAACCGGCAACATCTGTTACATCGACGCCCATGGATGTCAATGCCAATACCACACGGGAATACTCAGAATATTTTTTCTCATGAAGCACACCATTCTTTTCCTGAAGAGTATAGATCACATTCTCAAGATATTTCTGAGATACTTCTTCATCCAGTTTTCCACTCCTGGCCAATCCAAGGATCTGCCATTCCCCATTAATAGATGCAACTGTCGGAGTATATTTGGCCGCTGACTTTGACAAATTCTTTCCTGTAGCAGTATATACTTTCTTTATATCCTGCGCACTTGTGCGAGAAGCAGTGGTTGCTTCACTTGCCTTCTCTTCTGTTATATATTCCTCTTCTGCCAGTGCTGCCACAGACATTTCCTCTTCTAATATTTCCTCAGACATCTCTTCCTGATATTCTGTTTCTTTTAAAGCATCACTGTCTGCAAACTCTGTTTCTTCCTCGAACTCCACCACGATTTCTTCTATCTGGCTTCCGGCTTCTTCCTGCTCAAATTCTTCCACAGATTCTTCCATCCGAATTTCTGTTTCTTCCCCATATTCCATCGTGGTATCGAAGGGTTCCTCTGCCAGTACATTCCCTGTACATAGAACTGCAGTCATCCATATAACAGCTAATTTTTTCATCTTCTCTTTCATCTCTGCCACCGGCTCCTTCTTGCAATACTCTTTTAGCGAACTGCGCCTCCGACATCTGCACCTAATCCGTTGCAAGTATAACACCAGACAATGTTATCCCCATCTTCCAATGTATAACCGGAACATCCATAATTCGGGAACCAGCCGTTCACTTTATACATCCATCCGGATTCGTTTCCACAGTCAAATTCATATAAATGATTGATTCCTTCAATGTAATAACTGTTATAGATCGGTGTCCAGGAATACTCTAACTGGATATCTGCATACTCACAAACCCGGTTTAATACATCAAAAACTGTCTCTCCGTCCTCAAATTCTACACTGCTGGCTGCAAGAATGACCCCATTTGAAGGTACATAGGCTTCTTTTCCTGCATCCAGGTTTTCCATGTTATCCAGAATCGTATCGCAGCGGATCGTAATGGTACATACATTGATATCATCACCTGCAACCTGCACCTCATCAGGAGTATATTCCTCCACACTGCCTTGATTCTCTCCTTCTTCCTGGTCTGACGCTTCTGATTCCTGCCCTTTATCCGCTGCTTCTGTCTCTTCTTTTACTGAGATTTTTTCTGCGTTCAATGCCGCTTCCAGAGCCGCCTGCTTTTCTGCCTCACGGTCATCCAGCACTTTTTGCAACTCCGCAGCTGTAAAGCAAAGCTGCTCCTCACTGTCACAACTCTGAGCACGTGTAATCTGGAATTCATTTAAAGAAGATGCCTGTATCTTCTGAATCCGATATGAAACGGTATCATCGCTGTTATTTACAACGGATAAGGTTTCTCCTGCTTCCACTCTTTCCTGCGTTCCGTCTGAAAGAAAAACACTCACATCTCCTGCATAAATATTTAATGTACTGCTTCCAGACTGCACACTGACAGAAAAAACTGCTCCTTCCAGCATAGCTTTATTTTCTGCAAAGGAAACCTGAAGTGTATCCTAGAACCCAGCCATATTTCCAAATATTTCCCCCTGGGAAATCATCACATTACTTTCTTCTTTTTCACAGGAAGACAAGGTCACTTCAGACTTTTCATTTAAGACCATCCACTGCTGATCCTTCCAGATCAGTTCTGTCTGTGCCCCCTTTTTTGTCTCAATCAGGTCACCACTTTGTAATGCTGATTCCGGGCTCAGTGCATATCCTATTCCCTGTCTCTGAATATTTACTACACCTTTTATCATCCCACTGGATACGACCATATCCTCTGGTTTATCAAACCAGCCCTTTATCTTTCCCACTGTCAGTACTGCGCTTCCTGCAATTACCAGAATCAGTAATACCATGACCGCATTCCATAATTTCTTTTTTCTTTTTGTTTCCATGCTAAAAGCTATAACCTCATCCACTATTTCGTTACTGTTACCGTCACAGTAAATTCCTTTTTACCTGACTTCACGGTAATCTTTGCTTTACCTGCTTTTTTCGCTGTG
>JBJEMC010000208.1:0-29810 GCA_051879475.1 Muricoprocola sp. | reverse complement strand
GAAATACTTGATGTGGATGGTAAGTGTGGCGGCTATAATCTACAGTGGGCATGGACCAGTGGTTTTCTTGCAGGAATACATGCTGCCAACAATCAGGAGGAATCACCATGATTCGAATACAGAATTTAAAACTTCCTCTTCAATACGATGAAGAAACACTACGTAATCTTACCGCAAAAAAATGCAGGATTCCCGTTTCTTCGATTGAAGAAGTAATACTTAAGAAACGCTCCATAGATGCAAGGGAACAGCCCAATATTTTTTACGTGGCTACCGTTGATGTCAGGATAAAGGGGCAGGAAAAGTTTTTAAAAAAATGTAAAGATCCTAAAATCACTCTGGCAAAAGATCCCGTATATCATTGCCCTGCCCATGGAGAGAAAACGTTAAAAAATCCTCCGGTGATCGTGGGTGCAGGACCGGCGGGACTCTTTTGTGCCTATCTTCTGGCAAAGGAAGGCTATTCTCCTGTTCTTTTAGAAAGAGGGGATTCTGTTGAACAGAGAACGGCTGCTGTGGAACACTTCTGGAAGGCCGGACAACTGGATGTTTCTTCCAATATCCAGTTTGGAGAAGGCGGTGCCGGAACTTTTTCAGATGGGAAGCTGAACACAGGGGTAAAAGATGAATTTGGAAGAAACAAATTTGTCCTTCAGACCTTCGTAGACTTAGGGGCGGATTCTGACATTTTGTATGTGAATAAACCACATATCGGAACGGATGTGTTAAGAAATGTGATTCAGAATCTCCGGCAGGAGATCATAAAGTACGGAGGAGAAATTCATTTCCGCTCCCAGGTCACAGATCTTGCTATTGAAAATGGAAATATTTCCCAGATTACCATCAATCATGACAGACATATCAACTGTGATGTCCTGATTCTTGCTATTGGACACAGTGCCAGAGATACGTTTCGTTTATTAGAAGAGAAAGGACTGGATATGTCTCCAAAATCCTTTGCCGTAGGTCTTCGTATCGAACATCCTCAGGAGATGATAAACCGTGCAAAATATGGAATAGAACGTCACTCTCTGCTCCCTGCAGCAGACTATAAACTGACCAGAAAACTGGATAATGGAAGAGGAGTATACTCCTTCTGCATGTGTCCCGGGGGCTATGTGGTAAATGCCTCTTCAGAAGAACATATGACGGCAGTAAATGGGATGAGTTACCGTGCCCGGGATGCCAGAAATGCCAACAGTGCCATGGTAGTTACCGTAACTCCGGAGGACTTTGGTCATCCGGGAATCTTAGGAGGCGTAGAGTTTCAGCGTGACCTGGAACGATTTGCCTACAGGGCAGGCGATGGCAGTGTTCCGGTGCAGTTATTCGGTGACTTTTGTCAAAATCGTGTCAGCACTTCCCTGGGAGAGGTGAAGCCCTGTATAAAGGGTTCTTATAAACTGACGAATCTTCGGGAAGGGCTTCCTGCATTTCTGGGGGATTCACTGGAAAAGGGAATTCTGGCATTTGAGAATTATATTCAGGGATTTTCCCGGGAAGATGCCATTCTTTCAGGTGTGGAAAGCCGCACTTCTTCTCCTGTGAAAATTCATCGAAGCAGTGAGTTTATTTCCAATATAGAAGGAATCTACCCCTGCGGAGAGGGAGCGGGCTATGCCGGTGGAATCACTTCCGCAGCTATGGATGGATTAAAGGTGGCAGAGGCTGTCATAAAAAAATATAGGAATTTTTAATATCTGAAATATATACTTTTGAATTTGATTATGTTAATATAACATATAGTGTGTCGTTTTGTTTACTTGCCGGGATCAGCATACACTATGGAAAATAAAGAAAAATATACCATGAAAGACCTTCCTGCACAGGAAAGACCTTATGAGAAGTGTATTCAGCATGGGGCAGAGAGTTTAAGTAATGCAGAGCTTCTTGCAGTGATCCTGCGCACCGGTACAGGTGGCCAGACTGCTTTGGAGCTGGCTTATGAGCTGCTTCAGAAGTTTTGTAAAAATGGTTCCTTAAGTAACCTTCAAAGGCTTGGTACTGCACAATTATGTACCATAAAAGGAATCGGACAGGTAAAAGCCATACAGATCCAGTGTATTCTGGAATTTGCCAGGAGACTTTCCAAATCATCAAGAGAAAGGGGTATCCAGTTTCAGACTGCCGCTTCTGTTGCTGAATACTATATGGAAGAATTACGGCACTGCGATCAGGAACAGGTACTGCTTCTTATGCTCAATGTAAAGGGGCGGCTGCTTGCGGAGCAGATGATTTCCAAAGGGACAGTAAACCAGTCTGTTATTTCTCCCCGGGAGATTTTTATGGAGGCATTAAAGCATAATGCAGTGTATATTATTCTTCTTCATAATCATCCAAGTGGAGAGGCTACGCCCAGCCAGGAAGATGACCTGCTGACCAAAAGAGTAGAAAGTGCCGGACATCTGATTGGAATTGAACTGATCGACCACATCATTATAGGGGATCATTCCTATTACAGTTTCCGGGAAGCCGGAAAAATGGATTAATAACGATACCGAGGGATAAAAATGGCAATTCATCACGCTTTAGGAATAGATTTTGGTACAGATACCATTAAGATTTGTGATAAAAAGAACAGGATCACTGTATGTGAAAAAAATATGATTGCGATACGTGATAAGAATCATGTCATTGCCATCGGAGATGCAGCTTATGATATGTATGAAAAAACTCCGGTCAATGTGACAGCAAGCTGTCCCATGGTCCATGGGATGATCGCAGATGCCAGCAATGCAGAGATCGTGCTTTCGCATCTGTTAAAAAAACAAAAACATATCCTTTCTGGAAAACCGGCAATTTTTATTGCGGTTCCAAGAGACATCTCACCGGTGGAAAAACGTGCATACTATAATGTACTGTGCGGGATTATCCAGCCAAATAAGATTTATCTCGTAGATAAAGGAATTGCCGACAATATTGGTGTGGGAGTTTCCGTGGATTCTCCCAGGGCGAGTATGCTGGTAAATATCGGGGCAGGAACCACAGAGATTTCTGTGGTAGCCGGAGGAAAGATTCTGATCAGTAAGACTCTTCATCTTGGTGGCTGCGATTTGGATCAGGATATTACCAAGATGATCCGGCGAATGTATCAGCTGCATATCGGTATAAAAACAGCTTCACACCTGAAGCACCGCCTGGCATATGTGGATGACGGCCCTGCGGAAAGTATGGAAGTATATGGAATCAGTACAGTATCCGGGCTTCCGGTAACTGCAGAAGTTTCATCTATGGCTGTCAGCTACTGCGTCACTCCCATCATTGATACGATCATTGAAGAATTACGGGGAATTCTTGACAGACTTCCTCCTCAGTTTTACAGAGATATTCAGGAAGCAGGATTATGTCTTGCAGGAGGCAGTTCTCTGATTCTTAATCTGACTGATTATCTGAGATTGAAACTTGGCATTCCGATTTCTGTTGTAAGGGAGCCGGGGTTGACGACCTTAAGGGGGATACAGATCATTATGGCTCATCCTGAATTGATCCGTGATTATACATATTCCCTGAAAGATCTGACAGGAAATTTTATATAAAAGAGGAAATTTATGAAAAAAAATAATATTGAGGAACATACAAAGAGCAAATTACTTTTATTTTTCTTATCCTTATTTTGCGGCATTATGATTATTCTCAGTTTCGCATTTAACCTGGATCAAAGTCCTCTGAAAGACGTGACAGGTTTTATACTGACGCCACTGCAAAGCGGAATCAATCAGGTTGGAGGATGGCTTTCCGGAAAGATGGATTATTTTGAGGATAATCTTGACCTGGTTACCAAAAATGAAGAACTTCAGGCTCAGGTGGATGCCCTTACCGTGGAAAATACTCAGTTACTGCAGGACCGGGACGAATTAAACAGTCTCAGAGATCTTTATGAACTGGATCATAAATATGAGAGTTATGAAAAAGTTGGAGCAAGAGTCATTGCAAAAGAAGATGGTTCTAACTGGTATAATCAGTTTACCATCAATAAAGGTACTATGGATGGACTAGCCGTTGATATGAATGTAATCGCCGGTGCCGGTCTGGTGGGTATTATTGTGGATGTAGGGCCAAACTGGGCAACGGTACGTTCTATCATAGATGATTACAGTAATGTCAGTGCAGAAATTTCTGAAACAAGTGAGACCTGTATCATTGCCGGTGATCTGAAATTAATCGATGATGGAAAACTTCAGCTGGTAAAACTGGAAGACCCTGAGTCCAAAGCAAAAGCAGGAGATTCTGTTGTCACTTCCCAGATCAGTGATAAGTTCCTTCCGGGAATCCTGATCGGATATATTTCAGAAATTGGAACAGATGCAAACAACCTGACACGTTCAGGCTATGTTTCTCCTGTTGTGAATTTTGATGATATTAAAGAAGTACTTGTAATCAAGAATCTGAAAGAAACGGCAAAATAATAAGAAAGGCAGTATATTATGAAATCTAGATTCTGGTTATTTATCATGGTCATCCTTTGCCTTATACTACAATGTACGGTGATGCCGGCCATTTCCATAGCGAATGTCTGTCCGAACCTCATGATCATTTTTATTGTTTCTATGGGACTGATGAGGGGAAAGACCTGCGGATTACTGGTGGGATTCTTCTGCGGGCTCCTCTGTGATCTTTCCTTTATGGTATTAGGATATTATGTGGTTGGTTTCCGGGCACTTATCTATATGGTGATCGGATATTTATGTGGATATTGCTACCGTATTTTTTATGATGATGATATAAAAATGCCGGTGCTGCTTACCAGCATCAGTGATTTTTGTTACGGAATACTGGTATATACGTTTCAGTTTCTCTTAAGGGGAAGAGTGGGATTTTTCTATTATCTGAAAAGGATTATTCTTCCTGAAGTTGTATATACCATTGTACTTACTTTGGTTTTATATCGTTTGTTCCTTTCCATCAACCGTAAGATAGAAAAAGCAGATAAAAGGAGTGTAGATAGTTTTGTTTAAAACTGTAAAAAAATGGATTTCCAATTTTTTCCAGAAACGTTCTTTGATTCTGAGTATTATCTTTGTCATATTTGGCTATATACTGATCAGGCATTTATTTGATTTACAAATCATTAACGGAGAATCCTATCAGGAAAGATTTACTACTCAGATTAAGACTGAAACTCCCATTCCCAGCACGAGAGGCTGTATCTATGACAGTGACGGCAATCTTCTCGCCTATAATAAACTGTCTTATGATGTTACTTTTCAGGATCTTGGAAGCTATGAGACAACAAGAGAACGTAATCTGACGATCAACAGTTATCTTTATAAAATCATGCAGATTCTCTATGATAATGGAGATGATGTTTATATGAATTTCGCCGTTGCCATTAACGACGCAGGGGAGTATGAATACACCAAAAGCGGTTTTAACCTGCTGCGATTCAAAGCTGATGTGTATGGAGAACCTTATACCGATGATCTGACAGAGGAACAGATCAGCATTTCTGCCGAGGATATGGTGAAGGAACTTGGCGGAGATGGAACATATGGTTACGGGGTACTGGTGGATTATACTCCGGAAGAGTTGGAAGAATACGGGCTTCCGGAAAAATTATCGGATGAAGATGCCCTGAAGATCATAGGGCTTAGAAGTGCCATCAACCAGAACAGTTATCAGAAATATGTTTCTACCACCATTGCAAAAAATATTTCTGAAAAATCCATGTCACGGCTGATGGAAAGCAAAGGGTATTATGTCGGCGTAGATGTGGTGGAAAGTTCTATCCGTGTTTACAATGAAAGTTTGTATTATGCAAATATTATCGGTTATACCGGCCCTATTTCAGCAGAAGAAATGACATCTTTAAATTCTGATGTGGGAGAAAATGTTTACGACAGTACAGATATTGTCGGTAAAGTAGGCCTGGAACAGTATTTTGAAAAAGAACTTCAGGGCGTAGACGGTAAAAAAACCGTATATGTCAATAACCTTGGTAAGATCTTACAGGAAGATTCCGTGGTAGAACCTCAGGCAGGAGATGATATTTACCTTACAATCAAGACTGACTGGCAAAAAGCCGGTTATCAGCTCCTGGAACAGTATATTGCCGGAATTGTATGGCAATATACCTACGACTATAAGGAATTTGATAATTCACAGGTAAGTACCAATGAGATCGTAATTCCTGTATATGATATTTATTATGCGCTCTTCGAAAACAATGTACTGAGTGTATCCCATCTGGAATCTGATGATGCCACGGATCTGGAAAAGCAGGTTTACCAGGAATTCTGTGTAAGGGAAGCGGAGATTTTTGATGAACTGAAGGCCGATCTTCTCTCTGAAGATCCCAAACCGTATAATGAGCTTTCAGAAGAGATGCAGGTTTATATTGATTATCTTACCTCAACTACCATGCCGGAGCTTGGTATCTTAAAAGAAGATGCTATTGATGAGACTGATCCTGTATATCTGCAATGGACGAAGGATGAAACATTAAGCCTGAGAGAATATCTGACCTATGCGATTTCTCAGGACTGGATGGATATTTCCAAAATCATTACAGAATCACAGTTTATGGATACGGATGAAATCTATGAAAATCTCTGTGATTACCTGAAAGAGTACATGAAAGATGATCATAATTTCAGCAAGAAAGTTTACCGTTACATGATCCAGGATGATCTTTTAAGTCCTCAGACGGTATGCCGCCTCTTATTTGATAAGGGAATCCTGGAAGAAGATACTGCAAGTTATGAAGGGTTAAAAGACGGAAGTGTGTATTCCTATGATTTTATCAAAGATAAGATCTATTCCCTGGAAATTCATCCATCCTCTCTGGGACTGGCACCTTGTTCCGGTTCTATGGTCATTACAGATCCAAATAATGGAAATGTGTTAGCCTGTGTAACTTATCCGGGATATGACAATAACCGCCTTGCAAATGATATGGATGAAGAGTATTTTGAAAAATTGGTGACAGATAAGTCCAGCCCGTTCTTTAATAAGGCAACACAGGAACTGACAGCTCCTGGTTCTACCTACAAGATTGTTACTGCAATCGCCGGTATCAATGAAGGCGTAATTACAGAAGATGAAACCATCAACTGTACTGGTGTATTTAAGGATGTTGAGCCGAATATTAACTGCTGGATCGGTCCTACTGGTATGCATGGTTCACTTTCTCTTGCGACGGCTATTCAGGAATCCTGTAACTATTATTTCAATGCCATTGGTGTAAGACTTGGTAATCTTGGTGCGGTTAACGGAGAAGCTGATGATGCAACGGGTATTGCAAAACTTGCAAAATATGCTTCTATGTTCGGATTTGACCAGGAAACCGGCATTGAGATGGATGAAAGCACACCGCATATTTCTGACAATGCCATGGCACCATCTGCTATGGGACAGGGTACCAATGCTTATGCAACGGTTCAGCTTGCCCGTTATGCAGCAACCATTGCAAATGGCGGAACATGCTATGACCTTACTTTGATCGATAAGATCACCGATTACAGTGGACGTACCATTCTGGAAAAAACTCCGGTAATCCACGATTATGTAGAGGCATCTGATTATACCTGGTCAACGATTAAAAATGGTATGCATCAGATGATTGAACAGAACCAGTACTGGGATGGAATTGAGATCCCAATGGCCGGCAAAACAGGTACTGCGGAAGAGACCGGTGTACCAAGCCATGCTTTGTTTATCGGCTATGCACCTTTGGATGATCCGTCCATTGCCATCGCCTGCCGAATTTCCAATGGTTATACATCGGCAAATGCATCTTTACTGGCAAAAGATATGATTCGATACATTTTTAACCTTGCTGATCCAGATACTCTGATTACCGGACATGCTTCTCTGTATTCCGGTGGAGCTATTTCTGGAGCCAGAACAGACTAAGAGTTACTGTTCACGTGCGTTCCAGTAACAACTAAGATACAAAAGCGTACCGGGAAATACCCACATTTAAAAAACATTTTAAAAGTGGAGGATACGTTATGTGTGAAGTGATTGTAATTACATCAGGAAAAGGCGGGGTAGGAAAGACAACTGCAACAGCTAATATTGGTACCGGGCTGGCAAAGCTGGATAAGAAAGTGGTGCTTGTAGATACAGATATCGGTTTACGTAATCTGGATGTGGTACTTGGCCTGGAAAATCGGATCGTGTATAATCTGATTGACGTGGTAGAGGGAAACTGCAGGTTGAAGCAGGCCCTGGTAAAAGATAAGCATTATCCGGGACTTTACTTGCTCCCGGCTGCTCAGACCCGGGATAAATCTGCCGTATCTCCAGAGCAAATGGTGAAACTGGTTGAAGAGTTAAAGCAGCATTTTGATTACGTTCTTCTGGATTGTCCTGCGGGCATTGAACAGGGATTTCGCAATGCCATAGCAGGCGCAGATCGGGCAATTGTTGTCACAACACCGGAAGTTGCAGCCATTCGGGATGCGGACAGAATTATCGGTATTTTGGAAAATGAGGGCATGATTCAGCTGGATCTTCTGATTAACAGAATTCGCCCGGAAATGGTACAAAAAGGAGAGATGATGTCTGTGGAGGATGTGTCTGAGATTCTTGCTATTTCTCTGATTGGAATCGTGTTTGATGACAGCAATGTAGTCATCTCTACCAATCAGGGGGAACCTCTGGTGGGAACGAATACTCCTGCGGGATGTGCTTTCTTTCATATAGCCAGAAGAATTACCGGGGAAGCAGTCCCTTTCATGGAATTAAAATCTGAAAACACACTGTTCGAAAAAATTAAAAATCTATTTATGGGGAAGATAAATGTTTAGACAATATAGGTTAAGAGATTACAAATTTCGTTTAATACTATGGGTAGTGGCATTGTCTGTACTGGGAATCATGATCATTGGAAGTGCAGACAAAGATGCTCAGAATAAACAGATCCTCGGACTGGTCATGGGGCTTATTATTATGGTCATCGTTTCATTGATCGATTATGTATGGCTTCTGAAGTTTTACTGGATCTTTTATGTGGTTGGTCTGATTCTTCTGCTGGCTGTTATGGTAGTGGGAAGAAATGTCAATGGTGCAACCAGATGGCTTGTAATCGGAGGAATTCAGATTCAGCCTTCTGACTTTATGAAAATCATACTGATCATGTTTTTTGCTCAGTATTTTGCAGCACATGAAGATGATCTCAGTTCTTTCAAAAGAATTGTCCAGTCCCTGATCATCGTGGCCATACCTGTTTTCTTTATCTATAAACAGCCAAACCTGTCCACAAGTATCCTGACTTTGTTGTTATTCAGTTCCATGTACTTTGTGGCAGGATTGGATTATAAGATCATTCTTGGAATCCTTGCTGTATTGATTCCGGGGGTTGCTGTATTTTTCAGTATGATCATGAAACCCGGGCAGACACTGCTTCAGGACTACCAGCTTACACGTATTATGGCCTGGCTGTATCCGGAACAGTATCCAAGTGCTGCATACCAGCAGACATATTCCATTATTGCTATCGGTTCCGGTCAGTTATATGGAAAGGGACTGGATAATACGGCAGTGGAATCCGTAAAAAACGGAAACTTCCTGTCAGAAGCACAGACAGACTTTATCTTTGCTGTTGCTGGCGAAGAGCTTGGATTTCTGGGATGTTGTATTATCATTATTCTGGAAATCTTAATTGCTCTGGAATGTTTCCATATTGCAAATAATGCAAGAGAAAAATCCGGTGCACTGTTATGCTGCGGTATGGGAGCACTGATCGGGATCCAAAGTATCATGAACATCTGTGTAGCTACGGGATTAATGCCCAATACGGGTCTTCCGCTTCCTTTTGTAAGTTCAGGACTTTCCTCCCTGGTTACACTGTTTATCGGTATTGGATTAGTGTTAAATGTGGGGTTACAGGTTAAGAAGTATTAATTAAATAAGGATAAAATTAGAAAGAGAGGGTTTTACCATGAATGTTGGGTTGATTGCACATGATTCAAAGAAAATTCTGATGCAGAATTTCTGCATCGCTTATCGTGGCATTCTCGCAAAACATCGTCTGTATGCGACAGATACGACAGGAAGATTGATTGAAGAGGCAACATCACTGAATATCAATACCTACCTTCCGGGCCATTTAGGCGGAGTACAGCAGATTGCTGCACAGATTGAACAAAATCAGATGGATTTAATGATTTTTCTGCGGGATCCATTGCAGCCTAAGAAGCATGAACCGGATATCAAGAACGTATTCCGGTTATGTGATACGTATAACGTTCCGCTGGCTACGAATCTCGCGACTGCGGAAATGTTAGTGAAATCCTTAGACAGAGGAGAGTTAGAGTGGCGTGAAATGTACAGATAGACCCTTGACAAGACAGGAAATAAGAAACAGAAGACGAAGACAGGAACGCAGGAGAATGATGGGATTTGTGTTCTTTATTCTCTTAATCCTGTTCCTTGTGGCTTCGATTATTTATCTTATTTTCTTCAGATCACATGAAATTAAGTTTGAGAACCCTTACCAGATAGAAGACAGTACCTATGGGGTATTAAACATGCCTCAGCAGGAAGCGCGGGCTGTTCCCCTTACAGATGGTCTCTGCGTGACAGCAGAAGATGTAACTTTTGACGGAGTTTCTGTTCAGTACGCGCAGGCCGGAGCCCTTCTGGACCTGAGTGAACAGAATGTCCTTTATGCGAAAAATATTCATGAACAGCTGTATCCTGCCAGTCTGACTAAAATTATGACGGCACTAGTGGCATTGAAATATGGCAATCTGGATGATGTGGTTACGATTGACGAAGCAATGTTGGACATTGACCCGGAATCTTCCGTCTGCTATCTGGAATTAGGAGATCAATATACCTTAAAGCAGTTAATTTATGGTTTGTTGATTGCTTCTGGAAATGATGCGGCAAATGCCATTGCCTATCATGTTGCGGGAAGCCTGGAAGATTTTGTTGATCTGATGAATCAGGAAGCTGCTGCCCTTGGTGCAACAAAAACGCATTTTATGAATCCTCATGGCCTGCAGGATGAAAACCATTATACTACCCCTTATGATATTTATCTGATGTTTCATGAAGCCATCAAATATGATACCTTTGCAGATGCCATCAACCAGACAAGCTATATTGTTACTTATCAGGCTGCTGATGGAGAAATGTATGAAAGAACATGGTTTGCTACAAATTATTATTTCACCGGAGAAGCAACCCCTCCGGAAGATGTGCTGATCTTTGGCGGCAAAACAGGAACAACAGATGAAGCCGGTGCCTGCCTTGCCCTGCTGTCAAAAGACCCTTATGGAAATTCTTTTTTCAGTATTATCATGAAAGCAGACACAAAAGCAGACCTGTATGAAGAAATGAATGATTTGCTGTCAATTATAAACAAAAAACAGTTGTAATTTGGAAGCGCGTGAAGTATAATTGAACATATACGAAACTGAAGGAGGAGATTACGATGATACAGATAATCGCAGGAACAAAAGGAAATGGAAAAACAAAATTTTTACTTGATAAAGTAAATTCCGAAATCAAATCTGTACACGGTAATATTGTATACCTGGACAAAAATGCAAAACACATGTATGAACTGAATAACAAAGTTCGACTGATTGATGTTTCAGAATATATGGTTAGTAATTCAGATGAGTTCATTGGATTTATTTCAGGTATTATTTCACAGGATCATGACCTGGAACAGATGTATCTTGACAGCTTCCTGAATGTAGCTAAGCTGGAAGGTGCAGATATTGAACCAACATTAAAGAAATTAGATGCGATCGGTGAAAAATTTAATGTTACGTTCGTTTTAAGTATTTCTGTTGACTTAGATGCATTACCAGAATATCTGCGTGATAAAGTAATTAATGATTAATTATAGTTACATAGTACGTAACAAAGCCGGATAGAATTATCCGGCTTTGTTACGTTAGTCTCTGGAGGAGTAGAAAAAAGAATGGCAAAAAATAAAGTAGTCAAGATGCAGAAGCATTCGATTTTCAACATTGGTACTATCATGTTTGGCTTACTTTTTATATATATGGTCATCTGTCTGGTAATGTATCTGACTTCCACACATATTACAGCCTATGAGGTGACGGCAGGTTCCCTGTCGGGCAATTACCGCTACACTGCCCTGGCATTAAAGAGTGAAGACATCGTATACAGTAATCAGGCAGGACCTATTACCTACTATGCAAAGGAAGACTCCAAAGTAGGTGCGTCTACCGGTATTTACAGCATAGGAAAATTAAACAGTACCGATCTGTTGTCCCAGAGTACAGAAGAAGACATCGATTACTCAAACCTTCGAAACGTGGCATCTGCTTTTGCCCGTAATTATAAGTCCGTATCCTATACTTCTGTCTATAATTTTAAGGCAGATGCACAGACTGCCATGCTGGAGATTCTTTCTCAGACAGCTATGGATCTGGCGCAGAAGGGACTTGGAAGTTCTTCTTTGAATCTGATTCCGGCACAGCAGGATGGTATCGTGGTATATTCCATTGACAATATGGAAAACCTGACACCGGAAGAAGTGACACTGGAAGATTTTAATACCACGAATTACAAAAAAGAAAATCTCAGATTAAAGGAATCTATTAAAGCCAAAGATCCTGTATATAAACTGATCACCAGCGAAGAGTGGTCCATGATGATTCCCCTTGACAGAAAAACTGCTACAGAATTGTCCAACACAACGGTGGTTCGATTTACGTTTCTGGAAGATGGCTCTACCTTTAATGCAGATTTTTCTATTTTACAGAATGATGACCAGTTCTTTGGTAAACTGGATATCAGCAATTCTGTCATACGTTTTGCTGATGACAGGTATGTGGAGATTGAATTACTGGTAAATAAACAATCCGGCCTGAAGATTCCAAATTCAGCGATTGTGAAAAAGGTATTTTACAAAGTACCAAAAGAATATGTCACCGTTCGGGAGAATAATGAAAATGAAATCGGTATTTTAAAAGAAACCTACGATACGGATGGTTCCGCAATTACAAAATATATTTCTGCTACTGTATATGATAAGACAGATTCTTATTATCTCGTGGATACGACGGCTTTTGAGGAAGGGGATTATGTGTTGATGCCGGATTCTTCCAAGCGGTATCAGATCTCGGAGACAGAAACACTGACAGGAGTCTATAATATCAACAAGGGCTACGCTGTGTTCAGAGAGATTACGATTATAGATGAAAATGAAGAATATTGTATTGTGGAAAGTGAAAACAGTTATGGTCTTTCCCAGTATGACCATATTGCTTTAGATGCCAGTGCAGTAAAAGAAGACGGTGCAGTCATTTAATAAAATAGTATAAAGACAGAGGATAATGTTATGATCAGAGAAAATTATAATTCAGTACTTGATAATGTGAAAAAAGCATGTATCCGCAGCAACAGAAATCCTGAAGATGTAACATTGATTGCGGTAAGCAAAACAAAACCGGTTTCCATGATAGAGGAACTGCTTCCACTTGGTGTGGTTGACTTCGGAGAAAATAAACCACAGGAATTAAAAGAAAAATACGAAGTGCTTCCCAAAAACCTGAAATGGCATATGATCGGCCATCTGCAGAGAAATAAAGTGAAATATATCATAGACAAAGCATGTATGATCCATTCACTGGAATCTCTTCGTTTAGCAGAAACAATACAGTCTGAGGCCGAAAAAAGGAATATTATCATGCCTGTTCTGGTGGAAGTAAACGTCGCAGAAGAAGACTCAAAATTTGGTCTTAAAATGGATGATGTAATTCCATTTATAGAAAATGTTGCAAATTATCCGAATATTCAGGTAAATGGCCTTATGACGATTGCTCCTTTCGTATCTGATCCTGAGGAAAACCGGGAATATTTTCGAAATTTATATCATTTATTTGTTGACATTAAAGAGAGAAACATTGATAATGTAAATATGTGCAATTTAAGCATGGGAATGACGAATGACTATGAAGTAGCCATTGAAGAAGGTGCCACATTTGTACGTGTTGGAACCGGTATATTTGGCGAGAGAGTTTATCAGCTGTGAATGAAAGGGTATTAATACATGAGTTTTCTTGATAAAATATTAAATGCAATGAAACTGACAGACGATTATGATGAGGATGATTTTCTGGATGATGAAATAGATGACTATGAAGAACCTCGTCCTAAAAAGAATTTTTTCCAGAAAAAACAGACAGAATCTTATGATGATTACGACATGGAAGAGGATGAGGAACCAATTATTCGACGTTCTGTGAAACAGCCGTCAAAGACGATTAAGACAACTACATCTAAATCAGGCTCTGTTTCTTCCGGAGCAGTATCTTCTGCAAAAACAAGCAGTAAAGTATCTCCGATCCGTACCCGCAAGAACCTGAATGATATGTCAGTATGTGTGGTAAGACCGGTCAGTATGGAAGATGCCCGGGAAATTACAGAAACATTGCTGGCAAAATGTACTGTAGTCCTGAATATGGAAGGAATTGATCTTGATCTGGCACAGAGGATCATTGACTTTACATCTGGTTCCTGTTATGCCATCAGTGGCAATCTGCAGAAAATCAGTAATTATATCTTTATCATTACTCCTGAGAATGTGGACATTTCAGGCGACTTTCAGGATATCTTAAACGGTGCTTTTGATATTCCGCCAATAAACATGTGATATGAATAAAGAGGAAACATTATTTTCAAAAAGATTATCTGATCTGGCTGTCAGGGCAGACCGGAAGAATATCGTATTATACAGTGATTTTTTAAATTTAAATGAATTAAACATTTTCCATAGCTGTGCCAAAGATTTGTCATTTATAAAGACCAGGACATTTGGGGGTTATGAGATGGCGGAGCGTCAGATAATAGCATTTATTCCTGATGCTCTTTTTTGTGAACCAGGAAATGATGACTATCCAATTCGTGTTTTGCGAATTGAGCCTTCCAGTAAAAAATATGCGGAAGAACTTACGCACAGAGATTACTTAGGTACCATCCTGGGTCTGGGAATTGAACGTTCCACCATCGGGGATATTCTATGTGACAAGAAAGGGGCTTTTGTCTTCTGCCTGGATAAGATTGCTGATTATATCTTAAGTGAATTAGTCAGAATAAAGCATACCTCTGTACTGGTTCACGAAGTAGCTTTAGAGGAAATCCATTATGAACCGGAATTTGAACTGATCAAGGGCAGTGTTGCTTCTGTTCGTTTGGATACGCTGCTGGCACTGGCTTTTTCCTCTTCCAGAAGCAGCCTGGGCGGCCTGATTGAAGGTGGAAGCGTATTTGTAAATGGCAAACTGATCACATCAAATGGATACAAAGTAAAAGAACAGGATATCATTTCTGTAAGAGGGCATGGAAGATTCCGCTATCGCGGGATCGTATCTCAGACACGTAAGGGACGCGTCTTAGTAGAAGTTGAAAAATATGTATGAGAGGTAAAAATAAATGAATACAGATGAACAGAATTTATTCGTAAAAACCGAAAGAAATAAGGGATATTACATCTATTTTGAAGAGAATTTTCAAAACCTTGCAAAATACCTGCAGGAAACCTGTAATATCGCTGAAAGAAAACTCTGTATCGTTACGGACAGTAATGTCAGCGAATTATACGAAGAAGAAGTCAGAACTGCCCTGGAAGGATCCTGTAAAAAACTGACCACCTTTGTTTTCCCTGCGGGGGAGCAGAATAAAAACTTAAGTACTGTCCAGAATCTCTATGAACATCTGATTCTGGAGCATTTTGAAAGACGTGACCTTCTCATAGCATTGGGCGGTGGAGTAGTAGGAGATACTACCGGCTTTGCCGCTGCTACATACTTAAGAGGAATTGATTTTGTTCAGGTTCCCACCACTCTGTTATCACAGGTGGACAGCAGCATCGGCGGAAAAACAGGTGTTGATTTTAACAGCTATAAAAATATGGTAGGAGCTTTCCATCAGCCTTCTATGGTCTATATCAACCTGTCTGTGTTAAATTCCTTAAATGAGGAACAGTTTGCCTGTGGAATGGGTGAAATCTTGAAACATGGTCTGATCAAAAATGCCACTTATTATGAATGGCTGATTGAACATATGATGGAGATCGAAGAGAGAGATATTTCTGTTCTTCGTGAGATGGTAAAAGAAAGCTGTAAGATTAAACAGGCAGTGGTAGAAAAAGATCCTACAGAAAAGGGAGAACGGGCGCTTCTGAATTTTGGTCATACTATTGGCCATGCCATTGAAAAAGTAAAAGCCCCAGAGCTTCTTCATGGACAGTGTGTTGCCCTGGGATGTGTTGCCGCAGCCTTCATTTCCTACCAGAGACAGTATCTGTCCACAGAAGAATTTTACGAAATCCGGGATATGAATCTGGGCTTTAACCTGAGCTTTACGGTAGACGGCATTGATACAGAAGAGATCCTTCAGGTTACAAAATCTGACAAAAAAATGGATGCCGGCAAAATCAAATTTATCTTACTGAAAAAAATCGGAAAAGCAGTTATAGATACCGATGTGACAGATGAGGAGATCAGAGCTGCCATTAATTTCATTAATGGAGATCTCATCGACCGGGAATAGTTTAGTTAACATAAAATAGTTATGTAAAGCAGGTGGATATTTTGACAAAAAAGAAATCGAAGCAATTTCTGATCGCCGTAATCGCAATCATAATATTTACACTGATAGATCTGATTACGAAAAAACAGGCTGTGATCTTTTTGAAATCACGGCCTTCTTTTTCTGTCATTCCAGGTGTTCTGGAATTTTATTATCTTGAAAATTATGGAGCTGCCTGGGGGATGTTCCGGAATTTCAGATGGCTGTTTCTGCTGATCGTGGCAGTCTTATTAGCTGCATTTCCTTATTTATATTTCAAGATTCCCGATGAGAAAAGATACCGTGTGCTGAAAATCCTGTTTGTATTCTTTGTTGCCGGCGCACTGGGAAACGGAATCGACAGGCTGGTCTATGGATATGTAAGAGATTTTATTTATATTTCTTTGATTGATTTTCCTGTTTTTAATCTTGCCGACTGTTACGTCACAGTTTCCATGTTTCTGGCAATCATCATATATCGTAAGGAGATAAAAGAATGGATCACAAGTTCTTAATTGCAGAAGAAATAGAAGAACCGATTCGTATCGATAAATACCTGGCAGAAGAATTACCGGATTATTCCCGCTCTTTTTTACAGAAGCTGTTAAAAGACGGTGCAGTGACCGTAAATGGCAAAGTGATCAAGGCCAATTATAAATTACAGGGGGAAGAGGAGATTTCTCTTTATCTGCCTGATCAGGTAGAACCTGATATCCTTCCGGAGGATATCCCCCTGGATATCCTGTATGAAGACGAGGATCTGCTGGTAGTAAATAAACCAAAGGGAATGGTGGTGCATCCGGGAGCCGGACATTACAGTGGAACTCTGGTAAATGCCATTATGTATCACTGTAAAGACCAGTTATCCGGAATTAACGGGGTGTTACGGCCTGGAATCGTACACCGCCTTGACAGGGACACCACAGGATCCCTGGTAATCTGTAAAAATGATTTTACTCACAGGCATATTGCAGAGCAGTTAAAAGAACATTCCAGTACAAGAAAATACAGGGCAATTGTCCATGGCAATATAAAAGAAGATGACGGCACCGTACATGCCGCCATTGGGCGTCATCCAACGGATCGTAAAAAGATGTCAGTTCACGCCAGACATGGAAAAGATGCCATCACCCATTATCATGTATTGGAACGGTTTGGACAATACACCTATATTGAGTGTCAGTTGGAAACCGGAAGAACCCATCAGATCCGAGTCCATATGTCCAGTATCGGGCATCCGTTACTGGGAGATGAGATCTATGGCCCGGCTAAATGTCCCATAAGCGGTCTTCAAGGCCAGACCCTGCATGCGCAGACATTAGGGTTTATCCATCCCAGAACGGAAACTTATGTAGAGTTTGAGGCACCCTTACCTGAGTATTTTATAAAATTACTAAAAATAATGGAATATTAGACAATTATGTTATATAATATAGACAGAAATTTGAAATCGTAAAATAAGGAGGGAAAGGATATGTCATGTAATTCAATTATAACAATCGGAAGACAGTATGGAAGCGGCGGAAGAGAGATTGGAGAGCTTCTTGCAAAAGATCTGGGAATCAAATGCTACGACAAGGAATTATTGGATCGTGCAGCCAAAAACAGTGGAATTTGCCAGGAAATGTTTGAAAATCATGATGAGAAACCAACGAACAGTTTTCTGTATTCGCTGGTAATGGATACCTACTCCATGTCTTATGCATCTCCAATCATGGCAGGAATGCCACTGACTCAGAAGGTTTTTCTTGCTCAGTTACATGCAATTCAGGATATCGCCAAAGAAGGTCCCTGTGTCCTGGTAGGACGCTGTGCTGATTATGCTCTGGATGATAATCCAGCCAGAGTCTCTGTTTTTATTTATGGTGATATGGATCATAGAATGGAACGTGTTGCCAGAAGAAATAATACGACAAGTGCCAAGGCAAAAGAAGCCATTATTAAAACCGATAAGCAGAGAGCAAGTTATTATAATTATTATACGAATAAGACCTGGGGAAGTATCTCCAGCTATGATCTCTGTATCAACAGTTCTATTTTAGGCATTCAGGGCACTGTAGATTTGATCAAAGAATTTGTGAAAGGAAAAGAGCGCAGTCTCGTTTAGAAAAACATGAAATTTGTAATACAGCGTGTCAGCAGTGCCTCTGTTTCTGTAGATGGCTCTGTCATAGGTTCCATTGAAAAAGGATTCATGGTTCTGATTGGTATCGGTCAGAATGATACAAAGGAAACTGCTGATGCCTTGGTAAAAAAGATGATAGGTCTTCGGATTTTTGAAGATGAGAACCACAAAACAAACCTGTCTCTGAAAGATGTCGATGGATCTTTATTATTAATTTCCCAATTTACTTTATATGCCAATTGTAAGAAAGGAAATCGCCCAAGCTTTATCGAAGCCGGTTCCCCTGAGCTTGCAAATGAGCTGTATGAGTACATCATTGAGGAATGTAAAAAATACGTACCGATAGTAGAAAAAGGATCCTTTGGGGCAGATATGAAAGTATCTCTGACAAATGATGGTCCATTTACTATTATTCTGGAAGGATAATAATATGTGATTTACGGAATAAAAAAGAATGTGTTGGTGCACATTCTTTTTTATTCCTCATGAACCGGTGCTGCAATATAGGCGGCGCCGATTTTCTTGATCTCCGCATCCAATATGTAATGTTTGCTGGTGGTTGAAATTTCTTCGTGCCCAAGAATATTACGTACCAGTTCGATATCACCGGTTGCATTATACAGATTGGATCCCCGGGTCTTACGAAACTTATGAGGCGTAATATGCTTTAAGGGAATCGAGCCTTTCGAATAATCACTGACCATATGTTCCACAGAATTGGCAGCCATGCGGTTCCCCTTTAATGAGATAAACATGGCCGGTTCCTCATCCGGGTTCTTCCCTGCTGCCTTAAGAAGCTCTGTACGTTCCTTTTCCAGATACATCCGCAGGAAACTCATACATTCCTCAGTAAAGACTACTGTATCCTTTTTATTGCCTTTTCGAATGACTTTGGCGGAGTATACGATATTTCCCTCCTCGTCTTCATCAGGAGTATCAAAGTAAATATCGGAAAGGTTCAGACCCACCAGTTCTGATACACGCATTCCTGTGGAAAGAAGCAGAACTACGATGGATAGATCTCTGTATTTCCTTTTTGCATGAGTTCTCATCTGTGCTGCAGAAAGGTTGGCTCCGGAGGCGATGTCTGAAAGCAGTGTTTCCACCTCCTCATCTGTTAATACCACTTTCTGGATATTTTTTACCTTCGGCCGTTCCAGACAGATTGTAGGGTTACTTTTTAACTGATTTCGGCGGATGAAAAACTTATACATAGAAGAAAGAGAAGCAATCTTTCTAAGCTTCCCATTTTCCGTATTCAGGTAATCGCGGCCATCAGAAGTATAGTGGGAGAGGTAATTTAAATACTTGTCCATATCCTTGGGCGTGATCTGTTCCATAATGTCAAGGGTAAAATCCTTCATCTCTTTGACGCCATACTGTGGAAGCTTTTTGATCACGTATTCCAGAAACACCTTGATATCTACCAGATAGGCATAACGGGTAGAGGCCGGTTTCGCCGATGCGATGCCAAATATAAAATCCTCGCAAAATTCTGGAAGAGTACTCAGCATCTTCTCAATCCTTGCTTCGTACTGATCGCTTTTTATCTCTTTATAAGTCAGTTCTGCCATGAGGATGCTCCTGTATGTACTTTGCAAGAAGCTCGGCAGTATATGCCACCAGTTCCTTACAAGGGCGTTTTTTATAATATCCCTCTGTTCGTTTTTCCGGAACAGAAGACTGATCTTTTCCCTGTTCTCCTAATAACTCCCGGCAGATGATGGAACCATTCTCTTCGCGGAAAGAGGCTGCCAGTTCCTGTACGCGTCCGTAGAGTTCTTTTTTGCCGTCATATACCTTTGGGTCGTCATATCCGTAAAGATAGCCTAAAACCATGTACATGCCGCTCACACAGCCGCATACTTCACGCATACGGCCCATTCCGCCTCCAAAAGGTGCAGCTATACGTAGTGCTGCAGATTTGTCCATATCCATCAGATCACAGAAAGCTCCTAAAACGGACTGGCTGCAGTTATAGCCCTCAAGGAAAAGTTCCCGTGCTTTTTCGCCATAATATTCGGGTGTATTCATAATCAAATCGTCCTTTCTTAATATATCATTACTACGTTATATTTTAACACATCATAAAAGTTAAGAAAAGTATAACTTAAGAGATATAAAATACTTGAAAAACATAGGGGAAAGCCATTATTATGAAAACAGAATATCTATTAATAATAAAACAAAACGTTCGGTGAGGAAACCATATGAAGAAAGAGAAGATGAGGACGGTCAGGAATGTTGTGATTCTGGCAGTATTATTGCTCTATGCCTATTATACCAGAGTGTTTGTCCATGAAACAAATGCCCATATTCTGACAGATACTACTTTACATTTAAGCAGAACCATGATCCATGCGGGAATTACCATTGTATGGCTGATCTCTGTCAAACGCAGGATCATTCAGAAACAGGTCAGAAATTATCTGCAGGCAGTAGGAGTGCTGCTGCTTTTCTGGCAGTATCTGAAAACATCCAAATGGCTCTTTTTTGTGACTGCAGATACCATCACCCGTTATATGTGGTATGCCTACTATATTCCAATCATTCTGATACCCTTGTTTAGCTTTTTTATTGCAGAATCCATTGGAAAACCGGAATCTTACGAAAGACCGAAATGGATGGGAATTTTTTTCATCCCGGCATTTCTTCTTATCTGTCTCATCCTGACCAATGATTTTCACCGAATGGTATTTGACTTCCCCAAGGGGATGGAATATGCCAGCAGCCATTATACTTATCAGATCGTGTACTATCTGACGATCCTATGGGTTCTTCTGCTGAGCTTCTACACGATATTTACGCTCCTTAGGAAATGTCACGTTCCAGGAAGCCGATGGTTTCAGCGTACACCGATTTTTGTGATTGCAGGAGCCATCCTGTTATGGGTGATTTATTATCTGAAAATTGTGATTTATGATATTACCGCTTTTAGCTGTCTGGTCATCATCCTTCTGCTGGAAAGCTGTATCCAAAGTGGACTGATCCGGTCCAACACGGGATACGAAGGTCTTTTTCAGGCTTCCACCATCGAGGCGCAGATCAGTGACATGGATTTTCATGTCTGTTATCGTTCCGATCAGGCTCAGGCTGTAGAGAAAGAGACATTGATACATGCTGTCAATGAGCCGGTGATGCTTGAGAATAAGAGATTAAGCAGTGCACAGATCTCCAACGGTCATGTCTTCTGGATGGATGATATCACAGAGCTCCGTCATTATATGAAAGAACTGGAAAAGACAGGAGCGGAGCTTGCGGAACAGAATGACCTCTTAAAAGCAGAACTGGAGCTGCAGGAAAAAACGCTTCGGACAGAAGAGAAGAACCGTCTCTATGACCGGATCACCCTGGAAGTAAGTGATCAGCTTAAGAGGATTGAAAAAATCCTGGCAGAATGTTCGCCGGAATCAGACATTCATGATCCGCTGATCTATCTTTGTATCCTCAGTGCATACATTAAAAGAAGAAGCAATCTGTTACTGATTTCTGAAAATAACCCTGATATCCCGGCAAAGGAAATGGAGTACTGTCTTAGAGAATCCTTAGATAACCTTGGGATGGCAGGTATTCCCTGTTCCATTAACAGCAGGTGTACAGGAAATATTCCGGCAGAATACCTTGTTATGGCCTATGACTTGTTTGAAAATGCTCTGGAGCAGACCTTATGTGAACTTCATGCACTTTTTATCAAATTGAAGATTTCTGAGGGGAAATTCTTTCTGCGTCTTCAAATGGACTGCATGACTCAGATCCATTTGAAAGAAGAGGAGAAGTGGCTCTCCAAGGGCGGAAAGATTTCTCTGCAAAACACAGATGGAATCCTGTGGATAGAGTTTTCCATGGGAAAAGGAGGTGTCACGGTATGACAGCCTTGTATTTGTCTCATCCCTATATCCGGTCAGTCTTTATGATGATTCTTTATCTGCTGACACTGGTTCAGATTGGATGCGTCATGGTCTCTGTCAGAAGAAAACGGAGATATCTGCTGAAATATCTGATTCCTGTTTTTCTGTTTACATACAGTGAAATCGTCCTGCTCAGATATATCAATGAGCAAATGGTACTATCTGGAAACCTGCCAGTTTCGAAAGGGTGGAATCTGGTTTTTTCACTTCCTCAGGAAGTCATGGGACTTGTCATTGCACTGCTTTGCGTGGCTACATACTATTTTTATGATGCGCTCCGTAAAGATGACCGGAATTCCCTGAACAGCTTTTCCATCAAAGAAAGTATTGATAATCTTCCTACCGGACTTTGCTTTTCTTCCCCAGGCGGAAGGGTTCTTTTGACCAATCATCGTATGATAACGCTGTGTCACAAAATGACGGGAGATGATCTGCAGGATGCCGGAGCGTTCTGGAATCTTCTGAAATCCGGAACGGTCAGTGAAGGAATTACATGTATTTCCCCGGAGTCTTCCCCGGTTTATGGTTTCCCGGACGGAACCATCTGGTCCTTTGAACGAAAACAGCTACACACAGAAGACAGGCAGGTGATACAGATTACCGCATCCGATATCACGCAGCTTTATCAGTTATCGGAAAAGCTTAAGAAAAACAATGCAGATCTGGAGCAAATGAATGGACGTCTGCGGCGATACGGTGAGAACATGGTTTCTTTTGTCCGCAACCGGGAAATCCTGGAGGCAAAAATGAGGATCCATAATGAATTTGGGCAGACGCTTCTTGCCTCCCGTACGTATCTCGTAAATGGAGCAGCAGCACCGGATTCTGCAGATATCCTGAAACGATGGAATTATGTGGTGGCTTTGCTTAAGAAGGAATGTGAGCCGGAGGATTCCATAAACAACTGGAACTCTTTTGTAAATGCTGCGGTTTCGGCAGGGGTCAGAATCAATCTGAAAGGGGAACTTCCCAAAACGGAAGCTATGATACGGCTCCTGATCACTGCTGCGACGGAAGCCCTTACCAATGCAGTGCGTCATGCAGGAGCAGATGAACTTACCATCCAGATCAGCCACATAAACGAAACACTGGAGATTTTATTTACCAACAACGGGCGAAAACCCTCTGGTGAAATCACACCGGGAGGAGGTCTTGGAAGCTTACGTCAGCGCCTGGAAGAAGCGGGGGGAGCTCTGAGGATCGAATCCCAGCCGCGTTTTGCGCTGTATATCACACTGCCGACAGGAGGAAAGGAAAGAAAATGACAAATGTATTGATCGTAGAAGATGATCCCATGGCGAGAACTCTCTTCGAAATCTATCTGAAAAACAGTGGAAGATATCACATAGCCGGAGTCATTGAAAGTGCGTCTATGGCTGAGCTGTACTGTCTCAGAAAACAGGTGGATCTGATCATCATGGATGTGTGTACGGCATTGAATGCCAGTGGACTGGATGCTGCTTCAAAGATCAAGCAGAACCACCCGCAGATTAAAATCATCATTGTGACCAGCCAGCCGGAATGTGCTTTTATCAACCGGGCAAAAGAGGCTGGAGTAGACAGCTTCTGGTACAAAGAACCCTCCGAGGAAGTGATCCTTTCCATCATGGATCGTACCATGAAGGGGGAATCCATCTATCCGGATCATACCCCTGACTTGAAAATCGGAAATACCGTAAGTACTGATTTTACGGAATGTGAACTGAAAATCTTAAGAGAACTGACCAGCGGCGATACGGATGAAGAAATCGCCGAGGAACTTCATCTCTCCACCTGGACAGTCCGCAGATATGTGAAGCTCATGCTGGAAAAGACCGGCTTCAAATCTCGTACCCAGCTGGCTGTGGCTGCCAGAGAAAGCAGTCTGGTCATTAAGGGATACTGAAAAATATACTAAAATTAGTATAGGTTTTCCCTCCAAAAACAGATATGATACTCATATCAGAAAGCGAAAATCATCTAACAGGTTTTGGTGTTTTTCGCAGAAAGGCGGGAAAAAATATGAGAAAACAAATCAAGAATACCAAAAGAGGATTCCTCTTCACATTGGTGATGATGATCCTGGCAGCTTTTGGAAGTGTGCTGACAGTCAGTGCTGATGATTGCCAGCATCCAATGGAGTACAGGGAATATCAGGAGGGCCATTATTCCTCTGATAAGGGTACCCATTATCAGTGGTACACTTGCAAACAATGCGGTGACTCAAAGCTTATTGACTGGGAACACGGGGAAAAGTGTACTCTAACAAACTGTGAAAAATATAACCTTTACAACGACTACCATTCAGGGACATGTACTGTATGTGATTCATTTGAGTATCAGGACTGTACGTATAAGTACAACTACAGCAAAAGTGATGCAGATGCATCTGGCCATATGGTAAGTAAGACATGTACCGTTTGCGGCGGACAGGGAATCATGTCGGGGGCATCTACCTTACGTGAAAGCCATAGCTACAAGAATAATGTATGTACCAAATGTGGATTTAAGAGAATCATTCCCGGCTCTGTTTCCATAACATCTGCGAAACAGTCCGGCAAAGTGAAGGCCAAAAAAGTGTCTGTATATGCTCACTGGGAAAAAAACAATCGGGGAGGATACTCCTGGATCCCGGCAAAGAAATATACGAATTACGAATATAAGATCAGCGTGAAGTTAAAAAAAGCAGCCCGGACGGATTACTATGTAATATCCCCGAGTAAGGACTGGAGAAGTTCTGCCTATAAACTGTATACGAGCAAGACCTCCTGTACTTATACCTATCTCTCTACTAAGAAAAAGGCTTCTAAAGTTACCCTCTACGTTACCCCGGTCAGTACATCGGGTCATGAAGGAAAAACCGTCAAGAAAGTTGTACAATTGAAAAACTAGCGCGTGAACCGGCGGGGACGGAGAAAGTGGCACTTTGTCTGTCCCCGCTGAACTGTATTATTATATAATATCAAAATGTCAGGAGGATAAGGAATATGGGATTATTTGGAAAAATGTTTGATAAAAAAGTTTGTGATGTATGTGGAAATGATATCGGGCTTCTTGGAAACCGGAAGCTGGATGACGGCAATCTCTGCAAGGAGTGTGCCAAAAAGCTTTCTCCCTGGTTTGAGGAACGCAGGCACAGTACAGTAGAAGATATCAAGAAGCAGCTGGATTACAGAGAAGCAAATAAAGAGAAAGTGAAGGCATTTCGCACTACAAGGGAGTTTGCGGGAGACAGCTATCATGTCTATATCGATGATACAAAGGGGCAATTTACGGTTACAACAAGTCTGAGCGTGGAAAATAATCCGGATATCCTGGATCTGTCTCAGGTAGTAAGCTGCCGCCTGAACATTGAACAGGATCGCAGTGAGGAACAGTATCGTGACCAGGAAGGGCATTATCAGAGCTACAATCCTCCACGATATAATTATTCTTATGACTATTCCATTAAGCTGGCAGTGCAGTCTCCCTGGTTTGATGACATGGATTTCAAGCTGAATTCCTTCTCCGTTAAGGAACATGACCGTATGAAGATCATGGATATGGAAAACCTGGGTAACCAGATCGTAGCGGCACTTGGCGGCCAGCCCATGAATGGAATGTACGGTCAGCAGATAAATAACGGTATGCAGGGTAATATGTATGGTCAGCAGATGAATAACGGTATGCAGGGCGGTATGTATAGCCAGCAAATGAATGGTATGCAGGGCAATATGTACGGTCAGCAAATGAACGGTATGCAGGGTAATATGTATGGTCAGCAAATGAATGGTAACATGCAGGGCGGCATGTATGGCCAGCAGATGAATAATGGCATGCAAAATGGCGTGTATAATCAGCAGATGAATGGCGGCATGCAAAATGGCATGTACAATCAGCAGATGAATGGTAACATGCAGGGCGGTATGTTCGGTCAGCAGATGAATAGCGGTATGCAAAATGGTATGTACAATAACGGCGGTATCCGCTGTGATAAATGCGGATGGGTACCGGAGGATCCCACACAGGTTCCGAAATTCTGTCCTGAATGCGGAGATCCTATTGACGGAAATGATATGAATTAATCAGAAAGGGGGCGGTATATATGAAAAAAAGACTGTGGATGCCGATACTTTTTCTGACCACAATGCTTTGCGTCCCGGTACTGGCAGAAGATGAATCCGTATGGAACTTTGACACCAGTAATTACGCTCTGGATGGCTATACAGGTGTTGGTGGTGATGTTGTGGTGCCGGATACCATTTTGGGATGTCCGGTGGATATCATTGGAATGCAGGCCTTTGGCAGTTCCGATACGCTTACCTCCCTGACATTACCAGAAGGTGTAAAGCAGTTGGAAGGTTACGTTGCAGGATGGTGCAATTCACTGAAAGAAGTGTCTCTGCCTGAAAGCCTTCTGGTGATCGGACAGAACTGTTTTGCCAGTGATCCGTTGCTGGAACAGATCACAATCCCTTCACAGGTCTGCTATATCGATGTAGGAGCCTTTGGTTTCTGTGACAGCCTGAAGTCCATCACCTTTACAGGGGAATGCCCGATACTGGGAAAAGATGTATTTATCAATAGTTCTGCAGATGCGGTGATCTATGTACCTGACGATCAGTTGGATGCATATACAGAAGCGCTGGAAGCAGCAGGCTGTTATCTGCCGGTTCAGCCATCCGGACAAAATGCCATTGCCTGTGAACCGGTTTATGATACAGAGAATCTGGTATTTGACGCACCAACCGGAACGATTACCGCATATAAGGGATTTCATGTCAGGCTGGATATTCCCGAAACCATCGATGGTGTACCGGTAACTTCCATCGGAGACAATGCTTTTAACGGACACCTGTATCTCTCTTATGTGACGCTTCCGGAAGGTCTTACCTCTATTGGAAACGATGCATTTAAGGACGCTTCTACTTTATGGTATGTGGATTTTCCATCCACGCTGAAAACCATCGGTGACGGAGCATTCTGCCGTTCTTACGAGGGGGCTGTGCTGAATCTGCCGGAAGGAATCGAATCTATCGGTGATGAGGCATTTTATTACGCAACGATGTGGAATGATCTGGAGCTTCCTGAAGGGCTGAAGACCATTGGAGAGAGTGCATTTTATCAGTGCCCCTGGGTGAGTACCGTCCATCTGCCTTCCACTTTAGAGAAGATCGGAAGCCTTGCATTTGCAAACTCAACGTCCATCACATATCTTGTATTTGATCTTTATGACATGGTCGATATCGCATCAGATGCCTTTTCCGGCTGCCCTGTTGCCGATCTTGACCTGCCATGGGACAGCAGCTTTGAAAACAAAGATGCCTATGAATCAGTAATGGCAGAGCAGTGTCCGGATTGTACCGTCTGGATCAATAATCCAGGTGAAGATGTGGCAGAACTTCCATCCAACGACGTTTCCATCTCAACCTTTGTAGAAGGGGTCTGGACCGAATACCATGGAGAGGCAGAAAACCTGAGTGTCTGGACCGACGTTGACGACTACGACGTGACTGGTCTCGGAGATGGATTGTTTAAAGGAAATCAGACCATCCGAAGTTTCTATCCACATCACTGTGGCTGGTTCACTACCATTGGAAATGAAGCCTTTGCAGACAGTTCTGTGGAATATGTGGAGCTCTTTGGCACCATTACGACCATCGGAGATGGTGCGTTCCGCAACTGTGTAAATATGAAAGAACTGACCATCCCGGCTTCCGTTACATCAATTGGAGCAGGTGCATTTGAGGGATGTCAGGGGCTTGAAAAGATCACGATCCAGTGTGATGCTTCTCTGTTGTATGAAGGCGTCTTTGCCGGCTGTCCGAATCTGACAGAAGTTACAATTGAAAAAGGTGCTGTTCCTGCAGATTGTTTCGCAGACAGCTCCCTGACAACGGTTTGCCTTGGAGATGAAGTGACTGCCATTGGGGACAGAGCCTTTGCTAATACGGATATTACAGAACTTAGCCTGGCAAATATAACTTCCATTGGGGAAGCTGCTTTTGAAAATACACAGCTTGCAAAAGCAGAGCTCAGTGATTCACTCACCTCACTGGGAGAACATGCCTTTGCCGGAACACAGGTGACAGCTTTCGTGATCCCATCCGGTCTGGAACCGAATGCAGAAGTCCTTGCCGGAATCCCGACCTCCGGAATCCGCATGAGTGACAAGGCTTCTGATGAACAGTTGGCCGCATGGAATGGGGTGCTGGATTATCCATGGTATAACCATCTTGTCCGTGAAAGCGAAGAGAGCGTATTTACCATCATGCCATTTGTACCAACAGCAGAAGACTATTTTGAGATGGATGAAGCAACCGGAACCATTACAGCATACACAGGAGATGATGTGGATGTAGTGATCCCACGCTCCATCAACGGAGTGGAAGTCACATCCATCGGATACAATGCTTTTGGCTGTTCACCAGAAATGGCAACAAACCAGGAAGACGGGCTGCAGCTGCGCTCCGTAGTTGTACCGGAAACAGTCACAAGTATTTGCGACAGTGCCTTTGAATACTGTCAGCAGTTGGAGACCTTTATCTGCTATGGCCCTTTGGAATCCAGTGGAAGAGCAGTATTCTATAACTGCCAATCCCTGAAAAATGTGGTATTTGTGAACCAGATCAAAATGCTGGATAACTATCTCTTTGACAGCTGTAGTTCCCTGAAAACAGTCTGGTATAAAGGGCAGCTGGATCTTATCGGAGAAAACTGCTTCCGTGGAGCCGGATTGGAATCCATGATCATCAATGCAAAGAAGATCAGCGGCATAGCCTTCACGAAATGTACCAGTCTGAAAGAAGTTCATGTGCGTGACGGAGTGGAATCCTTGTCCCTCGGTGCCTTCCATGGCTGTTCCTCACTGACGGAATTCTGCTTTGAATTCAGTGACTCCAGTGTCATTGACAACGAAACGGACTATATGACCGAGGAAGCCGAAGGATATCCTGCAGGTGCAGTGATGCGTCTTCCAGCTTCCACATCAGATGAAGATTATGCGGAATTCTACAGACTCTGGAAGAAAGGAAATCTGGGACCGGTTGAAGATGAAGCTCATCTTATCCGTGAAGACTGCACAGAACCTGATCCCGAAATGCCGGATGTTATCGAACTGATGTCTGCATATGATGTAACTTACGACAGCAGTACGACAACTGCAGAAGCTCCGAAAACATCGGAGGAAAATAAGATGCCGGATTTGATATGAACTTCTTCGATTCTATGCTGATGCATTTCAACTGAAAAAATGGTGTTGGGTTCTACACCCAGCACCATTTTTCTTAAAAGATATTTATTCTTCATCCCATCCATCT
>JBJEMC010000207.1:0-5936 GCA_051879475.1 Muricoprocola sp. | reverse complement strand
CTATGTGTTATCATGGTAGTTACGGAAGTAATCGATGCAAAGAAGAAACAGGAAACGGAAGGAGGAAAGTTCTGAAGTTTTGAACACTTTGGAACAAAAAACATGAGCAAAAATATTATGGAATATGAAACCGTGGATCTGGATGATTCTGACAGCAGTGAAAACAACACAGGAGACTATTTCTGTGAATCCGTTTTATATTTTACCTGCCAGCGGATGGCACTGGGAAAACTTTGCAACAGTATGGAAGAGTTATAACTTCCTGGTTCTGTATAAGAATACACTGTTGATGATTTTCTTCCGTGTATTATGTGCATGCCTGACAGCTACTATGGCAGGATATGCATTTGGACGCCTGAATTTCCCGGGAAAGAACTTTTTATTCTCTCTGGTACTGATTCAGATGATGGTTCCGGCACAGATCTTTATCATTCCACAGTACTTAATGGTATCTAAGATGGGAATGTTAAATACGATGTTTGGTCTGGTATTCCCAGGTATGGTTACAGCATTTGGTACATATCTTCTGAAGACTGGTTATCAGGGACTTCCAAAGGATCTGGAAGAAGCAGCAAGTATTGATGGATGTAACGTCGGCCAGAGATTTTTAAAGATCATGATGCCGCTTACAAGAAGCTCCATGGTTTCTCTTGGAATCTTTACAGCAGTATTTGCCTTCAAAGACCTGATGTGGCCAATGATTGTCTGTACAAATGCAAGTACAACAACGCTTTCCGCAGGCCTTGCCAAGATGCAGGGACAGTACACCAGTGAATATCCGACTATGATGGCGGCTGCAACACTGGCAGTATTGCCAATGGTAGTGATCTACATCATCTTCCAGAAGCAGTTCGTAGAAGGTATTGCAACTTCCGGAGGAAAACTGTAAAGGGTTGTATGTAAGATGAATGAACCAGAAAATTCTTTTTTGAACTGTAAAGAGTCTGAAAGATTTTCTGGTTCTTTTACTTAAAAAGGAAGAAGGGGTTATTATGCGGCTGAAAACGTATCTGAAAGAAGAAAAGAAAAAAATCAGTAAGCTGACGGGAAAACAGAAAGCTGTATATATCCTGGAATATTACTGGCTGTGGATTCTTGGTATTGTACTTGGAATCAGTCTTCTGGTTTATATTGTTTACCGCGCAGCCTTTGCCATTAAGGAAAACTGGTTTTTTGCTGTGTATGCGAATACCAGAGAAGAAGTAGGAAACGGGTCAGAACTTTGGAAAGAATATGTGGACTTCACAGGGTATGACATCAAAGAAAAGAATGTAGAGTTTCAGGCAAACTGTTATTTTGATCCGACGGTATCGGGAGGAACAAATAATAGTTATTATCAGTCTTTTGTTGCTTATGTAGAAAGCGAGACACTGGATGTAGTGACGATGGAAAAGGATTCTCTTATAGAAGTGGGGAAAACGGGGCGGCTTCTGGATCTGAGAGATGAGAGGTGTGCCGATATTTTTGAAAAATATCAGGATCGTCTGGTGTATTGTCTTCCCTATGATGAGGACTATAGTACAGAAGAGGTTCCTGTTGGAATAGATCTCAGTGACAGTATTCTAATGACAAAGTATCATATCTATGATGAAAGTTGTGTCCTGGGAATTGGGGCATATTCCCAGCATATGGATGCCGTGGAAAAATTTCTGGAATATGTATTGGAGGAATAAGGATGGGGAGATTTCTCAGTGGTATTTTAGACAATGACAGTGTATTTGGCCAGATTATGACGAGATGTTGGATTATCATTGGAGCAAATCTGATGTTTATTTTATTCGGCTTTCCGGTGGTGACCATAGGACCTGCACTGGTGGCACTTTATCATGTCATGCTGAAGGTGCTGCGTGGAGATGCTACGCTAAATCCAGTCAAAGAATTCTGGATTGGATTTAAGAACAATTTTAAGCAGGCAGAAATTTACTGGCTGATCGTGATGGGACTTGTGATATTTGGAGTGATGGATGTCAGAATCTGTGTCCAGGCAGGAGGGTTCCTTACGTATTTTAAGTATGCAATTTATGTTATGGGTATCTTGCTGGCAGTCATTACTGCATATCTCATGCCGGTCATGGCAGCATTTGCGGATACCATCACGCATCTGATCCGAAACGCAATCTTTTTTGCCTGCAAAAATCCGATAAAAGCGATTCTGGTTTTGTTTTTTGATGTATTTCCACTTTATTGGACGTATACGGATATCCAGATGCAGCCATTGTATGCATTTTTATGGTTTGTATTTGGATTTGGTGCTCAGGCGATGATTATCTCTTCCCTTTTGGTCAAAGATTTTGCAAAATATCTTCCCAAAGTTGATGAATATGGAATTATCATAGAAGAAGAGCAGGAAAACGAATCTGGTGAAAAGAAATCAGATCAGGAAATTCTAAGCGAAATGCAGAAACTGGGAATGTAACAGAAACAAACAACACGGGAGTAGAGACAGAAATGAATTGTATTACATTTAATGAAAAAACAAAAGTATTTTGCCTGACAACGAAGAACAGTATGTATCAGATGCAGGTCGGGGCGCATGATACTTTATTGCATTTATATTATGGAGCAAATGTAGGAGATACAGAGATCACCTATCGTATTATTTCCCTGGACAGAGGATTTTCAGGAAATCCTTATGAAGCAGGAGATGACAGAACCTTTTCTATGGACGTACTTCCTCAGGAATACTCCGGCTATGGAAATGGCGACTACCGAATCAATGGACTGGAATTACGTCACGAAGATGGAAGCGATGCGGTGCATTTACGGTATGAATCTTATGAAATCCGTCCGGGCAAATACGGAATTACGGGAATGCCTGCATTGTTTGGAACAGAGGAAGAGGCACAGACACTGGATATCACCATGTATGACAGGATTTCTGACCTGAAGGTACATCTCCTTTATGGTGTTTTCCCGGAAAAAGATGTGATCACCCGGGCTGTTCGATTTGAAAATCAAGGGAAAAAACCGGTATCTCTGGTAAAAGCCATGTCCATGGAACTGGATTACTTAAACAGACATATGGATTTTATCCATTTTTATGGAAGACATGTCATGGAACGAATGACAGAACGCCGTCCTCTGCATCATGGGGTACAGTCCTTTGAAAGTAAACGTGGTACATCAAGTCATCAGCACAATCCATTTATCATTCTGTGTGACCGTACAACCAGTGAAGTGCAGGGGGATTGCTTTGGTTTCGCTCTGGTTTACAGTGGTAACTTTAAATGTGAGATTGAGTTAGACCAGCTGAATCAGACTCGTCTGGTCATGGGAATACACCCATATCATTTTACATACCGCTTAAATCCTGGGGATACCTTTGAGACACCGGAAGTGGTGATGGCATATTCCGGAGAGGGACTTGGAAAATTGTCCAATATTTTTCATGATGCTTACCGTTCCAACCTGATTCGAAGCAAATATGTAGATCAGCCAAGACCGATCCTGATCAATAACTGGGAAGCAACGTATTTTGATTTTGACGAAAAGAAGCTTTTACAGATCGCGGAAGCCGCAAAAGAAATCGGACTGGATCTGTTTGTGCTGGATGATGGATGGTTTGGAAAACGTGATTCAGATAACTCGGGTCTGGGAGACTGGGTTGTAAATGAAGAAAAGATCAAAGGTGGCCTGCCGGCACTGGTTTCCAGGATCAATGACCTGGGTATGAAATTCGGCCTCTGGATCGAGCCAGAGATGGTCTCAGAAGACAGTGACCTGTACAGAGCACATCCGGACTGGTGTCTGCGTATCCCGGGTCGAAGTCTGGTCAGAGGACGTAACCAGCTGAATCTGGATATCACCAGAAAAGAAGTACGGGATTATATCATGAATCAGATCTTTGCAGTTCTGGATTCCTGTAAAGTAGACTATATTAAATGGGATATGAACAGAAGCCTTGGAAATGTATATTCCGCTGCACTTCCAAATGACCGTAAGGGTGAAGTTTACCATCGTTATGTCCTGGGAGTGTATGATATGATGGAACGTCTGGTACAGCGTTACCCGGATCTGTTGCTTGAAAACTGTTCCGGAGGCGGCGGAAGATTTGATGCCGGTATGCTGTATTATTCTCCTCAGATCTGGTGCAGTGATAATACGGACGCGATTGACCGTTTAAGAATCCAGTACGGAACATCCTTTGGATATCCTGTGAGCACCATGGGAGCTCATGTCAGCGTGTGTCCAAACCACCAGACAGGAAGGACGACGCCTCTTGAGACCAGAGGTGTCGTGGCAAGTTCCGGTACCTTTGGATTTGAACTGAATCTTGCGGAGATGACCCAGGAAGAAAAAGAAACAGCAAAAGAAATGATCCGGGAATATAAAAAGACAGAACACCTGGTTCAGACCGGAGATTATTTCCGTCTGTCCGACCCATTTCACAACGAAGATTATGTAATATGGGAGATCGTATCCAAGGACAAATCAGAAGCCATCGTAAATGGAGTACGTTTGAGAAATGAAGGAAATCCAAGAATCCATCTGATCTATCTGCGTGGCCTCATAGGCGATGCCAAATATCAGGATACAGAAACAGGAATGATTTATACAGGAGCTGCGCTTATGAAAGCCGGAATTCCTCTGCCCGTACAGTTAGGAGATTATACTGCGGTGAAATTCCATTTTGTGATGGTATCATAGCTGGGGTCTTTTGACCCCAACATCATACAAAATATTATATTAGAAAAAAACTTGTAAGGTATAAAATTTTTATTAACAAAGGGAAAAATCTATGATACAGTAAACTCTGGAACTTGAGATACAGCTCCGGAGTTTATTGTATTATGAAGGAGTTATGAAAAAATATGATTTTACAGCAGGTATTGCAGTTATCATTGTGATTAGACAATGAAAAACTTCTTTGGCCTTACCATATAATGAAAAAGACTGGATTATTTATAGAACGGGTAGGAGAACTCATTTAAGGAGATTACTATGGACTATCAGGAAGCAAAAGATTATCTTACCAGGCTGTCTGCAGGAGGTTCCGTCCTGGGACTGACAACCATGGAGTTATTATTAAACCGATTAGGGAATCCGCAGGATGAACTGAAGTTCATCCATGTGGCAGGTACGAATGGCAAGGGCTCTGTCCTTGCCTATCTTGCTGAAATACTGAAAAATCAGGGATACAGTGTGGGAAGATATATTTCCCCGGTGTTATTCCACTACAGAGAGAAGATACAGATAAACGGAGAATTTATCAGCCGGGAAGATTTTTCCAGAATCACATCTGAAGTTGCCAAAGTGCGCTGCCAGATGGAGGAAGAAAGACTTCCCCTGCCAACTGTATTTGAAGTAGAAACAGCCATATCTTTTCTGTATTTTAAAGAAAAACAGTGTGATTATGTATTGCTGGAAGTGGGAATGGGAGGACGCACAGATGCCACAAATATCATTAAGACACCGGTGGCAACCCTCATTGCCTCTGTGAGCATGGACCACATGCAGTTCTTGGGAAACACTTTAAGGGAAATCGCCTGGAATAAAGCAGGAATCTTTAAAGAGCATGTTCCGGCTGCTTCTGCACATCAGAAGCCAGAAGCAGAAGAAGTGATAAGAGAAGAGGCAGAAGAAAAGAATACGCATTGTCAGTTTGTAGAACCTGACAAGATCAGGGTGATAAAGACCAGCCTGACTTCCCAGATTTTCAGTTATAAAGAATTTGAAAATCTGGAGATTCACCTCATGGGAGCACACCAGAGGGAAAATGCGGCTCTGGCTTTGGAAGCAGTGAAGCTTTTAAGAGAGCAGGGAATTGCAGTTTCAGATGCTTCTGTAAAAGAGGGACTTAAAAATACGGTCTGGAAGGGAAGATTTACCATCATTCATGAAAAGCCTTATGTGGTGATAGACGGGGCGCATAATCCGGATGCAGCGCTGCGACTACGGACAGCTATGGAAACTTATTTTCCAGATCAGAAAAAGAT
>JBJEMC010000206.1:0-5974 GCA_051879475.1 Muricoprocola sp. | reverse complement strand
TGTGCTGGTAGCAACCGGAGGACTTTCTTATAAAAGTACTGGAAGTACCGGAGATGGATATAAATTTGCTGAAAAATGTGGGCATACGGTAACAGAGTGCTTCCCTTCTTTAGTACCCTTTAACACGAGAGAAGAGTGTGTAAAGCAGATGCAGGGACTTTCCCTGAGAAATGTGAAACTGTCAGTCTACGATGGGAAAAAATGTCTTTATCAGGATTTCGGTGAGATGATGTTTACTCATTTTGGGGTAACAGGCCCATTAATCTTAACAGCCAGTACTGTAGTCCAGAAGAAACTAAGACAGAAGGAATTAAAGCTTTGTATTGATTTGAAACCGGCATTGACAGAAGAACAGCTGGATGCCCGTATGATCAGAGAATTTGAGCAGGGAAATGAAAAGCAGTTTAAGAATGTGATCGGAGCTTTATATCCGGCTAAAATGACAACTGTCATGATTGAATTATCGGGAATTGCTCCGGATAAGCCTGTAAATGAGATTACAAAAGAAGAACGGCAAACATTAGTAAAACTGACAAAATCCTTTGAGTTGACTGCGACGGGGCTTCGAGACTATAATGAAGCTATTATTACCAGGGGCGGCGTTTCTGTAAAGGAAGTCGATCCCGGCACCATGGAGTCTAAAATAGTATCTGGCCTGTATTTTGCAGGGGAAGTGCTGGATCTGGATGCTGTCACAGGCGGGTTTAATCTGCAGATTGCCTGGTCAACGGGGTATGCAGCAGGAAGTCACATGGCGGAACTTGTCTAAAAGGTAAGAATAGGTTACAGTTCAAGTGCCATCGTTACTGGAACGCATGGGAACAGTAATAAGAATAGAGAGAAAGAAGGAAAAAGAAATGCCTTATAATATAGCCATAGATGGACCTGCGGGAGCAGGAAAAAGTACGATTGCAAAAATGGTATCTAAAGATTTGTCTTTTATTTATGTGGATACAGGAGCCATGTATCGCGGGATTGCCCTGTATCTGTTAACAAATCAGATAGATGTTGCAGATATTGAGGCTGTAAAAAAAGCTCTTACAGAGATTACATTATCTATTGAATATCAGCAGGGCGAGCAGCAGGTAATGTTAAATGGAGAAAATGTTTCTGAGAGGATTCGCAGAGAAGAAGTGGGAAATATGGCTTCAAAAGCCGCAGCCCTGCTCCCTGTCAGAGAAAAACTGCTGGAATTACAGAGAAATCTGGCCAGAGAAAATGATGTGGTGATGGACGGACGAGATATCGGAACAAATATTTTGCCAAATGCACAGTTAAAGATATACCTTACAGCCAGTACGGATACCAGAGCAGAAAGAAGATATAAAGAACTGACAGAGAAGGGGGTTCCCTGTAATCTGCAGGATATAAAAGCAGATATCGAGCAGAGAGATTATCAGGATATGCATCGCGAGATTGCACCCCTTACCCAGGCAGAAGATGCAATTTATCTGGATTCCTCCAATCTTACCATAGAAGAAGTGGTGGCAAAGATCAAAAGCCTTGTAACAAGATCATAAAGAAAGGGCGATTAGAAAGAGTGACAGGATGGAAGTATGTGTAGCAAAAACCGCCGGATTCTGTTTTGGAGTAAAGCGGGCAGTGGAAAAAGTATATGAGCAGGTAGAAAAAGGTTGCCTGCCGATCTATACCTACGGACCGATCATTCATAATGAGGAAGTCGTAAAAGATCTGGAAAGCAAAGGTGTCAGGGTAATAAACACAAAGGAAGAGCTGTCTGCATTGACAACGGGAACGGTCATTATCCGTTCTCACGGTGTGGGAAGGGAAATCTATCATATCATTGAAAAAAACAATCTGAATCTGGTGGATGCAACCTGCCCCTTTGTGAAAAAAATACACCGCATTGTCAGGAAAGAATCAGAACAGGATACGGAGATTATTATCATCGGAAATGATACGCATCCCGAGGTGGAGGGAATCAAAGGCTGGTGTAAAAAACCTGCTACAGTCATTGAAACAGAGGAAAAAGCAAGGGCTTTTGAGACAGATCAGGGAAAGAAAATCTGTGTTGTGTCACAGACGACATTTAACTACAATAAATTTAAAAATTTAGTTGAAATTCTTCACAAAAAAGGTTATGATATTAATGTTATAAACACAATCTGCAGTGCGACTGAAGAGAGACAGTTAGAAGCAGCCAAACTTTCCAAAGAAGTGGATGCTATGATTGTGATCGGAGGAAAGCACAGTTCAAATACACAAAAACTTTTTGAAATATGCAGACTGGAATGCGAGAATACTTACTATATACAGAAACTTGATGATTTGGAGCAATATTCTTTACCTCCTGTCAGCTATGTAGGTATTACGGCAGGGGCATCGACCCCAAATCATTTAATTAAGGAGGTTCAAGAGTATGTCAGAAATGAGCTTTGAACAAATGTTAGAGGAATCTTTAAAAACAATTCACAATGGCCAGATTGTAGAAGGCACTGTTATCGACGTTAAGGAAGACGAAATCGTATTGAATATCGGCTATAAGGCAGACGGTATCATCACCAAAGCTGAGTATACAAACGAAGCCAATGTAGATCTCAGAGATGTTGTCAAAGTTGGTGACAAGATGGAAGCTAAGGTATTAAAAGTAAATGACGGTGATGGACAGGTTCAGCTTACTTACAAGAGACTTGCAGCAGAAAAAGGAAATAAGAGACTGGAAGAAGCATTCAATAACGGTGAAGTTCTTACAGCTCCTGTTGCACAGGTGCTTAATGGTGGTCTGAGTGTTGTTGTTGATGAAGCAAGAGTATTCATTCCAGCAAGCCTTGTATCAGACACTTATGAAAAGAATCTTGAGAAATTTGCAGGACAGGAAATCGAATTTGTTATCACAGAATTCAATCCTCGCAGAAGAAGAATCATTGGTGACCGCAAGCAGCTTCTTGTTGCTAAAAAGGCTGAACTGCAGAAAGCATTATTCGAGAAGATCAAGGTTGGCGATGTAGTCGAAGGTGTTGTAAAGAATGTAACTGATTTTGGTGCATTCATTGATTTAGGCGGAGCTGACGGACTTCTTCATATTTCAGAAATGTCCTGGGGTAGAGTAGAAAATCCAAAGAAAGTCTTCACAGTTGGAGAAAAACTGGAAGTTCTGATCAAAGAAATCAATGGCAACAAGATTGCACTCAGCTTAAAGTTTGAAGATAAGAATCCATGGCTTACAGCAGCTGAAAAGTATGCAGTAGGTAATGTGGTAACCGGAAGAGTAGCAAGAATGACAGACTTTGGTGCATTTGTAGAATTAGAACCAGGTGTAGATGCACTTCTTCATGTATCTCAGATTTCTTATGAACATGTTGACAAACCAGCAGATGTTCTTAAGATCGGACAGGAAATCGAAGCTAAGGTTGTTGATTTTAATGAAGAAAGCAAGAAGATCAGCTTAAGCATGAAAGCTCTTCAGCAGCCACCTGTAAAGGAAGCAGCACCAGTTGAAGAATAATCAGATATTTAAAAGAGGTTGTTTTATAACAGCCTCTTTTTTCGTCGTATGGATTACAATTCTGAAACGATACTTTTCAGATACATCTGCACTCGTTCATGATCCTGCACAAAGGCATCGGAACAGGAAAAATACATCTGTTTATCAGCATAATCTTTTTTAAATACCGGTTGAAACAATTCTTCTGACTGGGGCAGATAAAAGCCTTTTTTCTTGTTATAACAGGTGGATACCTTCGCCGGCACCCGATGGTCTTTATCCACAAAAGATGCCAGGCTTTTATGGATCGCAATGTCTTCCATGGGGAGATAATAATAATTTTTATAGTCCGGGAAGAAGTATTTTAATGTACCCCGGAGGCCTGCAATCTGAAAGGTGATATGGTCTTTTTCCCCAAATAAGGTCACTTCCTTATCTGTATAGGTAAATGCCTTGGGCAATGCCAGAGGAAGCCATGCGTAAACCAGAAGGCAATCACCGTTTATTTCACAGTTAGCAATCTGGAAACTGCCGGATAGTATCAAGTGGTAGGAAAGCATAGGGAGAATGGACATCATTCCCAGAAGATCCTCGTAATTATGTAAAAGAAGACACTGAAGGCGGCTGTCTGACGGCGTTTCCAGATATTCATGATAGACTTGGATCAGTTCTCCACCGGTGAAGGGATCTTCCCGATAGCTTCCGAGAAACTGTTCCAGACTTTTTTGCTTCAGAGAGTTCAGCTGCAATAACTTCTTTAGAGGACGGATCATACGGAAAAGATCTCGGCTTATGATAGTGGATAAAGTATCCTTCAGATGATAAGTCTGGCATTTCTCTTTCAGATAGGGGAGGTCAAAGCGGTCTCCGTTAAAATGAATAATCTGCTTAAAAGAAGCAGAAAATGATAAGAATGTTTTTAATAATTCCGGTTCTTCGTTGTAGTTTTCAGCAAACCACTGGGTGCAGACCCAGGCACCATTTTGCCAGGTAATCGCACCAATCAGGTACAGATACGAAGATCTTGGACTTAATCCTGTCGTTTCGATATCAAAAAATAACAGGCTGCTTTTATCATAATCCTGGAACATGGTTCCGGCTAAATTAAGATAAGTAATAGAAGTTCTTTTTAACATATCGGTTTCCTTTATTTTAAATTATTACTCTGGTAACATCATAATGCAAAATCATGTCATTTGTCTATAAAAAATACTAGACTATTTTCACGATTTATGAGAAAATAGCTATAACGTATGTCAGAATTTCAATGTTCTGGCTACATAAAAGACTTTTACTATTGAAAGGAGTTTTAAAATGATTTATTCACGCGAAGTAGAAGAAATGTGCCCAGTAGCACAGGGCGTTCATCATGGCGCAGCTCCGATCCCAGAAGAAGCAAAATGGGTTCAGGCAAAAGAAATTAAAGACATTTCCGGTTTTACACATGGTATTGGCTGGTGTGCTCCTCAGCAGGGTGCATGTAAGCTGAGCCTTAATGTAAAAGAAGGTGTTATTCAGGAAGCACTGGTAGAAACAATTGGATGTTCAGGTATGACACATTCAGCTGCCATGGCATCTGAGATCCTTCCGGGTCTTACAGTTCTGGAAGCTCTGAATACAGACCTTGTTTGTGACGCTATCAACACAGCTATGAGAGAACTGTTCCTTCAGATTGTTTACGGACGTTCTCAGTCCGCTTTCTCTGAAGATGGTCTGGCTGTAGGTGCTGGTCTGGAAGACCTTGGTAAAGGTTTAAGATCTCAGGTTGGTACAATGTACGGTACACTTAAGAAAGGTCCTCGTTATCTTGAAATGGCTGAAGGATATGTTACAGGTATCGCTCTTGATGCTGACGATGAAATCATCGGTTATCAGTTTGTAAGCCTTGGAAAGATGACAGATTTCATCAAGAAAGGTGATGATCCTAATACAGCATGGGAAAAAGCGAAAGGCCAGTATGGTCGTGTTGCTGATGCAGTTAAGATCATTGACCCAAGAAAAGAATAATTAGAGGAGGACTAAGATAATGGCATTATTTGAATCATATGAAAGACGAATTGATAAGATCAATTCTGTCCTGAACAGTTATGGAATTGCTTCAATCGAAGAAGCGGAAAAAATTACAAAAGATGCTGGGCTTAATGTTTATGATCAGATTAAAAGCATTCAGCCAATCTGTTTTGAAAATGCATGCTGGGCTTACACAGTAGGTGCAGCTATCGCTATCAAAAAAGGCTGCAGAAAAGCAGCAGATGCAGCAGCAGCAATCGGTGAAGGTCTTCAGGCTTTCTGTATCCCGGGTTCTGTAGCTGATACCCGTAAAGTAGGTCTTGGACATGGTAACCTTGGTAAAATGCTTCTGGAAGAAGAAACAGAATGTTTCGCATTCTTGGCTGGTCACGAATCCTTCGCAGCAGCTGAAGGTGCAATCGGTATCGCAGAAAAGGCTAACAAAGTTCGTCAGAAACCACTTCGTGTTATCCTGAACGGTCTTGGAAAAGACGCTGCACAGATCATTTCCCGTATCAA
>JBJEMC010000205.1:0-30020 GCA_051879475.1 Muricoprocola sp. | reverse complement strand
GTTCTAGGCCCTTATTTTGTTACTGTTCACGTACGTTCCAGTAACGATGAAAAAGCCATCACCTTCGGTGATGGCTTTTTCATTGCAGACCTCGGGTTTTGCCATGCAAAACACCTCGCGGAACAGTAGCACCTGAACTGTAACCTTATTTTTACAATGCTGCAAATCCTTTTTCCAGATCTTCGATGATATCATCAATATGTTCTGTTCCAATGGAAAGTCGGATGGTATTCTGTCCGATTCCCTGATCTTTCAGTTCTTCCTCTGTCAGCTGAGAATGGGTTGTGGTTGCCGGGTGGATTACCAGGCTCTTTACATCTGCTACATTTGCCAGCAGGGAGAAGATTTCCAGATGATCAATAAATTTATGTGCTTCTTCCTGTCCTCCTTTGATATTGAAGGTGAAAATAGATGCTCCGCCATTTGGGAAATATTTCTCGTATAATGCATGGTCAGGATGATCCGGCAGCGATGGGTGGTTTACACTTTCTACGAGCGGATGAGCAGCCAGGTATTCTACCACCTTCTTTGTATTCTCTGCATGTCTGTCAAGTCTCAAGGAAAGTGTCTCTGTTCCCTGAAGAAGAAGGAATGCATTAAATGGAGAAATGCAGGCACCGGTATCACGAAGTAAAATAGCGCGGATATAGGTTACAAAAGCTGCCGGACCAACTGCATCTGCAAAGGAGATTCCATGGTAACTTGGATTTGGATCTGCGATTGCAGGATATTTTCCGCTGGCTTTCCAGTCAAATTTACCGGAATCTACGATGACACCACCTAAAGACGTACCATGACCGCCGATGAATTTCGTTGCAGAGTGGACAACAATATCTGCTCCATGTTCGATTGGGCGAATCCAGTATGGAGTTCCGAAGGTATTATCAATTACCAGAGGGAGACCATGTCTGTGGGCAATTTCTGCAATGGCATCAATATCCGGGATATCGCTGTTTGGATTTCCCAAAGTTTCCAGATAGATGGCTTTGGTATTCTCCTGAATAGCTCCTTCTACTTCTTCCAGATTATGTGCATCCACAAATGTAGTGGTAATACCATAATGTGTCAGAGTATGTTCCAGAAGGTTGTAGCTTCCTCCATAAATGGTCTTCTGTGCTACAATGTGTCCTCCATCCTGTGCCAGTGCTTCAATGGTATATGTAATCGCTGCTGCCCCGGATGCCACTGCAAGGGCTGCTACACCGCCTTCTAAGGCTGCTATTCTCTTCTCAAATACATCCTGTGTAGAATTTGTCAAACGTCCATAAATATTGCCTGAATCTTCCAGTCCAAATCTTGCAGCCGCATGTGCTGAATTCTTAAATACATAAGAAGTAGTCTGATAAATCGGTACCGCTCTGGAATCTGTCGCCGGATCCGGTTGTTCCTGTCCTACGTGTAACTGAAGTGTCTCAAATCTATATCCGCTCATAATTTTTCCTCCTCATTGTGTCGAATCTTTGTGTTGAAAATATAATATCCTACTTTTCCGATTATGTCAATAGGAAATATAGAATATATTTTTATAAATTAATAATTAGCCAGAAACGTATTTTTCTGGTAGAATCATTCTATACATCACAGGAGGAAATGATTATGAAGAAAGAAAGTCCATCTATGGATGCCTGGCTGAAAGAAGCGAAGGCTGATAAAACAGCAGAAAATATAGGAATGTATCTGGTGCATAACGGCATTGTGCGAAAAACTGCCAAAGCTCAGGTACGTCAGGGAATAGACACCGCACCGGTAACAGGAATGTCTTTTTCCTATGATCAGAAAAAAGTGGATGAGATGATCGCAGATACGTATCAGATGGAAGGAATCTATTATATCCGGGTCTGGTTAAATGAAGGAGAACTGCAGGTGGGAGATGATATCATGTATGTCCTGATCGGGGGAGATATCCGGCCTCATGTCGTGGATGCGCTGCAGCATCTGGTTGGACGGATCAAAAATGAATGTGTAAAGGAAATAGAGATCTCTGATTGAAAAAAAGAGCCGCTGGTCTTACTGACTAACGGCTCAAAATTATTTCAAGTCTACGCTAAATATTTCTTCAACGCATCCACTTTATCCAGTTTTTCCCATGGAAGATCCAGGTCATTTCTTCCGAAATGGCCGTAAGAAGCTGTCTGTTTGTAAATCGGTCTGCGAAGATCCAGCATCTTGATGATGCCTGCCGGACGCATATCGAAGTTCTCACGGATGATCTCTGTGATCTTTTCATCGGAAAGTTTTCCTGTTCCGAAGGTATCTACCATGATAGAAGTCGGCTGTGCCACACCAATTGCATAGGAAAGCTGAATTTCACATTTATCAGCCAGGCCTGCTGCCACCACATTCTTAGCTGCGTAACGGGCTGCATAAGCTGCGGAACGGTCTACTTTAGTACAATCCTTACCTGAGAATGCTCCGCCACCGTGTCTTGCATATCCGCCGTATGTGTCTACGATGATCTTACGTCCTGTGAGGCCACTGTCACCGTGTGGACCACCGATTACGAATCTTCCTGTTGGGTTAATAAAGAATTTGGTATTCTCATCCACCATATCTGCCGGAAGGATCACATCAAATACATGTTTCTTGATATCTTCATGAATCTGTTCCTGGGTAACTTCAGGATCATGCTGTGTAGAAAGCACTACCGCATCCAGTCTTACAGGCTTATCATTTTCATCATATTCCACTGTAACCTGTGTTTTTCCATCCGGACGAAGATATGGCAATGTACCGTCTTTACGGATCTTGGTAAGCTGACGGGCCAGCTTATGAGCCAGAGAAATCGGATATGGCATATACTCTTCTGTCTCATTGGTTGCAAAACCAAACATCATACCCTGATCACCGGCACCAATTGCCTCAATTTCATCATCAGACATCTTGTTTTCTTTTGCCTCCAGGGCTTTATTTACACCCATGGCAATATCTGCAGACTGCTCGTCAATAGCAGTGATCACTCCACAGGTATCGGCATCAAAACCGTATTTTCCTCTTGTATATCCAATTTCACGAACGGTATCGCGAACAATTTTCTGAATATCAACATACGCATTTGTAGTAATTTCCCCCATAACAACTACCATACCGGTGGTTGTAGCAGTTTCACATGCAACACGGCTCATAGGATCCTGTGCCAGAAGTGCGTCCAGGATTGCATCAGAAATCGCATCACACATCTTATCCGGATGTCCTTCAGTTACAGATTCAGAAGTAAATAATCTTTTTTCCATCGTTCTTTCCTTTCTTAATTTAAATAGTGAAACAAAAGAAGTCCGCTATAAGCGGACTTCCATCTTTTCTGTGACAGTCATCCTCTTATTGTTCGATGAATCGCTCAGGTTGGCACCTTCCGCCCTGCGGGGTTGCCGTGGTTTCACAGGTCCTATGTACCTCCACCACTCTGAATAAGAGAAATTATGTTATTTCATTTTACCCTACTCTCAGCTTGAACTTCTGAATTTCCTTTTCACTGGAAACCCTTTCAATCTCAGCTCCGAGTTTGCGCAGCTTTTCTTCAAAACATTCATAGCCACGCTGAATATATACAATGTCATCTACGATGGTAATCCCCTCTGCTGCCAGGCCTGCAATTACCAGTGCTGCTCCGGCCCGAAGGTCTGGAGCACTGACTCTCGCGCCCATCAGCTTTTCTGTTCCGTAGATCACAGCTGTATTTCCTTCTACTTTAATGTTTGCACCCATACGAACCAGTTCATCTACATACTTGAAACGGTTCTCAAAAATGCTCTCTGTTACAAGGCTGGTGCCTTCTGCCAAAGCAAGAGCCACACCAATCTGTGGCTGCATATCTGTGGGATATCCCGGATATGGCAGTGTCTTGACATTTGTGCTTGTCAAACGCCCTGTAGCAACTACCCGCACAGCATCATCAAATTCCTCAAGCTGGCATCCAATCTCAATCAGTTTTGCACTTGTTGCTTCCAGATGCTTGGGAATGACATTTTTCACAATCACATCCCCCTTCGTTGCTGCTGCAGCAAACATAAATGTTCCTGCCTCAATCTGATCCGGAATGATGGAATACTCTGTTGCATGGAGTTTCTCTACTCCACGGATACGAATTACATCCGTACCGGCACCTTTAATATTAGCACCCATACTGTTCAGGAAGTTCGCCACATCTACTACGTGCGGCTCCTTCGCAGCATTTTCAATCGTGGTACGTCCTTCCGCCATAGATGCCGCCATCATAATATTAATCGTAGCACCAACTGAAACGGTATCCAGATAAATATGACTCCCCCTTAAATGTTCAGCCTCTGCAATAATCGAACCATGAGAAATTCTTGTCTTAGCGCCCAGAGCCTTAAATCCCTTCAGATGAAGATCAATCGGTCTACTGCCGATATTACATCCTCCCGGAAGCGGTACCTCTGCCTTTTTATACTTTCCAAGTAAGGCCCCCAGCAGATAATAAGAAGCTCTGATTTTCTTAATATATTCGTAATCCACACTTACACTGCCGATGTTTGCTCCATTGATCCGTGCTGAAGTTCTGCTGATACGCTCTACCTTAGCACCGATCATACTGATTGCTTCCAGTAATACATTAATATCCTGCACGTCCGGAAGATTGTCAATCTGTACAGTCTCATCAGTCATAATGGCAGCCGCAAGAATACCCAGTGCAGCATTTTTTGCCCCACCGATCTCTACTTCGCCTACCAGCGGATTACCTCCTTTGATAATATACTGTTCCATTAGACACCTCTAATATGATTATTTATACTCTTTCCCCGAGTTTTTCCAGATATCTATTATTCCCCTTGTAAAATATCTTTTACTATTATACCACATTCTACAAATTTGTAAACAAAAATTAATAATCTGCAATAATTTAGGCGGTTTGCTTGCGCAAACCGCCTGATACACGGATCAAATTATTACATTTTTATTATTCTTCCATAGTAGTGTAGTTAAAGAAGAAGAATCCAAGTGGTGTGTAGTACATGTTCTTAATGCCATCTTTCAGCATGTATTTCTGTGTATAGAAGTACAGCGGGCAAAGTGCATGGTCTTCACCAATAATGATGTCTTCTGCCTGATGCATATAATCCATACGTTCTTCCTGAACAGAAGTAGCTTTTGCTGCACTGATCAGTTCATCATATTTCTCATTTGAATACTGAGCGTCGTTATTTCCGCCGCCTGTTACCCACATATCAAGGAAGGACATTGGGTCATTGTAATCAGCGATCCAGCCATTACGAGCGATGGAGTAATCACCATCTTTACGTGTCTGAAGGAATACAGCCCATTCCTGGTTGTTCAGAGTTACAGTAACACCAAGTTCTGTTTCCCACATATGCTGCAGTGCTTCTGCTACAGCCTTGTGTGCATCACTTGTATTGTAGAGGTATTCTACAACAGGGAATCCTTCTCCATTTGGATATCCTGCTTCTGCAAGAAGTTCACGTGCTCTTTCACAGTTTGCTTCATAATCAGCATCTGTTGCAGCGTAGTAAGAACCACCTACTGTACGGAAATCATCACCTGTAGCACCTTCTGCATCATAGACACCTGATGGTACAAAACCATCTGCTTCTACCTGACCAGCCTGTGTAATCTTATCTACAAGATAAGTACGGTCAATGGCAAGAGTGAATGCTTCACGAACTAACGGATCGTCAAATGGAGCTTTCTGTGTCTGGAAGCATACATAGTAAGTTCCAATATAGTCTACAATGTTCAGTTCTCCAGAAGCAATCAGGCTTGGAAGTTCTGCCTGTGGCATTTCTTCGATAAAATCAAGTTCACCTGATCTGTAACCGGAAAGCATCGCATTCTCGTCATCCATCAGTTTAAATGTAATGGTATCTGGTCCAAGATTATCATAATCATAGTAATTTTCGTTCTTAGCTACAACGATCTCTGAATTATGGTTCCATTCTGTCATTACATAAGATCCGTTACCGATATAAGAATCTACATCAAATGTCCACTGGTCACCCTTTGCTTCGATCATATCCTGACGGATTGGCATCATAGCAGGGAATGCACACAATTCCAGGAAATATGGAATATCACTGATGATAGTAACTTTAAATGTCTTATCATCTACTGCTTCTACAGCCAGTTCAGATGGATCCATTTCACCAGCCATAATTTCGTTGGCATTTACTACACAGTCAAGCATATAATTGTAGTCTGCAGCTGTTTCCGGTGTTACCAGACGTCTCCAGCCATATGCGAAATCTTCTGCTGTAACAGGCTGTCCGTCTGACCACTTTGCATCATCACGCAGCTTGAAAGTATAAGTTACGGTTCCATCATCATTTACAACTTTCTCGTAGCTTTCTGCCTGGCCATTTACTAATTCAGCCTTCATTGCTGTGCCGTTGGTTCCATCAATTTCTTCACCGCTGTTCTGCCATTTCATCAGACCTTCAAACATGTGCTGGATCATAATTCCACCATCCATAGCAGTGTTCAGTGCCGGGTCAATACTCTGTGGTTCTGAAGCAAGGTTTACTGCAAGGTCAAATGCAGATGCTGCTGTCGGTACAGAAAGTGCCATCGTTGCAGCTAATGCCACAGATATAACTTTTTTCATTTTCATCTTTTTTCCCTCCTGAAAATATAAATATAATATTGTGTTGATGATACCTACGGATTTCTTCGCATTTCATGCACCCGAAATCCTACCCAACATTCGCATATCGTGGGATTATCATCCCACTTTTATGCTCATATTGGGGCGGGTTCCAAGGTCTTGCGCCCACCTATGAGCAAGCTCATGTGGGTGAAAGACCTTTTTCCCTGGTATCATTATATAGATAATCAGAAACTCTTCTGTCTTATCCCAATAGATGACATGCAGCCCAGTGTCCCGGTGCATGTTCCTTAAACTGTGGTACAGATTCCTTACATTTATCTGTTGCATACGGGCAACGTGTATGGAAACGGCATCCACTTGGCGGATTCATCGGAGATGGAATATCTCCCTGAAGCACGATACGCTGTCTTGCACGGCTTACCTCTGGGTCTGGTACCGGCACTGCTGACAAAAGTGTCTGCGTATATGGATGAATCGGATTGCGGTTCAGTTCATAACTCTCTGCAAGTTCCACCATGGTTCCCAGATACATAACACCGATTCTGTTGGAAATATGACGTACAACGGAAAGGTCATGGGCGATGAACAGATAGGTCAGCCCCATTTCTTCCTGCATGTCTTCCAGCATATTTACAACCTGAGACTGGATAGAAACATCCAGCGCGGAAATCGGTTCGTCACATACAATAAATTCCGGATTCACTGCCAATGCTCTGGCAATCCCAACACGCTGCTGCTGTCCACCGGAAAACTCATGAGGATAACGGTTGGCATGTTCTGTATTCAATCCTACTTTACTTAACAATTCTTTGATTCGATCCTCGCGATCTTTCTTAGAGCTGTACATCTTGTGGATATCCAAAGGTTCACCAACGATCTCACCTACCGTCATTCGCGGGTCAAGACTCGCAGAAGGATCCTGGAAGATGATCTGCATCTTTTTTCGATAAGGCAGCATATTTACTTTCTTTGGCTTTGGTACACGAAGTGCCTTTAAAGAGCCGTCCGGTTGTTTTTCCCAGCACTCCTGCCCTTCATAAATTGTTTCACCGTCATATACAATCTTACCGGAAGTTGGCTCATGCAGCTGAAGAATCGTACGTCCCAATGTTGTTTTTCCACATCCGGATTCTCCTACCAGACCAAGAGTCTCCCCACGTCTGATAAAAATAGAAATATCTTCTACTGCCTGTACCCCAGGTCCTTTCACACCTTTTACAGAAAAATATTTTTTAAGATGGTCAACCTTTACCAGAATATCGTCTTTCTTATTCATTGTCAGCCACCTTCCCTTCTTTCTTTTTCTGCTGTTCCAGTGCTTCCTGTACTCTCAGCCAGCAGGCGCTGCGATGATTTTCACCAAGTTCCACATATGGAGGAACTTTCTGAAGACAGATCTTCATAGCATGCTCACAACGAGGTGCAAACGGGCATCCTTCCGGCGGATTCAGCATATCGACCGGATTTCCTTCGATTGGAATCAGACGTTCGTAACTTTCTGCATCCACACGTGGCATGGAACGAAGCAGTCCTATGGTATATGGATGTCCCGGATTATAAAAGATCTCGTTTACCGGTCCCTGTTCCACCATCTTACCTGCATACATAACACATACCTTGTCACAGATCTCAGCAACAACACCAAGGTTGTGTGTGATAAAAATAACTCCCATATGGTTTTTCTTCTGGATTTCTTTCATCAATTCCAGAATCTGTGCCTGAATCGTTACATCCAGAGCTGTGGTAGGCTCATCTGCAATCAAAAGCTTCGGATGACAGATCAGACCCATGGCAATCATAACACGCTGACGCATACCTCCCGATAATTCATGAGGATACTGCTTCATACGTTTTTCTGCATTATTGATACCTACCTGTTCCAGCATCTCAATGGCACGTTTTTCTGCTTCTTCCTTGGAAACATCCTTTTTATGCGCCTTTAATGCCTCTACCAGCTGATTTCCGATGGTATAAACAGGATTCAGACATGTCATAGGATTCTGGAAAATCATTGCTACCTGACTGCCGCGAAACTCCACCATCTCAGACGGGGTCTTTGCCAGGACATCTTCTCCCTCCAGCATAATGCTTCCGCCGATTACTTTACCCGGAGACTGTAATAATCCGATGATGGAGTATGCTTCCACACTCTTACCGGAACCAGACTCTCCTACAATACCCATTACTTCATCATAATTTACATCATAGCTGATACCACTGACAGCTTTTACTTCTCCTGCTGGAGTAAAGAAGGAAACCTGCAAGTCTCTTACTTCCAACAGCTTACCTGTTTTCTTTTCTTTTTCCATTTCGATTTCCTCTCCTATTTCTTCAAACGTGGATCCAGGGCATCACGAAGTCCATCACCAAACAGATTCAGAGACAGAATCAACACACTTAATATTGCCGCCGGAATAAACAAACGGTATGGGTAAGAATTTAACCCACTTAACGCTTCCGAACACATGGAACCAAGGCTTGTCAGAGGAGCAGAAACACCTACGCCTACGAAAGACAAGAAGGATTCCAGGAAAATTGCTGACGGAATCTGTAAGAATGTTGTTGTAATAATCTGTCCAATGCAGTTCGGAAGCAGATGCTTTGTAATGATACGTCCGCCTTTTGCTCCAAGCGCTTTAGCTGCCGTAACATACTCCTGCTGCTTCAACTGGAGAATCTGGCCACGAATAATACGGCTCATTGTTACCCAGTATAAAAGACCAAAAGCAATAAACATGGAAATCAGATTTGGTCCTAACAAAGTTACCATGCTCTGCAGGAATCCTTTTCCGGAATTCTGGAATGTTTCCAGTGCCGGCTTTAAGGTTGCGGATAATAACAGAATGATCAACATTTCCGGAATAGAATAAATAACCTCTACAATACGCTGCATAACAGCATCCACCGCGCCACCGCAATATCCAGAGATGGAACCATACAGTGCTCCAATCACAAGTACCAGAAGTGCAGCACAGACACCTACAATAATAGATACACGGGCTCCTACCATGACACGGACCATAATATCACGACCCTGGTCATCGGTTCCGAACACATGAGGGAATACTTTCTCCCCATTTGCCTTTCTTTCCAGTTCCTGTTTGGAATATCCAAATAGCTTTTTCTTAATGCCCAATTCTTTGATGGCATCTTTCTCTGTCACTTTTTCTTCAGAAGATGATGTATCTTCCTGTGCCACACTGGCCTGTGCACGGATTCTTGCTTCTTCAATCTTAGAAAGCTTCTTACCGGCGGCTTCAGCTTCGGCACGAGCCTTTTCTACAGCCTGATCCGGATCCAGCGATCCACTTCCGTTATGCTCTGTCAGATACTCATCAATTCTCTGCTGGTCTTCCCAGGAAATATGCCATGGATGAAGCGATTCGGAGCCACGCACCTGCTGCTTATAGGTATAAGGTACAACCATCGGTCCTACAAATGCAAATAATGTCAGAAGAATGATAATTACCAGGGCAACCATTGCCACAGTATTCTTTTTCAGTCTTCTTAAGGCATCCTTCCAATAGGAGACACTTTTTCTTTCCTGAATGAAATTCACCTTTTCTTCCTTCGTAGCTTCAGTAAAGGCATCCTGAGGAAGATCATTCCATTTCATGATGTCATCCACATCCGGCATAAGAGAAAACATCTTCTTATTATTTTCCATCACTAGTTTCCTCCTTTATCCAGATTGATACGTGGGTCAACAAGTTTATATACCAGGTCAACGACCAGGTTCATGATAATAATAAACGCTGCCAGGAAAATCGTGGTTCCCATAATCATCGGATAGTCACGATTCTGAATGGACTGGATAAAGTATCTTCCAAGTCCCGGAATAGAAAATACGGTTTCTACAACCAGACCGCCGCAAAGTGTAAATGCAATCTGTGGTCCCAGGTAAGTAATAACAGGAATCAATGCATTACGAAGGGCATGCTTAAAAATAATTTTGTTATTCTTCAGACCTTTTGCACGGGCAGTCTTAATATATTCCTGATTAATGGAATCCAGCATTGCCGTTCTTGTCTGTCTGGACAGATAACACATAGGATAAAATCCCAGAGCCAGACACGGCAGTACATAACTCTTTAATGTTCCATCATATAGTGCCGGAAATATCTTAAATACGCCGCCGCAGAACGTATGAAGCAACAATGTTGCCACTACGAAACCTGGCATTGAAATACCGATGGTACATACAATACGCAGGAAACTGTCTACCCAGGTACCCCTCTTAAATGCTGCAAGACATCCCAGAGGAACGCCTACCAGCACTGCCCAGAGGATAGCAATAATACCAATCTTGGCTGATACCGGGAACATTTCCAGGATAATTGTCAGCACAGGTCTGTTTTTCTGCATCTTAATGGACGTACCAAAATCTCCATGAAGCAAATTACTCAGATATTTTCCAAGCTGAACGATCAGAGGCTGATCCAGTCCATACTTTGCATTCAGTGCATCAATGGTCGCCTGTGATGGCGTCTTTTCTGAGAGCCACGGATTACCCGGAATCGCATTCATCAGAAAAAAAGTAGCGCATGCAACAACTAATAGAGTTACAAGTGCCATCACGATTCTTCTTATTGTGTACTTTTTCATTCTATCGCACTCCTATTTTCTTGTTCTGCCCAAAATCGAGCTTTTTACTATAATAACGAATTTTATTCTTTCTGTCAATTTATAAATATTACCCAATTCGTCAATATATACAAATTTAAGCCTGGCAAAGTCTGCCAGGCCCAACTTCTACTCATATTTATTCTCCAAGATATGCCTTTTTGATAGGTTCATCGTTCATCAGCTCTTTTGCGTCTCCCTCCAGGACAATGTTTCCTGTTTCCAGCACATATGCTCTGTCTGCAATGGACAGTGCCTTTTTCGCATTCTGCTCTACCAGAAGAACCGTCGTTCCTGCTGCACTTACACTCTGAATGATATCAAAGATCTCATTCACAAGAATCGGAGATAACCCCATGGATGGTTCATCCATCAGGATGATCTTCGGCTTGGACATCAGTGCGCGCCCCATAGCCAGCATCTGCTGTTCTCCTCCGGATAAGGTTCCTGCCAGCTGGTTCTTTCTTTCTTCCAGACGGGGGAATCTCTTATAAACCAGAGAAAGGGAATCCTCGATTTCTGCTTTATCTGTACGGGTATATGCTCCCATCATCAGATTCTGCAGTACAGTAAACTGCGCAAATACACGCCGTCCCTCCGGCACATGTGCCATTCCCATAGGAACGATCTTATGTGCAGGCATCTTTGAAATGTCTTTTCCTTCAAAGATGACACTTCCTTTTTTCGGCTTCAAAAGCCCTGTAATGGTATGAAGAGTGGTGGTCTTTCCGGCACCATTGGCACCAATCAAAGCGATGACCTCCCCTTCATTTACTTCGAAGGAAATCCCCTTGATGGCCTGAATCATTCCATAATAGACTTCCAAGTCTTTTACTTCCAGCATTGCCATAGTTTTTTCCTCCTTATTCTCCAAGATATGCGGTGATAACCCGAGGATCAGATAATACCTTACTGGTTTCACCTTCACATAATACTTCACCAAAATTCAGTACCGTAAGCTTTTCACAGATACCGCCCACCAGCTTCATATCATGTTCAATCAATAAAATTGTCATATTAAAGTGGTCTCTTACAAAATGGATGGTTTCCATCAATTCTTTTGTCTCATTCGGGTTCATACCAGCTGCCGGTTCATCCAAAAGCAAAAGCTTTGGATTCGTTGCCATTGCTCTGGCAATCTCCAGTTTACGCTGCTGTCCATACGGAAGATTCGCTGCAAGGTAATCTGCATGGTCATCCAGGCCAAATACCTTCAAAAGATCCATGGCCTTTTCATCCATTTCTTTTTCCATCCTGCGGTAAGCCGGGGTATGGAAAATACTGTCCATGAAGGAGTAGTGATACTGATTATGAAGTCCGGCCTTTACATTATCCAGTACAGGCATCTTGGAAAACAGACGGATATTCTGGAATGTTCTGGCGATGCCGGCCTTGTTGATCTCAATATCGGACTTTCCAACCATTTCTTCTCCATCCAGAAGAATACTTCCCTCTGATGGCTTATATACACCTGTCAAGAGGTTAAATACCGTTGTTTTTCCTGCACCGTTTGGTCCAATCAGGCCATACAATGCCCCTTTTTCGATATTCAGGTTAAATCCATTTACAGCACGAAGTCCGCCAAATGAAATTCCAAGATTCTTTACTTCCAACATATTAGCCATCTTAGTTCTCCTCCTTCTTTATTTTCTTAAAGAGGCTTCCCAGATAGCGTTCTCTCCATTCCAGTGCCTTCGGAGCCCAGTTAATAAGCATCATTACAATCAATACAATGGCATAGATCAGCATACGATAATCGGACAGGAAACGGAGCATTTCCGGAAGTGCTGTTAATATTACCGCTGCGATAATAGATCCGCGAATATTACCAATTCCTCCAAGTACAACAAATACCAGTACTAATATAGAAGTATTAAAGTTGAACTTTGAAGCCTGCAAGGTTGCCAGATTATGAGAATACAAAGCACCAGCCATACCTGCCAGAGCTGCAGAAACAGTAAATGCCATCAGTTTATACTTTGTTACATTCAAACCAATGGACTCCGCTGCAATACGGTTATCACGAATCGCCATAATTGCACGTCCATCCCGGGAGTTGATCATGTTCTGTACAATAAATAAAGTAATCAGTATCAGAATGACACCAATCAGAAACGTAGATGTCTTAGGATTTCCCGTAATACCCTGAGGTCCACCTAAAATCATGGTTCCATCTGCTTCCATTCCCAGGGAAAACTGATCCTTGGTAGAAACATGCAATCCATTACTATCTATTCCTACATAGAAAATATTGATTACGTTTTTAATAATCTCACCAAATGCCAGGGTTACAATAGCAAGGTAGTCCCCGCGAAGTCTCAATACCGGGATGCCGATCAGGAATCCAAACAATGCCGCCGCAGAAGCTCCCACAACGATGGCAATGAAAAATCTCAGCGGTACAAAGGTAATCGTATTTAAGGTACACTTTGAAAAAATTGCACTGGCAAAAGCACCGATACACATAAAGCCTGCATGACCGAGACTAAGTTCTCCGGAAATACCTACAACCAGGTTCAACGAGATTGCCAGGATCACATATACACAGATTGGAACTAAAAGTCCTGACATCAGACTGGAGAGACATCCTGTACTCTTTAATGTCTGCATAATTGCAAAAGCAACGATGACAATGGCATAGTTGATCAAATTGTTTTTTAATCTGTTTTTCTTCATCTTCTCTACCATATCTGCCACCTACACTTTCTCCTGAATCTGTTTTCCAAACAGACCCGTTGGTTTCACCAGAAGCACAATGATCAGAACTGCAAATACAATGGCATCTGCAAGCTGTGAAGAAATGTATGCCTTTCCAAGAATCTCAATAACACCTAAAAGAATACCTCCGATCATAGCTCCCGGAATAGAACCGATTCCTCCGAATACTGCCGCAACGAAAGCTTTGATACCAGGCATGGAACCTGTATATGGAGTCAGAGAAGGATAAGCAGAGCAAAGAAGCACACCTGCTACTGCTGCCAGTCCTGAACCGATTGCAAAAGTCAGGGCAATCGTACCATTTACATTAATACCCATGAGCTGTGCTGCACCTTTATCCTCGGATACTGCCAGCATAGCCTGACCAGGTTTGGTCTTGTTAATAAAGGTTGTAAGGACAACCATAATGATAACACAGCTGATGATTGTTACAATCGTGGTACCTGTAATGATCAGGGAACCACCTGCCAGCTTCAGGTCAGGGACCTTCACTACAGACTGGAAACTCTTTGGTGTAGAGCCAAATATCAGGAGTACGACATTCTGAAGCAGATAGCTGACACCAATTGCTGTGATCAGAACCGCCAGAGGAGATGCTGCTTCCAGAAGGGGTCTGTACGCAATTGTTTCAATTACAATACCCAGCACTGTACATACCACAATAGATACAAGAATTGCCACGATCGGATTTCCACCCATATTCATCATAACGGTAAATGCCATATATCCGCCTACCATGATGACATCCCCATGTGCGAAATTCAACATTTTTGCAATACCATATACCATTGTATATCCTAATGCAATTATGGCATATACACTACCGAGACTGATGCCATTCACCAAATATGAAATAAAACTCATAAAACACCTCTTATTATCTTATGCAAACTACGAATTCGCATTTTTCTGCTTAGCTGAAACAGGGGGCTGCATTTGCAACCCCCTGTTGGGTCTTCCTTTAAAATAAGTAACTCTTACAGTCCCTTGTAAGCTCCGTTTTCAATTACAACAGCCTTTGGTGTCTTTGTAACTTCACCGTCAGCTCCCCATGTAGCTGTACCTGTCAGACCGTCCAGAGTGATTTCTGTCATGGCAACTTTTACAGCATCTGCAAATTCAGAAGGAGTAGCAGTTGGTTCTACACCACATTTTTCAATCGCTGCTTTTAATGCATATACACAGTCGTATCCGTCAGCACCGAACTGGTTTGGAACTTCTCCATACAGTTCCTGATACTTTGTAACGAAGTTCTTTGTCAGTTCATCTTCTGCGTCAGCAGAGAATGGTGTCAGGAGCATCAGGCCTTCTGCGAGGCTTGTATCAAAACCTTCAACAGAAAGGATACCATCCATACCATCTACACCAAACCATACTGGATCATAATCCATAGAAGCTGCCTGTGTCAATACGATAGATGCCTCATTGTAATAGAATGGCATAAATACCATATCAGCTTCAGCATCTTTTGCTGCCTGGATCTGAGCAGAGAAATCTGTCTTGGAGTCAGCTGTAAATGCTGTTTCTGCCACGATTTCAAATGGCTGGTTTTCAGCTTCTGCTTTAAATGTTGCGAAAATACCTGATGAATATACGTCAGAGCTGTCATAGATTACAGCAACTTTTGTAATCTCCGGCATATTTGTTCCGATATACTGTGCGGAAGCAGTTCCCTGTGCAGGGTCTGTAAAGCACATACGGAATTCATTATCGCCATAGCTGATACAATCTACTGCAGATGCAGAAGGTGTAATCAGGAACATGTTATCTGCTGCTGCTTCTGGAGCTACTGCCAGACATGGAGCAGTTGTAACTGTACCGATCAGAGCCTGCATACCCCAGTCTTTCAGAGTATTATAAGCATTTACAGATTTTTCTGCATCATGTTCATCATCCTGTGCGTTGAATTCTACCTGATATCCATTGATTCCGCCTGCTTCATTGATCTCATCTACGGCGATCTGGATAGAGTTCATAACTGCAGAACCGTATGCTGCTGCTGCTCCGGTTATTGGGCCAATTCCACCAAATTTGTAAGTGTCATCTGCTAATGCAGCTGTTGACATAGCGCCAGCTACCATAGCTGCTACTGCTGTAGCACAAACTACTTTTGAAAATTTCATAATGTTACCTCCTCTTTATTTTGCTTTTTGTTTACTCTAGTAAAGCGCCGCTTCGCTATAAAGCCTATATTAAACTTGTTACAAAACCTTTGTCAATATTTTTTTTGCCTATTTTTCCTATTAATAAGCTTTTCCCCAGTAAACCATTGCTTTTGCAGGTTTCCTGCAGTAGATACATTCGCATGTAATCTCTTCCTGTTCAAATGGCATACAGCGGGATGTCACGCCAGCCTCTTCCTTTAATGCATCTTCACAAGCCTGGTCTCCACACCACATAGCCTTGATAAAGCCTGGTTTGTTTTCTGCGATGTCCTTAAATTCTTCCAGAGTCTTTGCAGTGTAGGTATGTTCCTCACGATGAGCTCTTGCTCTTTCCAGCATATCCTTCTGCATAGTTTCCAGCACTTCTGCTGTCTTAGCTGCAATCTCTCCCAGAGGAGCAATAATCTTTTCTCTGGTATCACGACGGACGATCACTGCCTGGCCTGCTTCCATATCCTTTGGTCCTAATTCGATACGTACCGGAATCCCGCGCATTTCCTGTTCAGAGAATTTCCATCCAGGACTCTTATCAGAATCGTCCATTCTCGCATGAATTCCTGCAGCTTCCAGAGTTTCCTTCACTTCCTGTGCCTTTTCCAGAACGCCTTCCTTCTTCTGCTGAATCGGGATTACCATTGCCTGTACCGGTGCGATTCTTGGCGGAAGTACGAGGCCACTGTTATCTCCATGAACCATAATGATAGCTCCGATCATACGGGTGGTCATGCCCCAGGATGTCTGATAAACATATTTCAGCTTATTATCTTTATCTGTAAACTGGATTCCAAATGCCCTGGCAAATCCATCGCCAAAGTTATGACTTGTACCGGACTGAAGCGCTTTTCCATCATGCATCAAGGCTTCAATTGTATAAGTAGCCTCTGCTCCGGCGAATTTCTCCTTATCTGTCTTACGTCCTTTTACAACCGGAATTGCCAGAACTTCCTCGCAGAAATCTGCATATAAATTCAGCATCTGAATGGTTCTTGCTTCTGCTTCTTCTGCTGTGGCATGGGCTGTATGTCCTTCCTGCCATAAGAACTCACGGGAACGTAAGAACGGTCTTGTTGTCTTCTCCCAGCGCACTACAGAACACCACTGGTTGTATACCTTTGGAAGATCACGGTAAGACTGAATCTCATTTGCATAGAAATCACAGAACAGTGTCTCAGATGTAGGTCTTACACACATTCTCTCCTGAAGTGGTTCCAGACCACCATGTGTTACCCAGGCAACTTCCGGTGCAAATCCTTCTACGTGATCTTTTTCTTTCTGAAGCAGACTCTCCGGAATGAACATTGGAAGATATACATTTTCCACCCCTGTTTCCTTGAATCGTCTGTCCAGTTCATGCTGGATATTCTCCCAGATTGCATATCCTGCCGGTTTGAGTACCATACAGCCTTTTACACTTGTATAATCAATCAGTTCTGCTTTTTTTACAACATCGGTATACCACTGCGCGAAATCTTCTTCCATAGAAGTAATTGCTTCTACCAGTTTCTTTTCCTTTGCCATTTTTCTCCTCCTTAAATAAACTGAACTCAGTTTACGTTACTGTTCACGTGCGTTCCAGTAACGATGAAAAAGCCATGCAAAATCACCTTCGGTGATGACTTTTTCATTGCAGACCTCGGGTTTTGCCAAGCAAAACACCTCGCGGAACAGTGGCACCTGAACAGTAACCAGTTTACAATTTGCCCATTTATTTGTCAACATTTTTATAGTAACACTGCTGTAAATATGCTATACTTAATGGCATAATTTTACGTGAAAGGATGACATTTATGAATACCCCAATCTTATACCGCCGCCGCCTGATTCCTGATGAATGTATCCTGCTGGACAAAGACAAAATTCTGGTCCGGGAAAAGAATATGTTAATTACTTCCTGGAACACGATTCACCCCAAAAAAGATCTTTGCCGCGGGATCTCTGCCTTTTTCTGGGAAAAAGGAGTAAAAGTCAGTAAATTCTATGATCACCAGAACAATCTGCTCTACTGGTACTGTGACATCATGACCTATTCCCATGATGAAAAAACGGATACCTATACCATGACTGATCTTCTGGCAGATGTGCTGATCTATCCTGATGGAAGTGTAAAAGTTGTAGATCTGGATGAGCTGGCAGAAGCCGTGGAAAAAGGTCTCATTTCCCAGGAACTGTTACTCATCTCCCTACGGCATCTGAACAGCTTATTAGAACTGATCTACAGCGGACATTTTCATGAGCTGCAGAAATACATTGAAGAAGCAGAAAATCTAGACTTCTAAAGATATTGTTTTCCCTTTCCGTGCATAGTGGCGAAGCTTCACACCTGCTGCATTTAACATTCTTTTTGATGCCATAACCGCCACGGAATCGGCATATTTATTTTCATCGTAAACTAATTGTTTGATTCCTGCCTGAATAATAGCCTTTGCACATTCATTGCAGGGAAACAGTGTTACGTAAAGGGTTGCGCCTTCTAGGCTTCCCCCACGGTAATTTAAAATCGCATTTAACTCACTGTGAGTAGTATACAGATATTTACTGTCTATACCTTGGTCCTCTCTGGACCATGGAAATTCATCATCAGAGCAGCCCATAGGGAAGCCATTATACCCCATCGAAAGAATCTTATTGTCCTGACTGACAATACATGCTCCTACCTGTGTGTTCGGATCCTTGGAGCGCATGGCCGACAGCTTGGCCACTCCCATAAAATACTCATCCCATGAAATATAATCTTCGCGTTTATCTGACATATGTTCCCCCCGTTATGCTTCAGGCTCAATCAGCGCGATTCTTTTTTTGTGACGCTCTGCATTGGAAAATGGAGTATCCAGGAAAGTATCCACTATCTTAAGAGCAAGGCCCGGTCCTACTACACGTCCTCCCAAGGCAAGAATGTTAGCATCGTTATGCTGTCTTGTAGCTTCTGCAGTAAAACAGTCTGTACAAAGGGCAGCTCTGATTCCTTTTACTTTATTTGCTGCGATGGAAATGCCAATACCGGTTCCACAGATCAGGATTCCTCTGTCGCACACTCCCGATGTAATCGCATCTGTTACTTTTCTGGCATAAATCGGATAGTCTACTGCTTCCTCGCTGTCGCAGCCAAAGTCCCGATACTCAAGATTCCTTTCTTCAAGATGTTTTAAAATTTCTTTTTTCAGCACATATCCGCCGTGATCACATGCAATCGCAATCATGATTCTTCCTCCTCTTTCTTTATAATCGTCACTACTCGTGAAATCACTAACTCTAATATATCAAAACAATGTCCGTATTCCGGCAGATCTTTTCCAATGGGATTGTAAATATCTCCCTCGATTCCGGAATACTCTGCCAAGGTATAAAGGTTAATTGCTTTGCTCTGATATTCTTCTATGAGTTTATCTTTTTGTATCTGATCCATAGTAAGAATCAGTGTACGTTCATCAAAGTCATGTACCGATACAGGCTCCGCTTCATGTTCCGGGATTTCATATCCTCTCAGCTTCAAAACCTCCAATGCCTTCGGATTGACCGGTTCAGGAAACAGGACAATCATTCCCTTGGATGCAATCAATATATCCTCTAACAGCAATTTATTCTGCATGATTGCTTCTGCCATCGGTCCCCGGCATGTATCGCTATGACTCACAAATAGAATTTTATCATATCGTTTCATAAGCTACTCCTTTTATAGCCGGATGATCTGATGTCCCGCCGCTTTCATCAGGCGATTCATAATAGCCGTTCCCAGATCCGGTGTATAAAAACTTTCTGAAAAAATAATGCTTACATTACAGGAATCAAATTCACGCAGTACCCCAAACAAATGTCTGGAAATACTCAGTTCTTCTGTTCTTGTCCCCATGGATTTTACAATCCCGCCTTCATAACATCCAATCGTTTCATCAGAAGCAATCACTCCTGCCAGATTGCCTTTCGCCGCTTCTTCTTTTATCTTCTCATTAATGTAACTGATTACCTTCTCCCGGTCGCCTTCTACAATCATCATCTGTGCTCTGGGGGCGTAATGGCGATATTTCATTCCAGGCGCCTTGGGAGTTCCCATCACATCCTCCCCGGAAACAACTGGATCTACCTTCACTTTTCCAATAACCTTTTCCAGCATTTCCCGATTGATAAATCCCGGCCTAAGTATCATGGGATCATCTTCACTTAAATCCACGATTGTTGATTCCACACCAATTCCTACAGGGCCGCCATCAACAATCACATCTATCCTGCCATCCATGTCTTCTCTGACATGTTCTGCTGTAGTAGGGCTTGGTCTGCCTGAGGCATTGGCACTGGGGGCAGCTATATACCCTCCTCCTGCCCGAATCAGTTCTAATGCGATCTCATGATTCGGCATGCGAACTGCTACCGTATCCAGTCCTCCTGTTGTTCCATATGGTACAATGTCTTTTTTCTGAAATATCATGGTCAAAGGTCCCGGCCAGAAAGCCTTTGCCAGTTTTTCTGCTTCTTCCGGCACCTTTTCTGCAATTTTATAAAGATCTGCCATCTGTGCGATATGCACGATCAGAGGGTTATCCGACGGTCTGCCCTTCGCTGCATAAATTTTACGGGCTGCCTCTTCATCCAATGCGTTTGCGCCAAGACCATATACCGTTTCTGTCGGAAATGCTACCAGACCGCCGTTTTTCAAAACTTCACCGGCCTTCTCCATATCCTTCGCATGGATTCCATCCGTCATATCCATTATGATGGTGTTCATCTGTATCCGCTTCCTTTTCATTTATTCTATCATCAAACATGTTTACGGATTGTTCCGTACGGTTCACTTCCACAATCCTACCCAGTATTCGGATTTTCGTGTGTCTTCGTCCCACTTCTTCCTCATAGCGGGGCATGTTATAAAGTTCTTCACCCACTGACATGCAACTATATCATGGATCTGGACTTTCCACACTGTAAACATAGTATATCATTCACCACCCATTTAAGCAATAGACGATTTGTTACTGTGTTACTGTTCACGTACGTTCCAGTAACGATGAAAAAGCCATGCAAAAACTCCTCGCGGAACAGTGGCATCTGAGCTGTAATTTACTGTTTCCTCAGATAATCCAGAATTCCTTCCCTGACAGCCTGGGCGACCCTCTGCTGATACTCCTGGGTATTTAGTAGCTTTTCTTCCTGTGAATTGCTTAAAAATCCACACTCTACGATCACCGTAGGCACCGGTGTCTTTCTGAGAATATAATATGTATCATTCGCCTTTATTTCCCGTGGTCTTTCTATTTGAAGGTTTTCATTCAGATTTTCCTGTAAAGCCGCTGCCAGCAGTTTCCCTTTTTCTGATGTCTCATAATAAAAAACCTGTGGTCCTTTCACGTATTCTTCCGTATAACTGTTCTGATGAATACTTACCACCAGATCTGGTCTTGCCGCCTCTATTTTTTCCACTCTCCGTTTCATATCCTGCTGCTTTTTATTCACTTCATTTTCATCATATAATCCAACATCCTCTTCACGGATCATTTCCACTTCCAGTCCATCCTGAAGAAGCAGATCTTTCAGATACAAAGCAATCTGAAGATTAATATCTTTTTCCAGGGAACCATCCAAACCGACTTTTCCTGAATCAAAACCTCCATGTCCCGCATCTATTACAACTTTTCCGGAAATACGCTCAGATTCTTTTTCTTCTGTTTCCCCCGTCTGGGCACATGCGATTGTTTCGCTTTTTGCCTGATTTTTTATCTGTTTGTGCATCCGTATCATCTCTGCCCCAAGATGTCCGATATAATAAGAACCCACGAATATAAATACGACCATAAGCCATTCCAGGCCTGTTTTTCTCCGCATAAAAAATACCCCTGTTGCACACTTTTTTTAATGTATGCAACAGAGGATATTTTTTATTCTTATTTCACGTATTTTACTATTGTATCCCAGATGGCGCTGTCTTCAAAGCCAAGCTTCCAGAATGCCACACCCGGAAGTCCATAATCCTTCACCATGGACAGCTTGTCTTCGATGGAATGCTTATCTTCCAGCCAAATCTGGTAAAGGGAGCCGTCGTCCCCTTCAAACTCAGCATAATTCTGGTGAGTCTCCTCATCCCAGACAGCTTCCACATCATTATTGATCAGCATCTGCTCTGCTTCGCTCATTCCCATTACTTCACTGGTAACTGTGGTGGTTCCGTCTTCGTTTGTCTTAGTGTTCCACAGTCTTGTATAGAATGGGATTCCACTGATAACTTTTTGCACCGGAACTTCCCGCATGGTATCCACCAGGCCATCTTTTTCATAAGAGAAGCTTGCCACAGAACCTGCTTTTTCTGATCCGTAATAATGTTCATCATAACCCATGACAATGACATAATCACATACTTCACCTAAAGCAGCTCTGTTATAATATTGAGTATAGGTTGGCGGAGGTACATCCACGGATAATACCAGATTATTCTTCTTGCATTTTACAGAAATCTCTCTTACAAACTGGATAAATCCGTCTACCGCCTCCTCGGGAATCACTTCAAAATCAATATTGATGCCATCCAGGCCATATTCAATTGCAGAGGCGATGAGCTGATTCTCCACCTTGGTTCTGGATGCTGTGGATTTCATAACTTTTGTAAAATCAATATTTTCACTGAAGTTATCCACCAGCCCCCAGACTTCCATGTCATTTTGATGCGCCGTTTCCACATAATCAGAAAGCGCCAGAGATGAAATACTTCCATCATTTGCAGTAATGCTGTACCAGGTAGGAGAAATTACATTCACACCTTTTACGCTGGCAATATCATAAATGATATTGTAATTGGATTCCATACTGGTTATCTGATGCCATACCAGATTGATGCCATGATCTCTGGTAATACTACTGTACTCCGGTTCCTCAAAATCTGTGGTCAGAGTTTCTGTCCGTTCCTCTGTCAGACGTTTGTTCTGGATATATCCGATATATCCATCCTGGGTCATAACTTCCGTCCAGTCTTCCATCTGATTCAGAATCGTCACAACTTCATTTTTCTGCACTTCCCTTAAAATAGGACTTTTGATTCCACCCAGAGTCCTGACTTTTCCCTTCTTGCGAATGCTGGCTACCGTAACATCTCCCCACTGAGTGTTCATTACAATTCGATTCGGTTCGGTGAAAAACTCATACTCCAGAGCCGTATATTCCTTCACAAAATCCAGAGCAAGATACGTCTTATTGCCATCCAGCTTCACGATGTCATATTTCATACTGTTTGTCTTGCCATCCGCTGTATATTCCCTGCTCTCTGCCGGGATTTCAATAATATCCAGCGGCATGGTATACAACATCAGGTTCGCTTCTTCATCCCAGAAAAACTTATCGTTCAGGCATTCTTTCACAGCCTCATAGTCTACATAGCAGATATCATCCTCTATCCGTCCCTTATACTCCAGGATCTCATGGTTTAATACCAGGGCGACCTCTTCTTCTGACTGCAGTCCAAAATACTCCTTTGAATCCATCACTTCTGCTGACGGGGTATACTTTCTTACCAGGCTGGTCAGTAAGCCAATCAGGACAATGACAATGACCAGAACCCCCACCGCCAGGATGGGTTTCGCTTTTTTCTTCATGAGTGTCTCCTCTCGGATCATTTTTATCTTCTGTACTTTTTCAGTATAACATAAATCATTCTATACATCTAATAGATTTCAACTTTTTCAGAAATTCTTCACACATTCTTAAGCTTTTTGCTCAGGGAAACAATGCTGCCGATGTTATTTTTTCCTGATCTGGTCAAAACCCACTCCACAGACTTCGTTATTCTGATTTAAATAATAATCACGCATAAAATCGGCCTCCTCTCGGACATAGTTTGCAATACCGAATGAGGTACTTTCCTTTCCATTCAGCCATAGAGACATTCCTGATTCCTGGTATTTTTCCAGTTCCTGATACAGACGGCTTTCCAGGACTTCCTCTACACTTTTTGTCTTAGGTCGTCTTTTTACATATTGATTCCTGTATTCGATTTTCACCACTCTCTTTCTCTATTTTCCCCGGTGATTCCTTTGAGATGCACGTGATATATTTTCCCGCAGGAAAACAGGCCCGGAGAAGACCATTTCACAGAGAAGACATATGCATACTAACAGATATAAATATCTATGATTCATTGAAAATATGCGAAGAACATCGCATTCAAGAAAAAAATGCAGAAGAATCTGCGAAATGTACACAAGATGGAATATAATTGGCGAACTCCTCTTGCTTCTTTTGTAACAAATGAAAAAGCTCCTCCTCTCTTTATTTTGTTTCTGTGTCTCCTCTTATTGTTAATTATATATAACAAAAATATAAAATGCAAGTATTTTATTCTTTTTTCATAATATACTGGCAGCAATATACTTTGCATTTTAGCAGAAAGTAGAGTATACTGTTCCTATATTTTATTGGCAAGGATGTGATTTCATGAAAATTGAGCGACTCAATGAAAATCAAATACGATGTACACTGACACGGGAAGATCTTGCAGACAGAAAACTTAAGCTAAGCGAACTTGCCTATGGTAGTGAAAAAGCCAAAGATCTTTTTCGCGAATTGATGCAGATGGCTGCTTATGAATGTGGTTTTGAGGCAAATGATATTCCTCTTATGATAGAAGCAATTCCAATGTCCCCAGATACTCTGGTTCTGATCATTACAAAAGTAGAAGATCCCGAAGAATTAGATACCCGGTTTGCAAAGTTTGCTCCGTCTGGTTCCGATGGTTCACTGGATGTGGATACTTCCTTCTCCCCGCTGAAACTGGAAGGCGCGGATGATATTTTAAATCTGTTTCAGAAGATCCGGGAAGCACATAAAGCTCTTACCGGTCAGAAATCCGAATCTTCAGCTTCCAATCCTTCTGAGTCTTCTGAAGAAACCGAAGAGGAACCTGTGGTAGAACTGAAAAAGCTCTATGCATTCCATCAGTTAGATGATGTCATCCACACTGCCAATGTTGTCAAAGGTTCTTATGACGGTCAGAACACACTGTATAAGAATCCAGGTAACGGAGAATATCAGTTACTGGTTTCCAAATCAGGACACACCCCCGAGGAATTCAACCGTGTCTGCAATATGATCTCAGAATACGGTGACAGCCTGAAATGCAATGCCGGCACAGAAGCTTTTCTTTTAGAACATGGTCAGGTAATCGTAGCAAATGATGCACTGCAAAAGTTGACATTACTTTAAAAAAACCGTTGGATCTTTTGATCCAACGGTTTTTTATTCAACAATTATTATTTTGCAACACTTTCCAGATAAGCATTTACTCTTGCAACTACCAGATCTACCGGAAGTCCATGAACCATACATGCTTCTGCCAGAGACTCTCCCTGAGAAGATGGGCATCCTACGCAGTGCATGCCGCACGCCATCAGAACACCTGCCATATTTTCATCTAACTGAAGAATTTCTCCTATTAACATTTCACCGTTTACTTTTGTCATCTTTACGTCCTCCTGAATTCCATTTTCTAACGGAAAGCACCGTTACTGTTCACATTGTTCCAGGAACGACGCTTTTCGTCTTTGCATGAGTTGAGTATAAAACGAATCCTTTCGAACGTCAAGGAATAAATATCTTCTTCAGTTTCTTATTCCACATCCTGTAAAGCCTGCATATCTTCTTCTCCTGTACGGATCTTTACAACTCTGTCCACGTTGTAAACGAAGATCTTACCATCTCCAATATGTCCTGTGTAAAGAGTTTTCTTAGCAGTTTCAATCACTTCATCTACCGGAATGTTACATACGACCACTTCAACCTTAACCTTTGGAAGCAGGGTTGCATCCACTTCAGCACCACGATACATCTCTCCTGCGCCTTTCTGGATACCACATCCCATAACCTGAGTAACTGTCATACCTGTTACGCCCAGATCATTCATTGCCTTACGCAGTTTATCATATCTGGACAATTTTGCAATAATTACTACCTTATAGATACCTGTATCATTGGCCGGTGTACGAACCACTTTGACTGCCGCATCTCTCTGAACCTGAGTCGCTGTCTGATAATCAGAAGAGCCAATTACAGTATTTTCATTTTCTTCCATAATCATAGTATTGGAAATATCCATGATGGAGAAACCTGCATATGCAGATGGAAGACCGTGTTCTGTTGCATCCAGACCTGTAATTTCCTCTTCTTCTGAAACACGAAGTCCAAATATTGCCTTAATTACAAGGAATGTAATAGTAATCGTAACAACTGTCCAAAGAGCAACAGAACCAAAACCAACAAACTGCAGTCCCAGCTGCTTGAATCCACCGCCATAGAAAAGACCTTCTCCTACAATCGTTCCTGCCTCATATGCAGTTGCATAACCAGGCGCTGAAGATGTTGCAAAAAGACCAACAGCAAGAGTACCCCAGATACCATTCATCATATGTACTGCTACTGCACCAACCGGGTCATCGATTCTGAGAACATAATCCAGAAGCCATACTCCAAAAACAACTAATACACCGGCAACTGCACCAATGATGATAGCGCCTGTTACGTCTGTAACATCACAGGGGGCCGTAATTGCTACCAGACCTGCCAGAGATGCATTCAAACACATGGAAATATCTGGTTTTCCATATTTCACCCAGGTAAATACCATACAAACTACAGTTGCTACTGCAGGTGCGATCGTTGTAGTTACAAAAATAGAGCCAAGTTCTGCTGTGTTGGTTGCTGCCGCACCATTAAATCCATACCAGCCAAGCCACAGAATAAATACACCAAGTGCACCAAGTGCAAGATTATGTCCAGGGAAAGCATTTACTTTTGTAATCTTTCCATTTTTGTCTCTCGTAAACTTTCCAATACGAGGTCCCAAAAGCTTTGCTCCGATACATGCAGAGATACCACCTACCATATGGATTGCACAGGAACCTGCATAATCATGGAATCCCATCTGAACCAGCCAGCCGCCGCCCCAGATCCAGTGTGCTTCTACCGGATAGATCAAAGCGGAAATGACTGCTGAGTAAACGCAGTAAGAAAGGAACTTTGTACGCTCTGCCATCGCACCAGATACGATAGTAGCTGTTGTTGCACAGAATACCAGGTTAAATACAAATCCAGACCAGTCAAACTCTGCATAATTTGTAAAAATATCAAATCCCGGTTTTCCGATAAATCCCAGGAGGTCTTCCCCCAGTAACAAACTGAAACCAATCAGGATGAAGGTACAGGTACCAATACAGAAGTCCATCAGGTTCTTCATAATAATGTTACCAGTATTTTTTGCTCTGGTGAAACCAGCTTCAACCATAGCAAATCCTGCCTGCATCCAGAACACCAGCGCTGCTCCTATCAGGAACCAAACGCCAAACACTTCACCGTTTATAGCGCTCATTATTTCTTGTGTCATAATTTTCTCCTCCTCTGACTTTTCTTTTTGTATCATAGAAATTTTCCGCTTACAGTTCAGGTGCCCTTGTTCCGCAAGGTGTTTTGCATGGCTTTTCATCGTTACCGGAATGCACATGAACAGTAACATTTCCAATGATACAAAAAAGGCGCTATGGAAATCTTCCATAGCGCCTTCGCTTTATGTAGGCCATCATATCATCAGTTTTTTTCATTGTCAACAAGGAAAAAAGCCCTTTGGTCATTTTTGGCAAAAACACGAAAACAGTTTGAAATTCAATTAATAAATTGTAAGTATTTTTATTATGTGTTTTCTGAATTATATGATGTTGGGGTCAAAAGACCCCAACTATGATACCCACGGATTGTTCCGTGCGTTCCAGTAACTATACTTCAAATAGCAGGTCTCCATAAGACGGCATCGGCCATTCTTCCTTATCCACAATCATCTCCAGTTCATCCACCGGCTTACGCAGTTCTTCCATAGCCTTGGCCACTTCATCATGATAATATACCGCCTGTTCTCTTCCCGCTTCCATCTTAGCAGCAATCTCAGTCACTTCTTCCAGTTTCGTGAGGGCTGTCTTAGCAGATGCCAGAAGTCTTGCAGACTGACGCAGCATCTCCAGTGGTACATGAATTTCCACTTCTGCTGCCTTCATGGTATTCACCGTATCGGAAAGGCTTCTGTTAAAACGAAGGACTGCCGGTATGATCTGTTTGCTTGCAATATCAATCATTGCCCTTGCTTCAATGTTGATGGCTTTCGCATATGCTTCATACTGAATCTCTGCGCGGGATTCCAGTTCAGCTTTCGTAAATACGCCAAACTTGCCAAACAACTCAACGGCTTTATCTGTCACCAGGGCAGGGATCGCATCCACCATGGATTTGATATTCGGCAGTCCTCGGCGGGCAGCTTCTTCCACCCATTCTTCTGAGTAGCCATTTCCATTAAATACGATTCTCTGATGTTCACTGGCATATTTCTTGATCAAATAATGCGCTGCCTCTGTGACATCCTCAGCTTTTTCCAGATAATCACAGGCATCAGAAAAGGCTTCTGCAACAATCGTATTGATTACTACGTTGCTTTCTGATACAGAGTCTCTGGAACCAACCATACGAAATTCAAATTTATTTCCCGTAAATGCAAAAGGAGAAGTACGGTTTCTATCCGTTGCATCCTTTTTCAGTTCCGGAAGAATTTTTACACCGGTATCTAACATGCCGCCTTTGAGACTGTGAGTCGCCTCTCCTGTACTGATCAGCTGAGTAAGTACATCCTGAAGCTGTTCTCCCAAAAAGACGGAAATAATCGCAGGTGGTGCTTCATTTGCTCCCAGTCGATGGTCATTTCCTACATTTGCCGCAGATTCACGAAGAAGATCTGCATGCCTATCCACGGCCCGTAAAATACAGGTCAGAATCAATAAGAACTGTACATTTTCGTGAGGTGTCTTACCCGGATCCAGGAGATTGATTCCATCATCCGTAACCAGAGACCAGTTATTATGCTTTCCTGAGCCATTTACCCCGGCAAATGGTTTTTCATGAAGAAGGCACTGTAAACCGTGTTCTTCCGCAACACGTTTCAGAGTCTCCATAATAATCTGGTTATGATCTGCTGCAACATTACATTCTGCATAAATCGGTGCAAGCTCATGCTGTGCAGGTGCCACCTCATTATGCTGTGTCTTGGCGGAAACTCCCAGCTTCCACAATTCTTTATTCACATCTTTCATAAATGCAGCAATACGCGGACGGATAACACCAAAATAGTGATCATCCAGTTCCTGTCCCTTTGGAGGCATTGCCCCAAATAAGGTTCGTCCGGTAAAAATAAGATCTTTCCGCTTCAGATATTTTTCCCGGTCAACAATAAAATATTCCTGTTCCACGCCTACGCATGGTTTTACCTTTTTAGATGTTGTATTTCCCAGTAAACGAAGAAGTCTAAGTGTCTGAGTCTGAATCGCCTGCATGGAACGAAGCAGTGGCGTCTTCTGATCCAGTGCTTCTCCTGTATAAGAACAAAATGCAGTAGGAATACACAGAATCGCACCGGCTGCATCCTGTCTTATAAAGGCAGGAGAAGTAGGATCCCAGGCTGTATATCCTCTGGCTTCAAAAGTTGCACGAAGACCACCGGAAGGAAAAGAAGATGCATCCGGTTCACTCTTGATCAATTCTTTGCCTGAAAATTCCATCTGCACAGAACCATCCACCCTTGGTGCAGTAATAAAAGCATCATGCTTTTCTGCCGTAAATCCTGTTAGTGGCTGGAACCAGTGGGTATAATGGGTTGCTCCCTTTTCAATCGCCCATTCTTTCATAGCACCTGCCACAACTTCTGCAATCATCGGATCTAATTCTTTTCCTTCATCAATTGTCTTGTGCAGTTCCTTGTATACCTTCTTAGGCAACTTTTCTAACATTACTTTGTCATTAAAGACATTTTCCCCGAACAATTCGGTAACATTGATCTTTTCGTCCATATTATCCTCCAGAATCCGCGTTTACATATCTCCTCAAGTCGTTACTGTTCACATGCGTTCCAGTAACGATGAAAAAGCCATGCAAAATCACCT
>JBJEMC010000204.1:4147-6060 GCA_051879475.1 Muricoprocola sp. | reverse complement strand
TATTTCTTCATCTTCACGTTTTGCAATATCAAAAAATCTCTTTTCAATCAACATATTCTCCACCTACCCATAAAAAAAAGAAACAGTCAACATTTTCGTTACAACTGTTTCCTTTATTTCTGAAGTCCTCGGAGCATAGCCATTACTACCGCTTGTTCTTTTTCATCAAGACCGTCCCAAATCTTTAAGACCTCTTGTTGTGACTCAGATAAATTTACCGGAACATCTTTTCCCGCAAAGAACTGAGCCATTGTTACTCCCAGTGCGTCACATATTTTTTCCACAGTAGGCATTGTTGGTAGACTTTCTTTAGCAATGATTTTTCCAATCGAAGATTGAGATATACCTGTCAGCTGTGACAGCCGATATTTACTCATATCACGTTTTTTGCACAAAGCTACAATATTGTCTGCAATATAATCCTCTGTACGCAAGTAAATACACCTCTCTTCCGATAGTAGTTACCTTCATTGTACCTACAAATCGGCAAAAATATTAGAGATGTATCTTGCAAGCATTTACTAAGGGAAACAGAAGTATTTGTTCAAAAAAAATAGCACTATATGATATTGTACTCCATTGCTGTCAATCTACTGTCTAAGCGCTCATATTCTCTTTGTACCTCTTCAATTTTATCATATAGTTCCATCACTGTCGAACCTTTTATCATTTTATTTTCTTGGCACATCTGCCGGAACTTTCCTTTGTACTCCCGCAGTATTCTTCCTTTTTCCTCTAATCTCTCCAGTGCTTTGATTTCCTCATTATCTGCCATGTATTTTCCTCCCAGACATAATTTTTAATACACAAATGATAACCCTTTTTTCGTTGTTGTTCAATTACAACTAATCGCCTTTTTCTCCCATCAATCGACAATCTTCTTTTTGCTATATACATATGATATACTTCTTTTTATACAACTAATTGCTATTGTATAGCTCACCATTTTTCTATCTACAACACAAAAAAGTCAAGTTGTGATGGAAAGGAGGTGAGGACATGGAAATAAATTATGCACTTATAGGCAAACGTATAAGAGAAACCCGCAAACAACGAGGTTTATCTGCCGAGGAGCTGGCTGAAATTGCTGATCTTTCTACTGTTTATATAAGCTATATAGAAAATGCCAAGCGTAAACCCAGTTTAGAATCTTTAATCAAAATTAGCAATGCCCTTGAAATTACTATTGATGAATTACTCTACGGGAACTTGTTATACAATCCTACGGAATATCAAACTGATATTGATTTATTAATGGCAGATTGCACCAGCACCGAAAAACGTTACATATTCGAGGTTCTTTCAGCCATAAAGAACATTTTACGAATCAATGATTGGCATCTATCCTCAAACCATAATTACGATGCTGACAACCCGAATGATTATTAAATCATTCAATAACAATCAAATATCTATTTCTACATAAACCATCCGTTAATCACTTAACCGATGGTTTATGTCTTTTTCAATCCAAAAATTCTATGATAGTTATATCAACTATAAAGGATGTCGCTACTGATGAAAGAAAGTGAAGAACGAAGCAGTAATATTGATGAACAGAAAGCCCGAATTCGGCAAAGATATAAAGGTATTGATCCAGAAGAACTGGAAGTAATTCCAGCACTTCCACCAGAGGATATTTTTAAAACAGAGAAAAAACTACGAGTGGCTGTATATGCAAGGGTATCTACGGATGATCCACGCCAAACATCCTCATATGAATTACAGAAAAATCATTATCAGGATGTAGTAAATAAAAATCCAAATTGGATTCTTGTAGAAATATATGCCGACGAAGGCATTTCCGGCACTTCTCTTCAACACAGGGATGCATTCAAAAAAATGATCAAAGATTGTGAAGCCGGAAAAATTGATTTAATCATAACAAAAAGTGTATCCCGATTTGCAAGAAA
>JBJEMC010000204.1:0-4047 GCA_051879475.1 Muricoprocola sp. | reverse complement strand
AAGCCGGAAAAATTGATTTAATCATAACAAAAAGTGTATCCCGATTTGCAAGAAATGTTGTTGACTGTATCCGATATGTACGAGAGCTTTCTTCACTCCGTCCACCCGTCGGTGTGTTTTTTGAAACAGAGCATCTAAATACGCTTGATCCCAAAAGCGAAATGATCCTGTCATTCATGTCAACACTTGCGCAGGAAGAAAGTCATACCAAAAGTGAAATTATGAATTCTTCCATTGAAATGCGTTTTCGTCGGGGAATATTCCTTACACCTCCTCTGCTCGGATATGACCAAGACGAAAATGGCGATCTTGTAATCAATCCACATGAAGCTAAAATTGTGCAGCTTATTTTTTATATGTATCTGAATGGAAGCAGTGCGCAACAAATTGCGGATTCCCTGACAGAACTCGGTTGTAAAACAAAAAAGAATAATGATGTCTGGTCATCCAGTACCGTACTACAAATCCTTCAAAATGAACGCCATTGTGGGGATGTTCTGGCGAGAAAAACATGGACTCCGAGTTATCTTGACCATAAATCAAGGAAAAACAATCAAGACCGTAATCAATACAGAAAAGTCGGACATCACGAAGCTATTATCTCCAGAGATGATTTCATAGCTGTTCAAAAATTAATTACAAATGCGAAATATGGGAATAAGGAGATTTTACCAGAATTACATGTGATACAAGAAGGCTCTCTAAGTGGATTTATAAGCATCAATCCAAGATGGTCTGGATTTAAAGCCAGAGACTACTTTGAAGCATCTCAAAGCGTCCTTAAACCGGCAAATATGAATACACCTGATACAATTACTGCTTCCGCCGGTTCCTTCGATTTAAGAGACTATGAAGTTGCCAGAGGACAATTTTTCTCCTCTGTTGGTCGGATTTCTGTTTCTTTTTCATATAAACAGATCTCTTTTAACAAAGATGCTATACGGAAATTTCCAAACACCAAATTTGTTGAAATGCTGATACACCCAAGTTCAAAACTACTTGCAATCCGACCATGTTCCTCTGAAACCAAAAATAAAGTGCAGTGGTCACGTCTCAAAGATGGTCAACCTATTCCAAAACCAATTTCCGGTGCTGCATTTTTGCCAACATTATACGAGATATTTAAATGGGACAAAAAATGCAAATATAGAATAATAGGAGTTGCCCACCAGAAAGACAATGAAAATGTCCTTATTTTCAATATGAACGATACAGAAATACGAATACCGACAAGTACCAACGACGTATCCTGTTCCGATAACAACGCACCTGATACAATATCTGATTCTAAAAGTGTGTTAGCTTATCCTGCCGACTGGATGAATGGCTTCGGTAATAATTACTATACTCAGTCGCAAGCACCAGAACTAACAGAATTTACAGCGGAGAAAAACTGGCAAACCACCTCGGAAAGTAAACCTTATAAAGAGCCTGAGCTACAAACCACTCCCAAAGAAACCATTATACAAAATATAAAGAATATTATTACAGAAATTAAAGGAGACACCTAATGAGCGATCAACCTATAAATCAATGGAATATGACCACAGAACCTTCTGATATGATGAAAATCAACCCACCTATGCCAATAACAGTCGCATCCAGCCCCACAAATCAAATGGAAGTCATTGACGATGATTCTTTCAGTTATGACGGTTATCAAGTTGTACGTGGCGAATTCTTCGCTCATATTTACGAACCTTCGTTTACATTTAACAACTACAAGGTATCTGTAAATACCGCCTGCATAAAAAAACTACCCGATGTCGAATATGTGCAGATACTAGTCAATCCCATTGAAAAAAAACTGGCTGTCCGTCCCTGTCGAGAAGAAGAAAAAGACTCTTTTCGTTGGTGTTCCTCTGGGAAAAAACGTTCGCCAAAACAAATCACTTGCCGGATTTTCTTTGCTAAAGTGATATCTCTCATGGACTGGAATCCTAATTATCGTTACAAGATTCTCGGCAAGCTAATTCGTTCTGGCAATGAAATACTGTTCATTTTCGATTTAACTTCACCGGAAATATTTCCTCGTACACTAAAAGACAATGGAACTGTAACCACTGCCAGGACACCTTCTTATCCTGAAGAATGGAAGAATCAGTTCGGTATCCCAGTGGAAGAACATCAAAAATCAATGCAAGTCAATATATTTGAAGGCTACGCAGTATTTGACATACAAGAAAAGAAAAAAGCAACTGATAAATCCACAGAAAAAACAAAAGAACCATCAACAGCAGAAAGCGAGGAAAAATCCTATGAACAACAAACACTCTTCCCATCCACTAATATGTATTGACTTTAAAAAGAATCGTATACGAATCCACCGCAATACACTCCGGCAAATTGGTAACCCAGAATATATTCAACTTCTTGTTAATCCTGATCAAAAAATGATAGGTATAAAGGCTAGTTGTGCAGAGGATAAATTGGCACATAAAGTTAAGGATTATTTTGTTATCAATGGTAACAGCTATGAATTGTACAGCCGAGAATTACTATATTCACTTTCCCAGCTTAACCTTTCTTGGGAGAAATTTAATATTTTTCGTTTAGAAGGCAATATTTACCCAGAGAAGAAAATAGCTCTATTTTCCATGGATAACATCATCACTAAACTGCCACAAGCAGAATTAAAATCAGAAATAATGGGAGATGAGTATGCACAATTATAGTATATATACATTAAAAACAAAACCAGAATTCACAAATTTGTATCAATATCTCAGTGGAAAAGATTATAAACAGCTTGAACAACAGATATTATGTCATTCCTATCACACCCCCATCTGTACATGGAATGGTATTGTCATTAATGGCATAGAAGCATATGAATTATTTCGCAAACACAGTATTCCTTTCCGCATAAAAAGACTCCATTTTTCCAGTAAAGAAGATGTAATTTCATGGATATGTACTGACCAACTTCAACGAGAGGATTTAACCAATACCAATAAAAAATACCTGATTGGGAAAAAATATAATGCTGAAAAAATATTAATTTCAAGACAACTTTCATCTACGAACAAATCTCATATTTCCGGTGCAAGCATCGCAGCAAAAAAAGTATCCGAAGAATGTAATGTAGCAATGGCTACCGTTCACAAATATTCTGCTTACAGTCATGCACTAGATATAATTGATGAAAAAGTTCCGGATCTTGTCAAACGAGTCCGTTCTGGTCAGCTCTGGATTTCCCAAGCTAATATTATTGAGCTTTCAGGATTATCAAAAGAGCAGCTTTTAAGTCTAAACAACTACCTTCTTGCCGAAAAGATAGAACATCTCAGTTATCATGATATGAAAAGGGAATTACTGTGGAATAATTACGCCAAACCAATGTTAGAGAAAAAATCTTCCGTTTCTATTCCTTCTATACGCAACCTGCCACAATTCGATCCAGATGCGGAAATTGCAAGCCTTACGCTGACGATTCCCTCGTGGAACAGTTCTATCGAAAGAGTATTAAAAGTTTCAGATTTTAAAATTGCATCTGATACAGCAAAAAATAAGCTTAAATATCAGCTTATGTGCCTAATATCAACCACAAATACTATTTTAAAAAAATTGGAGGAAATATAATTATGGATGGAAATACCGAAGATTTACAAAAGTTTGTTCCCCAAGTGCATTTTGAGCAAATACCAATTAAAAATTTATGTTCAAATCAAGATTACCAACGTAATCTGTCCATCAAACACGTTCAGCGTGCTGCAGCTAATTTTGACCTTTATCAGATAAATCCTGTAAAAGTAAGTAGACGTGATGGAATAAATTATGTGTTTAACGGACAACACACTATAGAGATTGTCGCTCTCGTCTCTGGATCAAGAGAAACTCCTGTCTGGTGTATGGTTTATGATGATCTTGTTTACACCCAAGAAGCAGATATTTTTGCAAATCAGATGAAATATGTCAAATCGTTATTACCTTATGAAATATTCATGGCTAATATTGAAGCTGGTAATGATAGAGAACTTATTATTCGTGACCTTGTTGAATCGTATGATCTCACTATTACTTCTTCCTCTCGCCCCGGAGGTATAT
>JBJEMC010000203.1:0-30543 GCA_051879475.1 Muricoprocola sp. | reverse complement strand
ATCACCTTCGGTGATGGCTTTTTCATTGCAGACCTCGGGTTTTGCCAAGCAAAACGCCTCGCGGAACAGTGGCACCTGAACTGTAACATTCTTATCAACTTGTTGTTCGATATTCTATCAGAAAAAAAATTCACTGTCAACCAGACAATGACAAAAATATGCTCTCTTTTTTATGCAAAAAAATGAGGATAACAGATCGTATCCTCATTTTTTATAATCTTAATACATGAACACTTCTCTCGGAGACAGTCTCTTCATATCCTTAAGAATCGTATCATTCGGTTCAAAGAGAACATAGTCCATTCCTTTTTCTGTCTTGATGACCATACCATAAGCCTTACTGTCTGGCTCCCCAGAAGAAAAATCTTTCTTTTTGATTTCCTGACGGTTGCGGTATGCATCCAGTTCATGGGAATTCACCGGAGCCATCACCACAAGGTCTTTTACATCACAACTGTAGATTCTCTTTCTCTTCTGCTTGGACATTACCTTATCTACATCCAGTTCTCCATTGACATAGAGATACTCATATTCCACATCAAAAGAAAGAATCAGAAAATAATCTGCTACCGCCATGGCAATCAACAGAATCAGTCCCGGTAAGCCAAAGAGCAATGTCGCAGCGACAGCCAAAACTGTCACCACAATCATACCCCACTTTTTCAATCGGTCAAGAGCCGTTTTTTTCTTTTTTACAATAATCTCTGTATAAAGATCACTCATATTACATCATTCCTGGATCCATTCCACCTGCTGGTGCTGCTGGTGCCGGTTCTTTGATAGTTGCTACACAAGATTCTGTTGTAAGGAATGTAGATGCAACACTTGTAGCATTCTGAAGAGCACTTCTTGTAACCTTTGCAGGATCAAGGATACCAGCCTCTACCATGTCTACATATTCTTCTTTGTATGCATCAAAACCAAATCCAACTTCAGATTCCATTACTTTGTTTACGATAACTGCACCTTCAAGACCTGCATTTTCTGCGATCTGTGTAAGTGGAGCTGAAAGGGCTTTCAGGATAACCTTTGCACCTGTCTTTTCATCGCCTTCCAGTTCATCAACCAGTTTTGCAACTTCTTTTGCTGCATGGATATATGCAGATCCGCCACCTGCTACGATGCCTTCTTCTACTGCTGCACGTGTAGCATTCAGTGCATCTTCCATACGAAGTTTTGCTTCTTTCATTTCTACTTCTGTAGCTGCACCAACACGGATTACTGCTACGCCACCGGCAAGTTTAGCCAGTCTTTCCTGAAGTTTTTCTTTATCAAATTCAGATGTTGTAACTTCAATAGCAGCTTTGATCTGTTCTACTCTTGCTGCGATTGCATCTTTATCGCCAACACCGTCTACGATAACAGTATTTTCTTTTCCAACTTTAACAGATTTAGCACGTCCCAGCATATCCAGTGTAGTATCTTTCAGTTCCAGGCCGAGTTCTTCAGAAATAACCTGTCCGCCAGTCAGAATAGCGATATCCTGCAGCATTTCTTTTCTTCTGTCACCGTATCCAGGAGCCTTAACAGCAACTACACCAAAGGTTCCTCTTAACTTGTTCACAATAAGAGTTGTCAGTGCTTCGCCTTCTACATCTTCTGCAATGATAAGGAGTTTTCTTCCTGACTGAACGATCTGTTCCAGTACCGGAAGGAGATCCTGAATCACACTGATCTTTCTGTCCGTAATCAGGATGTATGGATCATCCAGAACTGCTTCCATCTTTTCCATATCTGTAGCCATGTATGCGGAGATATATCCTCTGTCAAACTGCATACCTTCTACCAGATCCAGTTCTGTCTGCATAGTCTTGGATTCTTCAATGGTGATAACACCATCTGCAGAAACTTTTTCCATAGCATCTGCAACCATATTTCCAACTTCTTCATCTCCGGCAGAGATTGCTGCTACTCTGGCCATCTGATTTTTGCCGTTAACTTTGCTGCTCATCTGAGCAATTGCGTTTACTGCGCAGTCTGTAGCTTTTTTCATACCCTTTCTCAGAACGATTGGGTTTGCACCTGCTGCCAGGTTCTTCATACCTTCCTGAATCATTGCCTGAGCAAGAACAGTTGCTGTTGTTGTACCATCACCGGCTGCATCGTTTGTCTTTGTTGCAACTTCTTTTACCAGCTGTGCACCCATGTTTTCAAATGCATCCGGAAGTTCTATTTCTTTTGCGATTGTAACACCATCGTTTGTGATAAGTGGTGCGCCATACTGTTTATCCAGTACTACGTTTCTTCCTTTCGGTCCTAATGTAACTTTAACGGTATCTGCCAGTTTGTTAACGCCTTCTTCCAGAGCTTTTCTGGCTTCTGATCCATATTTAATTTCCTTTGCCATGTCTTTTTTCCTCCAGATTCCAATTATTCTACGATTGCAAGGATATCACTCTGTTTTACGATGATATATTCTTCGCCATCTAATTTCACTTCGTTACCAGCATATTTAGAATAGATTACTCTATCTCCTGTTTTTACTTCCATCTTTACTTCTTTTCCATCAATCACTCCGCCAGGTCCAACAGCAATTACTTCTGCTTCCTGTGGCTTTTCCTGAGATTTTGCTGTCAGGATAATTCCGGATTTTGTTGTCTCTTCAGCTTCTAACTGTTTTAAAACGACTCTGTCACCAAGTGGTACTAACTTCATTTCCATTTCCTCCTTACAATTTTCAGCCATTTTATTAGCACTCACTCTTATTGAGTGCTAACTACAGTCCTTATATTAGTAAATATATGTAAATTATGCAACTTTATACATTTAAATATTTTAAGAAATATCTCGCTCGTACTTACATATACTCTTGTTTTCTCTTTTTTTCTTACTTTTCATTGATTCTTTTTCTTCCGGATATCCTCCAGCTCATCAAAAACCATTTCATTTACAACTTTGATATAAGTACCCTTCATACCGGAAGATCGGGATTCAATTACACCTGCGCTCTCAAATTTTCTCAGGGCATTCACAATGACAGATCTTGTGATTCCTACTTTGTCCGCAATTTTACTGGCAACCAGAATACCTTCTGTTCCATTTAATTCTTCAAAAATATGAAGAATGGCCTCCAGTTCAGAAAATGACAAAGTACTGATGGCAGATTTAACGATCTGTTTTTTTCTGTTCTCTTCTGCATTTTCCTCATTCACAGAACGCATCATTTCCAGTCCCACGACTGTAGTACCGTATTCACTGAGAATAATGTCATCAATCGTATACTCCGCATCGTATTTATACATAAATACAGTACCCAGACGTTCCCCTGCAATGTCAATGGGATTAATGATTCCCTGATATTTCCGGATTCCCTCTCCACAAAATCCCAATGTCTCCAGGTTAACATTCTCTTTTGTGGATAGCACGCCTAATAACCTTTCATTTAACATGGGATCAATAAAAGACCCTACCTTTTCTTCCATCAGCTCATGGAGAGCTTCAACCCCAGGACAGATACTGACACCCAGGACCTTTCCTTTTTTGCTGAGAACCAGAATATTTGAATCAAGAATATCTGTCAGCACCTTGCAGATATCATTAAATACAACTTTACTGGAACTGTTATTGTGCAAAAGTTTATTAATTTTTCTGGTTTTATCCAACAACTGAACTCCCATTTTCTTACCTCGCTTATTTTTTAATGATTACGGATTGTTCCGCTGCCAGCAGCTTCCACAATCCTGCCCACAATTCGGATTTCCATGGGTCTTCGCCCCACTCCATCCTCATTGCGGGGCGTGTCATAAAGTTCTGCATCTATTGACATGCAAGCATGCCATAGATGCGCACTTTTGACACTGTAATCGTTATAATCTGAAAATTCAAACAATTAGTATCTATCTTAGCACAATTTTGTTGTGGATTCAAGAACAAAGAGTCACTTTATGACTCTTTGCGCGCCCATGCTGGCACGTAAGTGCATAATTTCACTTCGCATGGGTCGCATCCTCGCGGAGCGTTTTTGCTTTATAGGAAATCATAATTTCCTATAAAGCAAAAAAGAACCCCATTTCTGAGATTCTTTTTCCTGTTTATTTCTTTGTTACATATCCGCACTGTTCATCTGCGCAGACCAGTTTATTGCCCTTTTCCAGCATATATCCTCCACATTCCGGACATTTCTGGTCAGAAGGCTTTTGCCAGGACATAAAATCACATTCCGGATTATTCTCACATCCATAATATTTACGTCCTTTTTTTGTTTTACGAATCACAATTTCTTTTCCACATTTTGGACAGGGAACACCGATCTTTTCCAGATATGGCTTGGTGTTTCTGCAATCCGGGAAACCTGGGCATGCAAGGAATTTGCCATGAGGGCCATACTTGATCACCATATTCCGGCCGCAAAGTTCACAGACAACATCTGTAACTTCATCTTCGATCTTCACAGCTTCCAGTTCATTTTCTGCTGCCTTGATGGCAATCTGCAGATCCGGATAAAAATTACTTACTACCGTCTTCCAGTTTACTTTTCCCTCTTCCACCATATCCAGAAGAGCTTCCATGTTGGCCGTAAAATGCACATCTACGATACTTGGAAAGGCTTTCTTCATCATCTGGTTTACAATTTCGCCCAATTCCGTCATGTAAAGATTCTTATTTTCCTTTGTCACATAACGTCTTGTGAGAAGTGTTGTAATCGTCGGGGCATACGTACTTGGCCGTCCAATTCCCAGTTCTTCCAGAGTTTTTACCAGCGATGCCTCTGTAAAATGTGCCGGTGGCTGTGTGAAATGCTGTTTTTCTTCCAGTTCATCAAGGGTAAGCTTCGATTCCTTTGTAATCGCTCCCAGGAAATGTTTGCCCTGTAAGTCTTCATCAGAATCCTGCGTATACACAGACATAAATCCATCAAATAATACTCTTGAAGCAGATACATGGAAACGATACTGTCCTGCTCCTATTTTCACGGAGGTAGTTTCATACTTTACTTCTGCCATGCGGCTTGCCGTGAAACGTTTCCAGATCAGCTGATATAACCTGAACTGGTCTCTGGAAAGAGATTCTTTTATCAACACAGGAGTTCTGGAAATATCACTTGGGCGGATTGCTTCGTGAGCATCCTGAATTTTCTGAGAAACAACCTTTGCCGTTGTTTGCTCTGCCACATATTCTGTTCCGTATTCCTTAGCTATATACTCTCTTGCTGCCTGGTCTGCTTCCTGAGCAATTCTGGTAGAATCTGTACGCAGGTACGTAATCAGACCGACAGTGCCGTTGCCTTTGATATCAATTCCTTCGTATAACTGCTGCGCAATACGCATGGTTTTCTGCGTGGAAAAATTCAAAACTTTAGAAGCTTCCTGCTGCAAAGTACTGGTGGTAAAGGGCAGGGGTGCCTTACGGGTACGCTGTCCCTTCTTCACTTCCTTTACCTCATACCTGGCATCTTTCAGGTCGGAAAGAATTTTATCCATCTCTTCCCGGGAATGAATCGTCATTTTCTCAGTTTCTGTTCCATCAAACTTCGCTTCCAGAAGTTTTTTCTCCCCTTCCACACGAAGCCTGGCATCCAGAGACCAGTATTCCTGTGGAATAAAGGCATTGATTTCATCTTCTCTGTCACCGATCAGGCGAAGAACCACAGACTGGACTCTTCCTGCACTTAATCCTCTTTTCACTTTTGTCCAGAGAAGAGGACTGATCTGGTATCCCACCATTCGGTCCAGCATTCGCCGCGCCTGCTGTGCATTCACAAGATTCATATCGATTGCTCTGGCATTCTTCAAGGAAGCCTTTACCGCATTTTTCGTAATTTCATTAAATGTAATACGCTGCATCTTACTCTCGTCTAATTTAAGAGCATAAGAAAGATGCCAGCTGATTGCCTCACCTTCACGGTCCGGGTCAGTTGCAAGATATACTTTATCTGCTTTTTTCACCTCTTTGCGAAGGGCTGCCAGCAATTCTCCCTTTCCGCGTATCGTAATATACTTTGGTTCATAGTCATGTTCTACATCAATTCCGAACTGGCTTTTCGGGAAATCTCTTACATGTCCATTTGATGCAGCTACTGTGTAATTGCTTCCCAGGAACTTCTTAATGGTCTTTACTTTCGTCGGAGATTCCACAATTACCAGGTATTTTGCCATTCCATCATCCTCCAAAATACTATCTATTTTGAATAATATCCGCTGTTTTCCTGGACCAGTCCTTTCATTACCAGTGACCCTAACACAGACATCACCTCACTGGCAGGCAGATTTGTCTCCCTGGCAATCTGCTGAACAGTCCTTGGACGCGAATCCACACAAATATACACCATATTTTCTGCCGTTGCAAGAAGAATATTCTTTTTTTCTCTTTTTTTACTTTTCCCTGTACTTAATCCCAGAGTCTGAAGAAGTGCTTCTGTCCCTGTTATGATTCCTGCTCCCTGGGCGATCAGTTCGTTACATCCTTCGCTTAAAGCATCCTCTGTCCTTCCCGGAACAGCATAGATATCCCTTCCCTGCTCCAGGGCACAATCGGCCGTGATCAAGGATCCGCTTTTCTTTTTTGCTTCCACAACAATGATTTCTCTGGATAATCCGCTGATGATTCTGTTTCTCAAAGGAAAGTGCATGGGTAATACCGGTGTTCCAGGGGGATATTCACTGATTACTGCACCATGCTCCTGAATGCTTTCATAAAGTTCCCTGTGTTCTTTTGGATAACAGATATCCACCCCGCTTCCCAAAATAGCATAACTTTTTCCTTTCTTTGAAACGCAGGCAGCCTGAGCATTTCCATCGATCCCGTAGGCCATACCGCTTACAATCGATATATTGTGGTCTGAGAGGGCTTCTGAAAGTTCTGCTGCCATTTTCCTTCCATAATTAGAACACATTCTTGCCCCTACAATTCCAAGGCAATGCTCTTCTTCCTGAGGTAACGTCCCTTTATAAAATAAGCCATAGGGATAATCCGAGATCTGTTTTAAAAGCCTGGGATAGCCGTTTTCGCAGCAGCTGATAAACTTTATTCCTGTTCTTTCTATTTTATACGCCAGTTCTTCCGGGTTCATATTTTTCTGTGCTTTTAAAATCGCATGTTTCTGTTTGTCTGACAGAAACGCCATCTGCTCCAGTTCTTTTTGGGGAGCATATCGGATGGCTTCCGGTGTCTGATAATATTCCAGAAGCTGCCCCGTCTGTTTTCTGTAAATCCCCGGAAGGCTGCAGAGCCATAACCAGTTCATAAATTCTTTTTCTATGTTCTTTTCCTCCTGTTACTTCATCCTGAGACATATCGCTTCATGAATATGTTCCTGGCAAATTTCTTCGCTTCCGCTTAGATCTGCAATCGTTCTGCTCACTTTCAGGATCCGGTGATAACTTCTGGCACTGAGTTTCAGTTTTTCAAAAGCCTCTTTCATCAGATCTTTTTCTTCTTTTTTTAAAAAGCAATATTTCTCCATATCTGTACTGCTAAGATCTGCGTTAAAACGAAGTCTGGTTCCCTCATACCGGGCCTGCTGGATCTCCCTGGCCCTTTCCACCTGTTTTCGCATTTGCGCAGAACTAAGGGGCGTGCCGCTTTCCTGCAGATCATCATAGGAAACCGGATTTACCCGGATGGTGAGATCCATACGATCCAGCAAGGGGCCGCTGATCTTGTTGTTATATTTTGCAATTGCACCATGAGAACAATGGCACCGGTTCATATCCGGAAAATATCCGCAGGGGCAGGGATTCATAGCAGCGATCAGCATAATATTGGAGGGAAAGGTACAGACTCCTGCGGTTCTGGATATCTCGATTTTCCCTTCTTCCAGAGGCTGTCTTAGCACTTCCAGTGTCTCCCGGGAAAATTCCGGCAGTTCATCCAAAAACAGAACCCCATTGTGTGCCATGCTGACTTCTCCCGGCCTTGGAATCGTTCCTCCTCCCACTAAAGCCTGGGGTGAAATCGTATGGTGAGGTGCCCGAAAAGGTCTTTCTGTTATGGTTTTTCTCTCTCCCTTTAGCATCCCCAGGACGCTATATACCTTAGAGACCTCTTTTTGTTCCTCTCTGGTCATTTCTGGCAAGATAGTGGGAATCCTTTTGGCAATCATGGATTTTCCTGCCCCCGGAGGCCCTACCATAAGGAGATTGTGAAACCCGGCTGCTGCGATCACCGCTGTACGCTTTATGACCTCCTGTCCCTGAATATCTGCAAAATCTACCTTGTATTTTTTCTCTTTCCCGGTTTCATCCTGCTCTTCATACGAAGTTTCTTTCTCATGCTTTCCCGTCTGGAAAAAAACGATGGCTTCTTGCAGAGAACCTACACCAATCACTTCCACCTGTCCTGCTTCTCTTGCCTCCCGGACATTTTCCTTTGGTACTATGCATCTGACGCAACCCTGTTCTTTTAATTCTGAGATCATGGTATAGATTCCGGGGACAGGATTTACATCTCCGTTCAGTCCCAATTCTCCCACAATAAAAGTCTCTTTCAGTATTTCATTTTCGATAAATCCATAGGCTGCTGCAATGGCCACGGCTATGGGCAGATCAAAGCCGGTTCCTGACTTTTTCAAATCTGCCGGAGCAAGATTTACCGCAATTTTCTTTGGCGTAAGGTAAATACCGGAATTTTTTAATGCTGTCCGGACTCTCTCCTGTGCTTCTTTTACCTGAGTCGACAAATACCCCACCATGGCAAAAGATGGCAGACCTTCACTTACATCTGCCTCCACCCGGACAAGTCTGCTCTCTACTCCATAAATAGATGCAGAAATAACAGTGCTGTACACTGGCACCGCTCCTTTCTTTATTCAGTTTTAAATTGGAAACCTTCAATGAACATTGAAGTAAGAATATGGTTAAAATATATCACAAATCATTTATAAGTACAACATATTTCAAAAGAATCATGGGGACGTAGTCACGTCCCCACTGGCTAATAACAAATCACGGTCATTATTGTATCATCCTTTTCACTGTTTCTACAGTAACATCATTCAATTCCGCAATCTCTTCATAGCTATATTTCCCCTTCAAGAGCATGCGTCGGATAGTTTCCTCCCGATTTGTCTGAATCCCCTGGTCTATTCCTTGGCTGATTCCCTGGCTGATTCCCTGAATCACGCCTTCGTCATAATACATCTGCATAGCTCCGTCCCATGCCTGGCACATTTCTTTCACCTCCACTTTTCCATCTTCCAACGTAATATACTGATCCAGAAGTATAGACAGGAATATTCTGGTATCCATACTTAACTTCCGGATTTCCTCCATATGTTCTTCTACATAACTTTTCAGTTCTTCCTTTTTTCGGCTGTATTTCATCAGGTGGAAGATATCTTTCCATTCCGTATGGAAGGCTTCCGAATCCTGCTCATGGATATCCGCTATGTTCACATGGTACTCCGGCAACAAATTTATGAATTCCCTCATGCTCTCTGGAATATTCATCATTTCCTGCAGCCTGTGCTTGGTCTTCCACCTGGATTCCCCAAGGTACAGAACTTCATTAAATACCGGAACCAGCGGCCTGGTTATCCCGCTTTTCTCTTTTGTTTTATGCTGACTGCGCTGCAGCTGGTCAAGCTGGTCTGAATACTCGATTCCATCATATGTCAGTTTTCGTACCGGCATACAGTAATCTGCCGCTGTCTGTCCTTCACATCCAATGAAACATTTCTCCCCCTGCTTTTCATACAGCATAAGGATATCCCTCTCCCTTTCCAGGAAAGAAAAGATGACCGTGCCATATGATACCTCCTGCTGCTGAAGTGTCTGTCCATTCTCTTTTGTTTCTCCTTGTTCTACCGGATCTTCCTCTGCCTTTGCTTCCTTCTGGAAATGGTTTTGCAGAAGCAGCCGTTTCTTCCTTTGTATATTTGTCAAATACTGCGGCTCTATAACCTGCTTTCCACAAAACATCGTTCCATTCACCAGATCAGCAAAACGGTCCGCATCTTTCACATACTCTAACAAAGCCTGGTCTTTTACCCCAAAAACATCACCTGCTCTTTCTATATGATTTCTAATCTCAGGGATTTCTTTGCCGAATGGCCAGATATAATAGAATTTCCCAAAATATAGGTTCAGTATATCATACAGAATCGATGGACACAAGTGGATTCTTCCAATTCAGAGTTTTAGTCACTGTTCACATGTGTTCCAGTAACGATGAAAAAGCCATGCAAAACACCCCGCAGAACAGTGGCACCTGAACTGTAGCCTTTATATCAGTATTGTATTGGCATTATATGTCATAGACGCTTCTCAACCTCAGATGGTCAACACAGCCGCTTAATACCTCCACTATTTTGCTGTCTGCGTTGAGATCAAAATAATTATCTGACAAAATCAGGTCTTCGTTGTCATTTAATATTTCAACACCCTTTGCGTACTTACTTGCAGAAACCATGATGTGATTGCCGTCTACGCTAGCTTTTAGCTGCGGATCTTCATAACGGAAGTATTTCGGATAAGAGAAAATAACCGTTCCTTCTGAGACCACTTTGCCTTCTTTGACTGCCTGGAAGCTTACATATTCGTTGTAGAGGTCAATATCTGGCAGATCTACTTTTTCCAGCCATACACTGGAAAGTGCCGGAACCTCAATGGTGGTTTCTTCGGCGCGAAGTATCTTTGCAGCAGCGTCTCTGATCTGCCATCTGACAGTGATAGTTTCATCGTACATACTTTCATTTGCCACATTCAGACGGATGGACTTCGGGAACTCAAATGGCAGACGCACCAGTTCCTGTCCGCTGTTCATCATGCCTTCCTCTTCGCAGGAAATCATGATCGGTGCAAAGAAACGTTTTGCATAGTAATGTAACGCCTTCATACGCTGACAATAGTCCACGCTGGACCAGGATGCAACCGGCCAGCAGTCATTTAACTGCCAGTAGACAGTCCCCATACAGCGGCTGTCATTGCGGTTTCTCCGGAAATGTTCCACCCCATAACGAATGGCATCTGCCTGCAGAAGCTGTGATGCATAGATCACCGTCTCAAAATCACAGGGATACCGATAGGTCTGCTGCATATAGTTCATGATTTTCCCATTTGCCGAACCATTTCTCTGATGTTTCTCCATGATGTATGAAAAGATATTCATATCCCTCTCATCATCTGTGAAGGTTTCTACCGTTTTCTTTGACGGGAAAGACTGGAATCCAAACTCGGACAGATATCGGAAGTAAAATTTGCGGTACTCGGAAAATGGTTTATTTCCATGCCATACATCCCAGTAGTGCACATCTCCACGATTTTCATCTCTTGGATCATCAAAAGAGCCTCCTGATGAGGGACTTGCCGGCCAATAAAATACCTGAGGCGCATACTGTTTCATGATCTGTGGCAGGATTCTCTCATACATGATGATATAATCCCTCACTTCGCTTTCCTTGCTGACCCACAAGCGATCTTTTACAAACTGTTCCATCTCATTATTTCCACACATCAGACCTAAGGACGCATGATGGCGGATCCGTTTGAGATTATCGATAAACTCTGCCGTAATATTGGCTTCAAATTCCGGGGTCAGGTCATAAACAGCGCAGGCAAACATAAAGTCCTGCCATACAACCAGTCCCATCTCATCACATAAGTCATAGAACCAGTCATCCGGATAATATCCGCCGCCCCACACACGAATAGAGTTGAAATTTGCAAAAATTGCTTTTTCTAACAGAGTTTTTGTAGTTTCTTTTGTAACCCTGCCAAGCAAATGATCTTCCGGAATATAATCCGCACCCATGGCAAAGATATTTACTCCATTTACGCAAGTGGCGAACCGTTCACCCCACTGATCCTTTGTCCGATCCATGGTGATCGTTCTAAGACCGATTTTTCTTGTCCAGTTATCGATAACAGTTCCATCACTTTTCTTCAGATCAACAGAAATCGTATAGAGATTCTGTTCTCCATAACCATGGGGCCACCAAAGCATCGGGTTTTCAATGACGATATCCTCTTTACAATCGTTCATGCAGATGATTTCTTTTCCCTGAGGATCAGATATTTTCACTTCCGTCTGCAGTTTCTCTGCTGTAACTGACTGATTTGGTACGATATTTATCCATGGTTTTATTTCTAATCTTACCGCTCCATTTTCATGATACTGCAGGACTTCCACAGAATCTAACCGCGCCGTATCTATCCCCAGCAGATACACCGGTCTCCAGATTCCTGCATCCGGCAGATGTGCCCCCCAGTCCCATCCAAACATATAATGTGCCTTTCGGATGTGGACAAATCCATTCATGGCATCTTCCGTTCCCAGTGTCGGAGATTTTTCAAAAGCTTCTGCTATGTATCGATTCGGCGAATAGAAATAAACAATCAGTTCATTGCCATCTTTTCGAATCAGCTCTTTTACCGAATACTCCCATGTGCGGTGCATGTTTTCCGCATGTCCAAGCTTTACACCATTAAGCGTAATATCTGCTATGGTATCTAAGCCTTCAAAACGAAGTATGATCTCGTCTGAGTCCAGTAACTCTTCCTCGCAGTCAAAAGCCGTGTGATATTCATAGTCATATTCCATAAGTTTCAAGGCTTTGTCTTCATTATCCTTCCAAAAAGGATCTTCCATTTTTCCTGCATTTAGCAAATCTCCATATACCGAACCCGGAACTGTGGCATCGATCCACTCTGCCTCATCACTTCGGTGCATCTTCCAATTCTCATGTAATAAAAGTTTTTTCATCTCTGTCCTCCTGGCTCAAAATCTATTGCCGCATTTCGGGCAAAATTCAAAATCTTCTGCTGTCTCGAAACCACAATGGCTGCATCTTTTATGGGAATATCCATTATTTCCAACTCTGGTAAGATGCTCAGACAGAATTTCCACATCCTCACCCCTGGAAATTCTCTTCCCAATCTCAGAATTCAATTCATATACAGCATTGCAACAGGTTGTCTGAACATAATAATGTTTGTTCCATTTTAAACATGGAATAAAAAACAACGAAAGCACCGTATAGGTCATGAACACCTGATACCTTCCATATTTTCCACAGAGATTACAGATGATTGTCTGCGCAAGATCAAAATCTTTTCTTCCCTGTGTAATACCCATCATAAAAAACATTTTAATCTCCTATTATGTCCATCTGGGACGGTGTTTTTCGGCTTTTTTATTGTCCCTTACGGTCTAATACAGTAACCATTGGGGACAGACAAAATGCCACCTTTTCACGTCCCCACTGGAACTAAAATAATTTTCTCAACTTTTGAAGTGCATTTTTCTCTATTCTTGATACATAGGATCTGGATATGCCCAGTTCCTCTGCTATTTCTCTTTGTGTCATTTCTTCTTTTTCGCTAAGCCCGTACCGCATGGATATAATCTTTCTTTCACGTTCTGTCAGTCCTGTTTCCAGGAGCTGGTATAATCTCCTGGTGTTTCTCTGGGCTTCCATTTTTTCTATGACATCTTCATTTTCTCCCTCGAGGATATCCAACAGGCTGATCTCATTTCCTTCTTTATCGGTTCCGATGGGATCATATAGGGATACTTCTCTTAAGATCTTTTTCCGGTTCCGGAAACGCATCAGCAATTCATTTTCCACGCATCTGGCGGCATAGGTTGCCAGCTTATTATTTTTCTGATGATTAAATGTAGATACCGCTTTGATCAGACCTACCGTTCCCACTGCAATGAGATCCTCTGTGTCTTCTCCCTGGTTTGCGTACTTTTTGGCCACATGGGCAACCAGTCTGAGATTTCTCTCAATGAGAACTCTTTTCGCATCCATATCGCCCTCCCTGTATTTCTGGAGAAAAAATGCTTCTTCCTCTGCAGTAAGCGGCTTAGGAAACGACGTCATAAAAAAGCACCTCAAAGGGGATTTCTATTAATTTATGATGTATCCGCCTTTTTAGTGCTTTTCCGTTTTATTTTATTTCTATTCTGTCGGCTCCTGCCTTCTGAACAGATCATATTTGTCTGCGCACTGGTCCAGTTTGATCCAGAGCTTTTGTTTTGAGTGCGGAGCACTTTCCTGTAATTCTCCGTCTTCGTTCCTGATTTCCAGAACCTCTGTGAGGATATTTCTTCCATCCGGTTTCATGATCTCAATCGTCTCTCCTACAGAGAACTTATTTCTCTGCTCGATCTGACAATATCCATCCTCTGTCACATCTCCCACGATGCCCAGAAAGGTATATTCCTTCACATACGTATTGCTGTCATAGATCTGTGTGTTCTCATCCGGCTTACCATAAAAGAATCCTGTTGTAAACTGGCGGTACGTACAATTGGAAATCTGTTCCTGATACCATGGCCGGTTCTTCTCATACAGTTCTTCTGATTCCAGACAGTCATCGATTGCCTTACGGTAAGTACGGGCAACTGTAGCCACATAAAGTGCTGTCTTCATTCTTCCTTCAATCTTCAGGCTGTCGATTCCGGAATCCAGAATCTCAGGTATATGGTCGATCATACACAAATCCTTGGAATTAAAAATGTATGTTCCTCTTTCGTTTTCATATACCGGAAGATATTCTCCCGGTCTCTTCTCCTCCACTACAGCATACTTCCATCTGCAGGGATGCGTACAGGCACCACGGTTGGCATCACGTCCTGTGAAATAATTACTCAGAAGACATCTGCCAGAATAGGAAATGCACATTGCTCCATGGATAAACGTCTCAATTTCCATATCATCCGGAATATTTGCACGAATCTGACGAATCTCTTCTAAAGATAATTCTCTGGCAGAAACTACTCTTTTTGCTCCCAGTTCATACCAGAAACGATAAGTTTCATAATTGGTATTATTTGCCTGTGTACTGATATGTCTTTCAATTTCAGGACATATTCGTTTTGCTATCTGAAAAACTCCCGGGTCTGCTATGATCAGTGCATCAGGTTTTATTTCTTTTAATTCTTTAAAATATTCTTCCACCCCCGGAAGATCATAATTATGTGCAAGAATATTGGCCGTCACATAAACCTTTACTCCATGCTGATGAGCGAAAGCAATTCCTTCTCTCATCTCATCCATGGAAAAGTTCTTTGCTTTTGCCCGAAGGCCAAAAGCTTCTCCCCCAATATATACTGCATCTGCACCAAATATAACCGCCGTCTTTAATACCTCCAGACTGCTGGCCGGTATCAGTAATTCAGGTTTTTTTCTCATATCTTGTTTTCTTCCTTTCGATTATCCGGCAGTCTGACACTCACAGCAGCTCCATCCCCTACGGGTAATATAGAGGTTTCCAGACAATCATGATGCTTCAATTCATATAAATAATCCCGCATTCTCTTATAGATCGTGCGATTTCTTCTTTCTACGGCAAAATGGGACTCAATGATGTCCCCCTCCTGAAGTACATTATCGGAAACCAGAATTCCTTCTGGTTCCAGAAGTCTCATCACTTCCGGCAAATAGTGGATATATTGCCCTTTTGCTGCATCCATAAAAATAAAATCATAGGTACCTTCTAATGATTTTAAAATGTCCATGGCGTCCCCTTCCAGAAAAATAATCCTGTCCTGCATATTTGCAGCACGAAAATTCTCTTTTGCAATGGGGATACGTTTTTCATACTTTTCAATCGTTGTTACCGTTGTGGTATCAGGAGTATACCTGCACATCAGCAGAGCAGAAAAACCTACTGCCGTTCCTATTTCCAATATGCGGGAAGGCTTCTTGATCTGCAAAAGCACCTTCAGGAGGCTCTGCATTTCTCTGCGGATAATCGGAACCTGATCCTTTTTCGCCTGCAACTCCAGTCTATCCAGGAATTCTCCGCTGCCTCCGTCAAGAGAATTGATATAAGTAACCATTCTTTCATCTACAATCATTTCAGTTCTCCTTGGATGTTTCCAGTTCACTTTCATGACCGGATAAAATTGCAATCATCGTATTCCCGTCCTGAGAGGTATTTAGGATATAATTCCCAGGCTGTATCTGACCGTGATACTTGGACAGTCTTTCCTGAACCCGGAATACTTTTTCATCCCTAATCAAACCATATCGTTCCAATAATACAGCAATTTCCTTTACACTCTGCCCTTCCTGTATGACTACCGCCATATCTGTCCCGGGAGCTTCTTCCACACCCCTGCCATCGTAAATCTGATGTCCAAAATCATATGCCTGTTGTCCCACATAAAATAATCCCGCACAGATTCCAACAAACAGGGCTACCCGAAATAAAAACAAAAATACTCTGATAATTATCTTCTTCATATATCAGAACTGTTCTCCTTTAATGCGATAATCTCGCCTAAAATCTCATCCAATTCCAGATCCACACTGTCTGTTACCTGTGTGGTAATGCTACGAAGCATACGACATAAGGCAAGCTCACAGCTTAAATATTCCTCTGCCAAAGGATTCTCTTTAAAGGTTTTATACTTCTGCTGAAACTGCTCTGTTCTTTCATAGAGAGTAGAAACATCCCCATAATTCTGAAGAATATATGCTTCTTTTCTATACGTATTGATCTGCTGCTTTAATTCCGGCATATCTGTCAGCTTTTTCTTAATTCTTTCAAATGCCTTATATTCTTCGCTTTCCTGAATGGCTTTGACTAAGGCCATAGTATAGATTTCAACATTACTTTTCATATCTTAATCACTATGCTTCCTATACTTCCATAATAATCGGAACGATCATCGGACTTCTCTTGGTTCTCTTCCAGATAAAAGCACCCAGATCATCCTTAATGGTATTTTTTATCTTACTCCAGTCAATGATATGTCTGGTTTCACAGTAATCCAGAGCCTCTGTCACGACCTGTCTGGCATCTTCCATCAGATCTTCTGACTCTCTCACATATACAAAGCCACGTGAAACAAGATCCGGTCCTGACATAACACGTCCACTGTATTTATCTAATGTAAGCACAACAATCACAATACCATCTTCAGCCAGATGCTGTCTGTCTCTGAGAACAATATTTCCCACATCCCCAACACCAAGGCCATCTACTAAAATGGATCCCGTCTGAACCTTATCTACAACTGCTGCTGATTCTTCATCCAATTCCAGCACATCTCCGGAACGGAGAATAAAAATATTTTCCTTCGGGATTCCAAGCTCCTTTGCAATGCCCGCCTGTGCTTTCAAATGTCTGAGTTCTCCGTGTACTGGTATCGCATACTTCGGGTGAATCAGAGAATAGATCAGTTTGATTTCTTCCTGGCAGGCATGCCCGGAAACATGGGTATCCTGAATAATCACCTCAGCGCCCTTGGCTGTCAGTTCATTTATCACCTTGGATACCGCTTTTTCATTCCCCGGAATTGCCTTTGAACTGAAAATAACCGTATCACCAGGCTGAATAGAAACCTTACGGTGCATATCAGCTGCCATGCGGGATAAGGCTGCCATTGATTCTCCCTGACTTCCTGTTGTAATCAGCACCATCTGTTCATCTGTGTAATTTTTCATATCTTCAATATCAATTAAGGTATGCTCCGGAATGTTCAGATAACCAAGTTCTGATGCCGTTGCAATGATGCTGACCATACTGCGGCCTTCCACAACAACTTTCCTTCCATATTTGTATGCGGAATTGATAATCTGCTGTACACGGTCTACATTGGAGGCAAAGGTTGCAATAATAATTCTGCTGTTTTTATGATCCGCAAAAATATTATCAAAGGTCTTTCCAACGGTTCTCTCTGATTGGGTAAATCCTGGCTTCTCCGCATTGGTACTGTCACACATCAGCGCCAGCACGCCTTTTTTCCCTATCTCTCCAAGGCGCTGTAAATCAATTGCATCCCCAAACACCGGGGTATAGTCTACTTTAAAGTCTCCGGTATGGACTATGATTCCCGCCGGAGAATAAATTGCCAATGTAGAAGCATCCTGGATGCTGTGATTTGTCTTAATAAATTCAATACGGAATGCGCCCAGGTTAATGGACTGTCCATGTTTTACTACTTTTCTTTTTGTTGTTTTTAACAGATTATGTTCCTTAAACTTATTCTCAATAATACCGATGGTCAGCTTCGTTGCATAGATTGGAACATTGATGTCTTTTATCACATAGGGAAGAGCTCCAATATGATCCTCATGTCCATGAGTAATTACAAACCCCTTTACTTTTTCTATATTATCCTTCAAATATGTGACATCCGGTATGACCAGATCAATTCCCAGCATGTCATCCTCTGGAAAAGCAAGACCGCAGTCTACCACAATAATACTGTCTTCGAATTCGAAGGCAGTGATATTCATACCGATTGATTCCAGTCCCCCAAGTGGAATAATCCTTAGTTTGGAATTGTTAATATTTTTCAAAAAAAACTCCTTTCTGTTTAGAATGTCAGATCTATATCTTCCAGCATCTGACTGAAGATCTTAGATATGGCCTCTAACTCATCATCATCTTCTACAATCTCATAGATTGCCTCTTCATCCCCGTCCATTGATAAGTCTTTTAAAATGAGTGCTTCTCCATCATCTTCTTCAGAATCGGTTACCAAAATATAGTCCGTTCCATTTATCCTAGTCTGTTCTAAAACATAAAAATCTACCGTATTCTCTGAATCCGGCAGTGTAAACGAAATCTTTTCCATGATTTTCACTCCAATTCTGTAAAATTTGATAACTGCAAAACCCTCAGATTATGCTCTGTTTTTAATATACTCTCTCAATAATTCTTCTACCAGTTCATCACGTTCCACTTTCATGATCATACTTCTGGCATTCTTATAGCTGGTAATATAAGTAGGGTCACCGGACATAATATATCCTACAATCTGGTTCACAGGATTATACCCCTTTTCTACCATGGCATCATATACAGCATCAAGGATATCCTTTACCCTCACTTCGCCATCAAAATTATAATTAAAATACTGTGTATTACTGATTTTTTCCATCTCTCCACGTCCTTAGCTTCTTCATTATTTTTATTCTACATCAGTATCCATCAAAATACAATCACAAATTTTATTACTCAGATTTTTCCCTTCAGAGGGTCTTACTACTTTTAAGTACTCTTTAGAGTGACCGCTGTAATACTCTTTGCCATCAATTTCCAACGATTCTTCAAATAATACTTCAACTTTTTTTCCTACAAATTTTTCCTGGTAAAGACGCCTGTTCTTCTCATTTAAGGCAAGAAGCACATGACTTCTCTGCGTCTTGATTTCCTCAGGAATCTGCCCTTCCATTTTATCTGCTCTTGTTCCTTTTCTTCTGGAATATTTGAAAATATGGGTCTCATAAAACTGTATTTTTTCCAGGAACTGACGGGTGATCTCAAATTCTTCTTCTGTTTCCTGCGGGAATCCTACAATCACATCTGTAGTCAATGCCGGCTCTTCAAAATACTTTCTCAGAAGCAGACACTTCTCATAATATTCCTGCGCTGTATATCTTCTGTTCATGCGCTTTAGGGTCTCATCACATCCGCTTTGCAGGGAAAGATGAAAATGCGGACAGATCTTGGGCAGAGAAGAAAGGGTCTTTGCAAAGGTTTCTGTAATAATTCTTGGCTCCAGAGAACCCAGGCGGATTCTCTTTATTCCTTCCACCTCATGCACCGCCAGAATCAGTTCCAACAATCCATTTCCATCTTCTTTGTCAATACCATAAGAGCTTAAATGAATTCCGGTAAGTACCACTTCCTGATATCCATTAGCAGCAAGTTCTTTCACCTCATTTAAGACATCTTCCATACTGCGGCTGCGCACTCTGCCCCTGGCGTAAGGGATGATACAGTAACTGCAAAATTGATTGCAGCCATCCTGCACTTTGATATAAGCCCTCGTATGTTCTGCCGTCCTGTTGATTGAAAGTGTTTCGTATTCTTTTTCATGATTGATATCAAGCAAGTGGCTCTGCATCTCATGGATATCGTTTTCCTTCGAATTTTCATGAGCCATTTTATATTCTTCAAGTATGGAAACAAGATCCTGCTTCCTGTTATTGCCGATGATAATATCGATGGCTTCATCTGATTTTAAGTCTTCCCCGGCGGCCTGAACGTAACATCCTGTAGCTACCACAATGGCATTTGGATTCATTTTTTTTGCCTTATGCAGCATCTGTCTGGATTTCCGATCCGCAATATTGGTTACAGTACAGGTATTGATCACGTAGATATCCGCCCCTTCTGCGAAAGGAACGATTTCATATCCATGTTCTTCTAAAATCTGCTGCATTGCCTCTGTTTCATATGCATTCACCTTGCATCCCAGATTATGAAGAGCTACTTTTTCCTTTTTCATCTTGACTTTTTCCTTTCTGACAGTTAATCTATATACGATAACACGATAAATGTGTATACAGTAAATTTTACAGGGGGCATTTGAATGAAAACCGTTAAAATTTCTTTAAACTCTATTGATAAAGTCAAATCATTCGTAAATGCAATTACAAAGTTTGATTATGATTTTGATCTCGTTTCCGGCCGTTATGTGATTGACGCCAAATCTATTATGGGAATTTTCAGCTTAGATCTTTCAAAACCAATTGATCTGAATATCCATGCAGATGGCGATATCTCAGCTATTATGGAAGCATTAGAACCATATATCATCTGATCTTTTTAAACTCTCCTGTATCTCTACAGGAGAGTTTTTTATATCTATTTTTATATTCTGATTGTCTCCGTTGTCTCAATCGCAGTCTGCACCAGCTCTTCAATCTTTTCTTCCAGCTTCTTTTCTGACTTTCTGATGATATTGATATTTGGCTTGGTAACAGGATGTTTTGCTACGAAGATCGTACAGCAGTCCTCAAATGGCAAAATAGAAGTCTCATATGCATCAATTTTCAGAGAAACATCTACGATTTCCTGCTTGTCAAACCCGATCAAAGGTCGATATACCGGCATGGTACATACTTCATTCGTTGCCGCAAGGCTCTGCATGGTCTGGCTTGCAACCTGTCCGATACTTTCTCCCGTGATCAGTCCCAGGCACTTATTTTCCTTTGCAAAATGTTCTGCAATTCTCATCATGTATCTTCTCATAATGATGGTTAACTCTTCATGAGGACACTTTTCATAAATATATAACTGAATATCTGTAAAGTTGACAACATGAAGGTTCATAGGACCTGAATATCTGGAAACGATTTTGGCCAGATCCACAACTTTCTGTTTGGCACGCTCACTGGTATAAGGCGGAGCATGAAAATATACCGCATCGATGGTTACACCACGTTTTGCTATCATATAACCGGCTACAGGGCTATCAATCCCCCCGGAAAGCAGAAGCATTGCCTTTCCATTTGTTCCCACGGGCATACCACCTGCACCAGGTATAATTCTGGAATAGATGTAGATCTTTTCACGGATTTCCACATTCAAAAGAAGCTGTGGATGATGTACGTCTACTCTCATCTGTGGAAATGCATCAAGAATTTTTTCTCCCAGTGCTGCATTTAATTCCATAGACTGCAAAGGATAGTTTTTTCTGGCTCTTCTGGAGTCTACCTTAAAAGTCAGGTTTCCTTCCGGATACTCCTCTTTCAGGTAATCAATAACTACTTCTGCCAGGGCATCAAATCCCTCATCCTCTGTTACAACCACAGGGCAAATCCCCACAATACCAAATACTCTCTGCAGGCTTTCCACTGTCTCATCAAAGTCATACTCTGACAGGCAGTCCACATAGATACGTCCCTGCTGTTTTCTTACTTCAAATTCCCCCTCTACATCTTTTAATGCATGCTGTATCTGCTGCACAAGGGCATCTTCAAAGAGATATCTGTTTCTTCCCTTGATACCAATTTCTCCATATTTGATCAAAAATGTCTTAAAATTCATCTTTTCCTCCATTATATATTAGTGCCTGGTAAATCTTCTAAGAACCGGGATGATCTCTTTTAAGTTCTCCAGGCAATAGGCAATCTCCTCTTCTGTTGTCATGGTGCAGAAGCTAAAACGCACTGTGGACTCCAGAAATGCATTGTCCACATGAATTTCTTTTAAAACAGAACTTACCGGAATTTTCTTGTTAGAGGAACATGCAGAGCCAGAAGAAATATAGATTCCTTTTTCCTCTAATGCATGAAGCAGCACCTCACTTCTGACATTACAAAAACTTACACTTACGATCTGGGGTGCCCCAAACTTGCCTTCCTTCATCTGCTCTTTCAGGTTCTCCGGTAAATCATCCCTTTTCATTTTTTCAAACAGTCTTCCCGCCGGTCCCTGGACGTAAGTCTCCGGAATCTCAAGAAGTCCCTTCATAAACTGAAGTCTCAGATCATTCAGATGACAAATTTTTTCTTCAAATCCTGTATACGCTTCCTTAGCAGCAACACCAAGTCCTGCTGCCCCCGGCACATTATCTGTTCCGGAACGCATTCCTTTTTGCTGTCCACCGCCAAGAATCAGGGGATGCAGTTTAACCTTTTCCCCCACATATAAAAATCCAATTCCCTTTGGTCCATGTATCTTATGTCCGCTGACAGACATCATGTCTATTCCCATTTTCTTCGGGAAAATCCTGAATTTTCCATATGCCTGAATCGCATCCACATGAAACAGTACATCCGGCTTTTTCTTTTTTATGATCTTAGCAGCTTCCTCAATGGGCTCAATGGCACCAATCTCGTTATTGACATACATCATGGAAACCAGAATCGTATCCTCACAAATGGCATCTTCCAGTTCCTGTAAGTCCACTTCACCTCTCTCATTTACAGAAAGGTATGTGATACGGAATCCCTGTTCCTGAAGATACGCCATAGGCTGAAGCACCGCAGCATGTTCCACAGCTGTCGTGATCAGATGATTGCCTTTTCTCCTATTCGCCATAGCCCCGCCAATCAGCGCCCAGTTATTAGACTCCGTTCCGCCGGAAGTAAAATATATTTCTTTTTCCGATACCTTTAAGGTCTTTGCAATTGTTTCTCTGGATTCCTTCAGATACTTCTCAGCTTCCATACCTTTCAGATGCTTCGAAGAGGGATTTCCAAAATCCTCCATCATTGTTTTCACCACGATATCCCTGACACTCTCTAAGCATCTGGTTGTTGCCGAATTATCCAAATACGCTTCCATGAATGAATCTTCCCTTTCTCATTATAAACCTAAAATAGAATGTGCTTTTGCACATTCTCGCGCCGAACGCGGTTGCTTCAGCAACATCTTTCTCATCGCGTGAGTGCGCAATCCCGCATTTTCTTTAACAGGAACATTTCCTGTTAAAGAAAATGCAGCCGTACAAAAACGGCTGCATTCTAAAGCACATTTTGTCATCTTTCAAGATTATACACTAACATTGCCAGTGTGACAAGTCCTGCTGTCTCTGTTCGCAGAATTCTTCTTCCTAAAGTGACAGGATAGATTCCCTCTCCCAGGGCTTTTTCTACCTCTGACTGTTCAAATCCGCCTTCCGGCCCTATAAAAACGCCTACACTCTGTCCCGGTTTTATCTGGGACATCAGTTCTCTCGTTCTGTCCATTCCTTCTGCCAGTTCATAAGGAATCAATTTTACATCCAGGGTTCTGGCATACTCCAGCGCCTGGGAAAATGTCATAACGGAAGATACTTCCGGAATATACATTCTTCCTGACTGCTTCGCCGCGCTTTCTGAAATAGCCATCCAGCGCTTTCTTTTGTTCTGTTCCTTCTTAGCATCCAACTTCACAATGGCTCTGGCAGTGGAAACGGGGACGATCTCTGAAACACCCAGTTCAACTGCCTTCTGAATAATCAGCTCCATCTTATCACTTTTGGGCAATCCCTGAAAAAGAACGATCCTGCAGGGAAGTTCCTGACATGATTCCCGGATCTCACAGACCCGCACCTCCACTTCCTCATCACAGATCTCTGTTATTTCACAGACATATTCTTTATTATTCTGTCCATTTACCACGCAGATCTTCTCTCCCACGGTCATGCGCAGCACATTTTTGATATGATTCACATCTCCTCCGGTAATGGAGATGACATCCTTTACTATCTGTGGTTCTTCTACAAAAAAACGATGCATTTTAATTCTTTCTGGCTGTAACAGATACCCATTCTCCCTGACAGGTAACTTCCAGCACTTCAAGTCCTGCTGCTTTCACAGCCTCCACAACAATTTCCTCTTTGTCATCTATGATTCCGGATGTAATATAGATTCCGCCTTTTTTCATCTGATGGATAATTACCGGTGTAAGAGGAACCAGAACGTCTGCAAGGATATTGGCAACTACGATATCATATTTCTCATATCCTACTGCATCCTGAATTTCCCTGTCATCAATGATATTTCCCAGGATCATATCCATACTTTCCTCTGAAATATCATTCGCTTCCAGATTTTCTTTGACAGCGGAGGCTGCACAGGGATCCAGATCTGTTCCCACTGCATGCTTTGCTCCCAGTTTCAGGGCAGCAATCGAAAGAATTCCGCTTCCGGTTCCCACATCCAGGATTTCTGTATCTGCATTTACATATTTCTTAAGCTGTCTCATACATAACTGAGTAGTCTCATGCATACCGGTACCAAAGGCTGTCCCCGGATCAATATGTATGATCATCTTAGCCTTGTCTTCTTCCTTTACTTCTTCCCAGGAAGGGGTAATAAGGATATCGTCTACATAGAACTGGTGGAAATATTCTTTCCAGTTATTGATCCAGTCCTTATCTTCTGTCTCGCTCTCTGTAATGGTACACTCTCCGATATCCATAAACATTCTCAGTTCTTCCAGAGCCTCTTTCACTCTTTCCAGAAGGGGAGCAGTATCTTCTCCCTCTTCTACATAAAAGTTCAGAAAAGCGATTCCATCATCATCCGGGCAGTCCGGGAGAATATCTACAAACATCTGCTCTTTATCCTGCTGTGTCAGGGGAACTTTATCTTCAATCTCTACTCCTTCTATTCCCACATCTGCCAGCGTTGAAATTACGATATCTTCTGCAGAAGCCAATGTTTTTAAAGTAAATTTTTTCCACTTCATCAGTCTTCAAATGTCTCCTTTAACTTATCCATAAACCCCTTCTTCTTTGGCTTTTCTGTGTCTGTTTTTCCCTTGGAAGTTTCCTCTGATTTTTTCTGTACAGATTTGTCAGATACTGCATCAAATGCCAGTAATGCATCTTTTGCTTCTTTGGAAAGATCGGTAGGCACCTGTACCACCAGTGTTACATACTGGTCTCCACGGACAGATTTATTTCTCAGAGACGGAACTCCTTTGCCCTTCAGACGGATTCTTGTATCGGTCTGAGTTCCCGGTTTTACCGTATACATGACATCTCCGTCAACGGTACTGATTTTTACATCTCCACCAAGTGCAGCCTGGGCAAATGTAATCGGTGCAGTAGAATACAGATCCATGTCTCTTCTCTGGAAGATCGGATGTCTCTGTACTACAACTTCTACCAGAAGATCTCCTCTGGAGCCTCCGTTTACACCTGGTTCACCCTTACCAGGAATACGAACACTCTGACCATTATCAATACCTGCAGGAATGGTAACTTTAATTTTCTTTCTGGCTGATGTAAATCCTTTTCCTCCACAGTCCGGACATTTTTCTTTGATGATCTTACCTGTACCATTACAATCCGGACAGGTCGTTACATTCTGGACCATTCCAAAAAGGGACTGCTGTGTCATTACTACCTGACCTCGGCCTCCGCACTTAGGGCATGTTTCCGGACTCGTACCTGGTTTGGCACCAGTTCCATGGCAATGCATACATTCATCTTTCAATGTCAGTTCCAGTTCTTTCTCGCATCCAAAAACAGCCTCCTGGAAAGAAATATGAACCGCTGCGCGCAGATTTGCACCTTTCATTGGGCTATTATTTGCACGTCTTCTGCCTCCGCTGCCAAAAATGTCTCCAAAAATATCTCCGAAAATATCTCCCATATCTGCGCTGTTAAAATCAAAGCCGCCAAATCCACCGGCTCCGCCGCCTCCCTGTTCGAATGCAGCATGGCCAAACTGGTCATATTGTCTTCTCTTTTCCGCATCAGAAAGAACAGCATACGCTTCAGAGGCTTCCTTAAACTTCTTTTCTGCCTCTGCATCTCCCGGATTCATATCCGGATGATATTTTTTGGCAAGCTGTCTGTAAGCTTTTTTGATTGTTGCATCATCTGCATTTTTATCTACTCCCAGAACCTCATAGTAGTCTCTTTTTGTTTCTGCCATATCTCCACTCCTCAATACTCCAAAAGACGGAGGAGTAATTCCTCCGCCCATTTGGACTTTTTTGTTACTGCTCACGTACGTTCCAGTAACGCCTTTTTCATTCTATTTTATTTGTTCAAGTATGCCTCTACTTTACACTTCTTTGTAATCTGCGTCAATCACATCATCATCCTGCTGTGAAGAATAAGAAGCATTCTGTGCACCGCCCATATCAGGACCAGCTGCACCCTGTGCGCCCTGAGCTGCCTGTGCCTGCTCATAAACCTTTGCAAATACTTTCTGAGCACTTTCCATCAGTTTTTCTTTTGCAGCTTTAATCTCAGCAACCTGAGAATCTGTCATTTCTTCCGGATTTGTGCTTTCAACGAGAGATTTCAATGCTGCGATATCTGCTTCTACAGCACTCTTATCTGCTGCATCAATCTTATCGCCAACTTCTTCCAGTGCTTTTTCTGTCTGGAATACGATTGCATCTGCGTCATTTCTGGTATCAATTGCTTCTTTTCTCTTCTTATCCTGAGCTTCATATTCTGCTGCTTCTTTTACAGCCTTTTCAATATCTTCATCAGACATGTTAGAACCTGAAGTAATTGTAATATGCTGTTCTTTTCCTGTTCCCAGATCCTTAGCAGATACATTTACAATACCATTTGCATCGATATCAAAGGTAACTTCAATCTGTGGAACTCCACGTCTTGCTGGTGGGATACCATCCAGTCTGAACTGTCCGAGAGACTTGTTATCTCTTGCAAACTGTCTTTCGCCCTGTACTACATGAATATCTACAGCTGTCTGGTTATCTGCTGCTGTAGAGAAGATCTGGCTCTTCTTTGTAGGGATTGTAGTATTTCTTTCAATCAGTCTTGTAGCAACACCGCCCATAGTCTCGATAGACAGAGAAAGTGGTGTTACATCAAGAAGAAGGATATCACCTGCGCCGGCATCTCCTGCAAGTTTACCACCCTGGATTGCAGCACCGATTGCTACACATTCATCCGGATTCAGAGTCTTGCTGGCCTCTTTTCCTGTCAGGGCTCTTACTTTATCCTGTACGGCTGGGATACGTGTGGAACCACCAACCAGAAGGACTTTACCAAGTTCAGCAGCTGTGATACCTGCATCTCTCAGTGCATTCTGTACCGGAACTGCTGTTCTTTCTACCAGTTCATGTGTCAGTTCATCAAATTTAGCTCTTGTCAGAGTCATATCAAAGTGCTTTGGACCTTCAGCTGTTGCTGTGATGAATGGCAGGTTGATATTTGTTGTAGTTGCAGAAGAAAGTTCTTTTTTAGCCTTTTCAGCTGCTTCTTTTAATCTCTGAAGTGCCATCTTATCTGTAGAAAGGTCTACACCTTCTGCTTTCTTAAATTCTGCGATCATGTAATCTGTGATTCTCTGGTCGAAATCATCACCACCAAGTCTGTTATCACCGTTTGTTGCCAGGACTTCGATAACGCCTTCTCCGATTTCAATGATAGATACATCAAATGTACCACCACCAAGGTCGTATACCATGATCTTCTGTTCTTTTTCATTGTCAAGACCATATGCCAGAGCTGCTGCTGTCGGTTCGTTGATGATACGTTTTACCTCAAGGCCGGCAATCTTACCTGCATCTTTTGTAGCCTGACGCTGAGCATCGTTGAAATATGCAGGAACCGTAATAACTGCTTCTGATACTTTTTCACCAAGATAGTTTTCTGCATCTGCTTTCAGTTTCTGAAGAATCATAGCAGAAATTTCCTGTGGTGTATAGTTCTTTCCATCAATGCTTACTTTGTAATCTGTTCCCATATGTCTCTTAATAGAAGAGATTGTCTTGTCTGCATTCGTAACTGCCTGACGTTTTGCAGGTTCACCTACAAGTCTTTCACCTGTCTTTGAAAATGCCACGATAGATGGTGTTGTTCTGGCACCTTCTGTATTTGTAATAACGGTAGGTTTTCCACCTTCCATAACGGCTACACAACTGTTTGTTGTACCAAGGTCAATACCAATAATTTTACTCATAATTTTGTTCCTCCTATATATCTATAATACTTAATTAGCAACTTTCACCATGCTGTGTCTTACTACCTGATCATTGTACTTATAACCTTTCAGGAATTCTTCCACAACAATATTCTCACCGGCTTCTTCATCTTCTATATGCATCACTGCGTTATGAAGATCCGGGTTGAACTCTGCACCGACAGCTTCGATAGGCTTTACATTAAGTTTATCCATGGTTTCCACAAGCTGTCTGTAAACCTTCTCCATTCCTTCTACGAATGGATCTGCTTTTGCTTCCTCGCTCAATCCTGCAAGGCCTCTTTCAAAATTATCAATGATGGGAAGGATCTGTTCGATCACGCTTTTAGCGCCCATTTCAAACATTCCGGCTTTTTCTTTTTCAGAACGTTTACGGAAGTTTTCGAACTCAGCCATCTGCCTTTTCACACGGTCTGTAAGTTCTTCCACCAATTCTGCATTCTTATCTTTCTTTTCTTTTTTCCAGAAACGTTTTTCCTTCTTTTCTCCATCATCAGAAGTTTCTTCTGTCACTTCTTCTGCAGTCTCTGAAGTGTCTGTAGGTTCATCCTGTGTCTGTTCAGAAGCTTCTTCTGTCACTTCCTCTGCAGCCTGTTCCATGTCTTTCTCCATGTTTTCCTCTGCCACTTAACTTTCCTGCCTTTCTTTTTATGATTCATCTCTTACTGTTCACTGCGTTCCGGTAATGGCAAAAATCCATGCAGAATTTGCTTCGCAAATGGGATTTTTGCTTTCAGAACTCGGGATTTTCTTACGAAAACCCTCGCGGGACAACAACACCTAAAAGCTCATTCTTTTTCAAATACTTTATCCAATTGCCTTTTCAGTGTTTTCAGAGAATCTACAACTTTTTCATAATCCATTCGCTTTGGACCCACAATACCAATTGTACCCCGAATGCCATTTCCTAATTCATACGTTGCTGTTACAACACTGCAGTCCTTCATGGTCTGAATCGGCGTTTCCTGTCCGATATATACCTGGATTCCTGTTTCTGACTCCTGGCTCATGTTTTCCGTAATCAGATTCGCAAGTGTTTTCTTTTCCTCAAACGCACTGATCAGTTCACTGGCACGTTCGCTGTCCGATAATTCCGGATATTTGAAAATATTCTTGGCACCGCTGGTGTAAATTTCCACCTCCTGATCCATCTGAATGGCTTCAGCAATTGCATCCAGTACCCGGCTTACTACCTCGCTATGGATGCCTGCCTGTTCTTTGAGTTTTGCTATCATCGTAAGATTGATTTCTTCCATTGTCAGGCCATTGAGGCTGCTGTTAAGAAGAATGTTCAATCTTAAGATTATTTCACTATCCAGGCCATGTTCCATATGCAGCATCTTGTTCTTCACAATATTGCCTTCTGTCACAACGACCACGAGAAGCTGGTACTCATCGATCACAGATAACTGTATAAATTTCAGCTTTGTCTGATGATACTGCGGAGCAGAAATGATGGTTGCATAATTCGTGTTATTTGCCAGAACCTGAACCACCTGCTTTAAAACTGACTCCATACGATCTTGCTTCTGGATCAGGATCTCCTGCATTTCTTTTACTTCTTGATCCTTCTCCTTCATCAGATAATCGACATATAACCGATATCCCTGGTCGGATGGAATTCTTCCTGCTGATGTATGCGGCTGAATGATCAGTCCCATCTCCTCAAGATCTGCCATCTCATTTCGTATCGTAGCGGAACTTAAATTCAGGTCTGCATATTTTGCAATCGTCCTGGATCCTACCGGTTCACCGGTTTCCAGATATGTTTTTATGATAGCATTGAAAATTTTCCATTTTCTATCACCGAGATGCATCCTGATTCCTCCTGTCTTTTGCTGTTAGCACTCTTCTCGGTCGAGTGCTAACATCTGTCATTAAATTATCACCATTACATGCAAATGTCAATAGCTTTTTTAATTTATTTGACTTTTTTTCCAAATATGGTAAACTTATCTCATGGAAATTTATACGCGAAAGGAACTCATCATGAAGATAACAAATTATCTCACTATTTTGTTCTCTGTCGTGGCTATCTTCCTTCTTCTGGGTCTGGCCGGATATATCACCTATATCAATACCGATGACTCAGATCCATTCAAGCAGCAGGTTACGGAAGTCCTGGATAAGGTTCTTCCGGAGGAGTTCTCCGAAAAAATTCTTCCAGCTGCCGCTCCTGCACCTGTTACCGAAACAGAGAGGGAAACAGAAACCACAACCACTGAACAGACCCTGGTCGCTCACGATTTTATCTTCGTGGGCGACTTCAGAACTCTCGGGATGAGGGATGCCGTAAAAGACAACTGCACTTATATTGGTGTGGAAGATGAAGGATACCGTTGGTTTGCTTTAAATAGCATAAAAAAGAATGTGCCCAGGCACATTCTTTTTTTATGCTTCATTAAATCAGATAGATATATCCCAGTAACTGTCTTCCTCCTGCCCATGCGTAAATGCTCTGATACCTAAATACAATATTGGACTTGTTATCCAACGGAACTGTGGAC
>JBJEMC010000202.1:0-6187 GCA_051879475.1 Muricoprocola sp. | reverse complement strand
AAATCCTCCCGCATCGATATCTCCAAAATGATAATACTTTGCATCCGGAATTGTCTCATAAACCATTTTTAACAAGGTTCTTCGAATTCTGTTATGATATCCGCCAAGGTATATGAAAAGGCTATCCTTCTCCCAATATCTAAAAAAAGAAGTAAGATTTTCTATTGTGATTACTTTCTTTATTCTGCTTAGATCAGAAAACTGAATACCTGCAAGATCTTCTCCGGAAATACCTATCCCCTGCTTTAACAAGGATAAATCTACTACCTCCTCACCGATTGAAATCCTGGCATCCCCCTTAAAATACACATAGTTAGGAGTTCTATAAATCCCATATTCCGCTAACAATTCCAAGGTGTCCATTTCCAAATATTCATCTGAAAATTGCCGGAACGCTTTAGCAATACGACTTTCTATCTGTTCAAAATACTTAGAATCCTGAAAATGCACGATAGAAAATTCCCGGATATAGCACGGTTTTCTATTTTGTTCTACCAATACACATGCCCGAAGAAACTTCTCCGTTTCCTTCATATTATCTAATGAAATATATTCTTTGACTGACTGATGATTTTGCAACCGTTCCAAAAGATACCTGACAAAATCCACTGTAATAGGTGCTTTCACATCAATATATTTCTGAAGCAAAGTGATATTTTCTTCTTCCAATCCTCGCTTTGACTTGCGTCCAACATATTGATAAGCCTCTTCTATGTGATCTGTCATCAGTCTGACTTTCTGAATTAGATAATTCTGCTTGTTATCCTTCCAAATAATACGGATTAGCTTTTTGCTTTCCAATAGTTTCATCAAAACGTGAATGCTTTCATATTCGTCTGAACTCTCATCAAAATAGGATGGGATTGATGTTTTCGTAAAACGGAACTCTATCTGTATCGTCCGCTTATTCTCCCCTGTGGATAACAAACTATTCTCATATGTATCCAGCAGATGATTTAATACCTTACGATCATACTGCGCCATTGATATACCTCTCTACAAAGCTTACCTTTTCATCAGTCATTACCAATAACGTTTCTTCAACGAACGGACTGATATACTGTATTTTATCAGGGGGAGCTGCAATCAGAATCTGTAATGGCAGTCTTCTTAGGAATTCCAAAACGCCACCGATTCTTTCGTCATCCATGTTGTTAAAGGCCTCATCAAAAAGCACAAGACCTATTGCTTCTCCACCGATATTATTTTTATATAGCTGAACAAAAGATGCTGCTACCGTCACATAAAATGGTGTCTGCGTCTCACCACCGCTCTTTTCCTCACACACCTTGGAATACAGAGAATAATTACCATCACTATGAATGATGCGGATATCATAATCCATATAGGTTCGATAATCTGTAAATTCATCCAATGCTTTTGCATTATTGTCATTATCCAATGCAAGACGTTCAAACAATTCTTCAATTACCGCTTTATGATTCTCATGGAACAAACCGCTAAAAATAGATTCGCCCTGCATAGCATTGAAATCGTCCATGATCATTTCATAATACTGTCTATACCTTTTACTTGGCATATATAGAAACTCATACTTTTCATTGCTAAACACAATATCATCAAGTGCCTTATTCAGCTCTTTGAACTCAGCCTGCGCCATCTTCATGTTTTCCTGCAATTTGGACAGGAACTGTTCTCTAAACTCTTCTTCTGCTGCCTGTCTGGCAGCATCTACCTTTTCTTCATACTGCAGAAGTTCTGAATTCTTAAGCTTCAAATATTCTGTTTCAAAATCCGGATAACCTTCCATCGTGGCCGGCGCTCCAAAATCATGGGCCGTTTTATATTCACCCATTAATTCCTTCATGGAATCTACAGCCTTATCCACAAGTGTCTGATTCGCTTTTCTCCGTCTCAGATAATTATCCCGAAACTGTGAGAAAGATTTATCCTCCGTCTGTTTCTCATATTCCTGCTTCCAAACAGGCAGAGAATCTTGGGCTTTCGTTCCCAGTTCCTCGTAAATAACTGATTTTTCAGCATGTTTTATCTGACCATTTGCTACCTGCTCTTTTGTCAGGCTGATTCTTTCTTCCGTTTTGCCTGCTGCTCTGTTTAATGAGTCTAATTTAACAGTTAACTCTCCCAATATTTTCTCTAATGTTGACAGTTGTATCTTCTTCATAATCATATTGGAGTTCTGCTCCAGAGTAGCAATATTTTCTTTACATTTATTGATTTCCAGGTCAACATGACGCAAATCACCAATGACATCTAATCTGTACTTAATATCTGTATCATGCTCTGTTCCCAAAGGTTTCAGAACAAATTCCAACTGTTCCAATTTGTCATGAAGCTGATCCAATTGTTTCTTGATCTCTTCCCTTTTTTCTCTGGCTTGTTCTAACTGTACCTTCAGTGCATTCTGACCAATATATGGGGTTTCAAAAATAGCCGGCTTTATGGCGCTGGCTACATTATTCTGATATTTCATGCACTCCTTTGTAATAGAGGTTTTATAATTTTTCAAATCCCGGTAATGGGCACACATATGCACTTTTCCCAAAATCATATTGATATAGCGCTTTGCATATTTATTTTTCGAGGTTACGACTGTAGCCAGCGAACCCTCCGGTGCCGTATCATACTGATCCAGATTCTGCGTATTAATGAGTCCAACCCCATATGCCTTTTTCTCTTTTCGAAGTCTGTCATATATTCCCAGTGCAATGTCAAAATTCTCCGGTTCCACCAAAATATAGAATCTCTGTGTATTCAAATAACCCTCTACTGCATTTCTCCATGAATCTTCCGTGATTTCCAACATCTCGCATAAAATGCGTGGTTCCGGCGTTCTTCCAATCCGCTGAAATTCTTCTTTTATAGCCGTTCTGACACGTTCAACATCTTCTGCATAGGATAACTTTTTCTTCATTAATTGTTCTATTCTTCTGTCCAGCTCCTGCTTTTCGCTGCTGACCCTTGCTTCTTCAGCAGAGCTTTCGGCCCGCTTTTTGAATATCTTATCTCGCATTTCATTTTTATATGTAATCACATACAAAAGCGTATCTTTCATATCTGCCAGATTAATATCTTTATCCTTCTTGCATAGATATTCGTAATAGATTTTTACAGAGTTATCTACATCTTTGACCTCCAACAGTTTTTTCAACTGTCCCTTCGCCATATCTATACTTTCCTGGAGTAGTTTGCGTTCTTCCAGCATTTCTTCCTTTTTGCCTTCCAATAAACGCAACTTTTTCTCCTGTTCATCCTTTGCCAGAAAATCCTTATCCGTTGCAAGCTCAGCCCGCAAGTCGTCTCTAATCTGCTGTTTCTCTGCCTGCTCTGCTCTCACCAAACCAATCTGCTTATTCTGTTCCTCCAGTCTGAAAGTATCAGACTGTATTTCTGATTGCATCCTATTTATATCTTCACCAATCAGATCAGCTTCCGCTCTGGCAAGGTAATATTCGTACTGTCTGTCCTTTTGCAAACCATCCACTGCCTGATCATGCATTGTACCTATTTTTTCCAATCTGCCAATACGGATTTTCACATTCTCCAATGTACGTTGCAAATCCTGATATGTACGTACATTTTCACGCAGCACATCAATATTCACTTCTTTTTCATCTAATACATAGGAATAAACAAAATCTTTGATATCGTCGATTGGTCTGAAAGCCAGAGCTTTTGGAATCAGTCTGAAAAACTTATCCTCAATTCGTCCAAACCTGTTTTTGATCATAGACCTGGCCTCTTTGTCCGTCGTACACCATTGCTTAATCTTCTTAGCATTCGTTGTTCTGAACTGATTGATTGACTTCGGTGTCTTTCCTTGAAAGAAGAGAGAATCCTCGAGGCGAATACCATCCATCAGATATCTTGCCGTTTTTTCCTGTCCTTCAGAAGCCGAATCCACCACTGCACCAACCACAAAGTACTTATCCCTTTTTTCTTCGTAGAATTCCAACGCAATATGTGCACTGATTTCACCGGTACGCTCATACGGTCTGTTTTCCCGTCCTGTTTTGCAGCGAATATATCCTGTCAGTTTTCTCTTTCCATTCTCGTGTGCCGCTTTATTGAAATAATTCGTAGAACAGATTACCACAAACTGAATTGCATCTAAAAGAGTAGATTTACCTGCACCATTTTCACCGGATATCAAAGTAGATTTTTCAAATTCTATCGTCGTATTTGTAAATCGATGCCAATTAATCAGCTTCACTCTCATCAGCTTCTTCACTACTTTTTCCTCCTTTTCTGTAAATCTCCAATTTCTCATAGGCAATTTTTATATCTTCCACGCGAACAGCCATCAGAATTGCATCGAAGATAATGATGCGTGCTTCTTCATCTGTCAGATTAGTATCGAGGGTTTCAATAATCTGAAATCTTTTTAATGTGCTGATTGCATTACGAAAAGTTGTTTTATCAATCATCTTATCCCTGATTTTCAGGCTTAAAAATTTATCATGAATATCTCCCACATTTACAATTACTTCATCCGAAACGGATAGTTCTCTTCTTTTTTCATCATAAAGGATTCGAAGAATCAACAGGAGAATGGATTCGAACAGCTTCATATTATAGCGATTATAATTCTGCGGATTTGTCAATTGAATGACACCATAATCCTCATTGATTTCCAAACGGTATCCCAAAAGAGCAAAACAGTCCGAGAATCTTTCTTTATATTTCATCACAAAATAGTAATCTGACTTATTTGTTTCATTTCTCTTACAAAGAAAGCAAGAGCTTAGCAGTCGATTGCAGATTCGTGAAAAATCGTCTTTATCCCGTTGTAACATTCCGTCCAGAATATCCATTCCTATCAATGCTCCTTCCTATGTATCGTAAAATCAGTAAATCGGTAGCCATCTTTTTTAATCATCTCTTTGACGGCAATCGTATACTTCATATTTTTTCTCTGTCCATAAAGTCTGATATAGATCATTTTGACAAAATCATCTGTATTTTCCAGTGGAAGCTGTGAGGCTAGCATTTCTTGTCTGTCACCAAGCTGTTTTTCCACATAATTATTTACCTTTTCCGGATTTAAAACTCTTGCCAGTTTTTCCAGCATCCGTCTCATTTTTTCATCTCGAAGCTCCTGATCCGGTTCCTCGTCCAAAAGCGTTTCCGGTTCAAATGCTTTTTTTCCTTCAATCGGCGTATAAAGAGACTTTTCATCTAACACGGCAGAACTGTAAATCCGGACTAATTCATCCATGAATTCAATTCGATAAATTCCGCTCAAATCCATTTCTTCCTGATTGATTTTTTCGTTCATCCCCGATAGGATTTCCTTAATCTGTCCTCTGACATCTTCCCCTCCTATCAAATAGAACTTTGCCCTGTTGATTGCTGCTCTTTGATACTGCGTATTCTTGCGATTAATCTCTGACAGAATCTCATCCATATTCTGAAAGGCATCTATCACCTGATGAATATAGTGGTAGACCAGTTCCTCTGCCTCATCCTTCGAAATTTCCCGAATGCCCGCCAGTTCTTCGCTCGCCTTGTCCACATAAGACTTACTCCGGCTTTTACTTTCCAGTCTTTCTATAATCTCCGGGCGAAATTTTGAAACATTATCTGAAGTAAGTAACCGATGATAAGCCTTGTCCACGATATTCTCAATGTAATCATTGAAAAGAACATTCATAATCTCAGCCGGTGTTTTATATCTGGTCAATTCATCTATGTAATGTTTAATGCTGGAACTTAGGTTTTTCAAACCGGTAATCAGCATATCTGTATTTTCCACTATAGACAATAGAACGATACCCGGATTATCTGTTGCACTTCGTACCAAACTGTATATTGTATAGATATATCCTTGGTATTCAATCTGTTTTCCTTCCGCAATCTCAAGGAGCGTCCTTATTACCTTGACTGCATATTCCTTAAAATTAACTCTTTGTACATAGCTTTTATCTGTTTCAATGTCAATCCATCCATAATTCTCCAGTTTCCGAAGCATCCAGTTTGCTTTGTCCCTTGCAGTTTTTCCTTCCACATCCTCCCCTTCAAGATCTGCTGCCTGTGATGCTTCAAAATAGTATTGTAGCTCTTCTACCAGAACATCTCTTTCCACACCAAAAGAAAGCTGATGATCCATGATGGAAAACAACTTACAAATACATTCCCAATATACCACCTTATTTGGAGATGCCAATGGCACAAAAAAATGTTCATCTATAATATGAAACACATT
>JBJEMC010000201.1:0-6226 GCA_051879475.1 Muricoprocola sp. | reverse complement strand
TGGCAAAACCCGAGGTCTGTAATGAAAAAGCCATCACCGAAGGTGATTTTGCATGGCTTTTTCATTGTTACTGGAACGTACGTGAACAATAACGAAAAATATATGGAAAAGGGAGACTTACATGTTATCGAAATTTAGTGTAAAAAAACCTTATACTGTTCTTGTCGGGGTGGTATTGATCCTCATACTGGGTTATGTATCCTTTACCAGTATGCAGACAGACCTGCTGCCGGACATGAACCTGCCGTATGCGATCGTGTATACGACTTATGTTGGAGCCAGCCCGGAAGAGGTAGAGACAGTTGTCACAAGACCGGTAGAACAGTCCATGGCGACGATCAGTAATATTGAGAATATCAGCAGTACCTCGTCAGAAAATCTTTCTGTTGTCGTTCTGGAATTTTCCCAGTCTGCCAACATGGATGCGGTGACTATTGACATCAGGGAAAAGCTGGATCAGGTGGAAGCATATTGGAGTGACAGTGTCGGAAGTCCGGTTATTATGAAACTGAACCCTAATATGCTTCCTGTTATGGTTGCCGGTCTGGAAGTAGGAGATATGTCCCAGAGCGATCTGACAGATCTGGTAAATAATGAAATCCTTCAGGAACTGGAAAGTATAGAAGGAGTAGCTTCTGTTACTGCAACGGGTACCATTGAAGAACAGGTACAGGTGATTATTCGTGAAGATAAGGTAAAAGAGGCAAATAAAAAAGTAAAGGCAGCTTTGGATAAAAAGCTGGATGATGCAAAAGAAGAACTGGAAGATGGAAAAGCAGAATTAGAAGATGCCGAGGCAGAACTGGAAAGTGGCCAGGAACAGCTGGTAAATCAGACTTCTCAGGCACAGGGACAGTTGACCACGGGAAATAATACCATGATCGTTTCTAAGATCCAGCTGGATCAGAAACTGGCAGAAGTTGAATCCGGATTAAGCGACCTTGATACGAAAGAAAAAGAACTAAATGAACAGGAAACGCAGATGCTGGAAGGGGAAGCTGCCCTGAATGCCCTTCCTGATCAGCTGGCGCAGCTGCAGGAACAACAGGAACAGCTTACACAGGCTCTGGCACTTCTGGATTCCAATCCGGCAGTGGTACTGGCACAGCTCCAGGCGGGAATAGATTCTTATGAAGAGAGTATTCGCCAGTTAGAGAGCCAGATGGGAAATATGACAGATCAGGATACAGACTATGGACAGGACGAAGAAAACAATCTGATCATAGAAACACCGGAGATAACTGACGATACGGATTTTGATGATACGGTGGTCATGGAACAGGATCAGGAAGCGCTGTCCTCTCTTTCCTCAGAAGCTGCCGAGGCACAGGAAAAGGGTGAAATGGTGACGGTGGAACTCCCTGACACGCTTCTGGCTATGGGAGAAGATATGGATTCGCTTCTTTCGTCCACACAGCAGCTTGCAGACATCAGCGCGCAAACTGGAGAGTATGCATCTACGATTGCACAGCTTCGGGAAAAGCAGCAGGAACTGATTACCCAGAAACAGACTTTGTTACAGTCCCTGGCTGCCCTTGGTGTCAACACTTCTATTATTGGAGTGGAAGGAAAAGAAGAAGAGTCTGCTGCAAATATTGCGGCAGTGAAGGCAAATCTGCAGGCGCAGAAGGAACAGCTTGTATCTGGCATGGAAACCATACAGAAAAACATCGATGACACGCCTGAACAGATGGAAACGATAGAATCCGGAAAGAAAGCCATCGCAGAAGGAAGAAAAGGAATTGAAGAAGGCCGCAGCCAGCTCGTGGATGCCAAGGCGCAGTTAGAAGAAGCAAAACAAAGGATTGAGTCCGGGGAATCCTCAGTGGCCTCTGCAGTAGGACAGTTAAACAGCGCACAAATCAACGCTTCCATTGAGATGGCAGCAGGAAAAGCACAGCTGGCATCCGGAAAAGCTCAGATTGAAGCTGCATTGGAGCAGATCGAAGATCAGAGAGAATCTGCTTACAATCAGTCTGACTTAAATGAGATTATAACCGTTGACATGATCAAGGGAATCTTATCTGCTCAGAACTTCATGATGCCGGCAGGCTATGTGACAGAAGATGGAGTGGATTTCCTGGTTCGTGTGGGAAATAAACTGCAGGATACAGAAGAACTGGAAAATCTCATGCTTCTGGATCTGCATCTGGATGGACTGGATCCGATTCGTCTCTCCGATGTGGCGGATGTAGTGATTCTGGATAACAGCGATGAAGTGTATGCAAAATTAAATGGAAATCCCGGTGTAATGTTTTCCATGCAGAAGCAATCCGGATACTCCACAGGTACGGTTTCTGACAGAATCAAGAAGAAATTCACCCAGCTGGAAAACGAGAATCCAGAGATCCATTTTGTAAAAATGATGGATCAGGGAATTTACATTGACATGGTAGTGGATTCTGTCATTCAAAACATGCTTTCCGGAGCAGGACTGGCAGTGATTGTGCTTCTGGTGTTCCTGGGAAGCTTTGCTCCTACCCTGGTGATTGCGTGTTCGATTCCAATCAGTATTATGACTGCGTTGGTGCTGATGTATTTTAGTAATATCACACTGAATATCATTTCTTTGTCAGGTCTGGCACTGGGAATTGGTATGTTGGTAGATAACTCCATCGTAGTAATTGAAAATATTTTCCGATTGAGAAAGGAAGGTGTCCCGGTACGGAAAGCGGCGGTAGAAGGAGCCAGTCAGGTGGCGGGTGCGATTGTGGCATCTACCCTGACAACTGTGTGTGTGTTCCTGCCAATCGTATTTACCGAGGGTATCACAAGGCAGCTTTTTGTGGACATGGGACTTACTATTGGTTATTCTCTTGTAGCCAGCCTGGTGGTGGCGTTGACGCTGGTGCCGGCCATGGCAGCAGGACTGCTTCGAAAGACTAAGAAAAGAAAATCTGGAATCTTTGACAAGATCCATAATGCCTATGCATCTCTCTTAAAAGTTGCATTGAAGGGAAAAGTTCTGGTACTTCTTCTGGCAGTAGGTTTACTGGTATTTTCTATGAAGCTGTCCATTTCAAAAGGAACGGCATTTATGCCGGAGATGGAAAGTACACAGGTTTCTGTTACCATTACACCTCCGGAGGGCAGTACTACTGCCGAAGCAGGTGCGGTTACGGATGAAGTGATGAGTCGTGTCATGACGATCCAGGATGTGGAAGATGTGGGTGCCATGATAGGTGGCAGTGGCATGGCAGGTATGACGGGAGGCTCAGGATCAGATGATGCTGTATCTATGTATATTCTGTTAAAAGAAGATAAGACCATTACCGGAGACGAACTGGCCAGAGAAGTTCTGGAAAAGACTGCAGATCTTGACTGTGAAGTAGATGTGGAAACTTCCAACATGGATATGTCTGCTCTTGGCGGAAGCGGTGTGACAGTGCAGATCAAAGGCCGTGACCTTGACCAGTTAAAGCAGATGGCAAAAGACGTGGCAGATCTTCTGAAAAACGTGGAAGGTACAAAGAATGTGTCCGACGGTATCGAAGAGAAGACTCTGGAACAGCGCCTCGTAGTAGACAAAGATAAGGCTATGGAATATCAGTTGACAACAGTACAGGTTTATCAGTTCCTTCAGGCAAAGCTTGCAGATGCCTCCACAGCAACTACTTTAAGCACCTTATCGAAGGATTATGATGTGCTGGTCATCAGCGATAAAGATGAGACACTGACAAGAGATAAGATCGAGAAACTTTCCATGAAAGGAAAAGACGAGGATGGAAAAGAGGTGGATGTACCTCTAAGAAAAATCGTAGATTTTGTAGATACAGAAGGATTCTCCTCAATCTCCAGAGAAGCCCAGAGCAGATACGTAAATGTAACGGCTCAGATTGATGATGGTTATAATATCGGTCTGGTAGCATCTGATGTACAGAAAGCACTGGATGGATATGAAGTGCCGAAGGGCTACAGTGTATCCATGCAGGGAGAAGATGAAACCATCAATGAAGCCATGGGACAGGTTGGGAAAATGTTGGTACTGGCGGTCATTTTCATGTATCTGATCATGGTGGCACAGTTCCAGTCATTGTTGTCGCCGTTTATCATCATCTTTACCATTCCGCTGGCCTTTACGGGCGGTTTCCTCGCACTGTACCTGACGGACAGTCCCGTAAGTGTAATTGCCATGATTGGTTTTGTCATGCTTTCCGGTATCATTGTTAATAACGGTATCGTGCTGGTAGATTCCATAAACCAGCTGCGCCGCGAAGGGATGGAAAAGAAGGCGGCCATCGTGGAAGCAGGAAGAACCAGACTTCGTCCCGTTATCATGACAGCATTAACCACTATTCTGGGCTTATGCACCATGGCAGCCGGTATGGGAATGGGAGCTGAGATGGTACAGCCAATGGCCATTGTAACCATAGGAGGACTGACTTACGGTACCTTCATGACTTTGTTTGTAATTCCGTGTATCTATGACATCTTTAACAGAAATAAGGACATGACAGAAAAAGATGAGTTCTAGTAAAATGGGAGGGCAGCAGTAGCTGTCCTCTCTTTTTCAAAGCATATTTCTTATATTTAGATAAAAGTCATGAAAATGATATATTATCAGATAATAAAAATAAATTTAAAAAAATAACAGAAAAAGTGTTGACAAAAACGAAAAAGTGTATTATTATTAAACCATCAAAAGAAACAACAAACAAAACAAAATCTAAAGAAAGAGGTATAGTCCAATGGCATAGTAAGACCTGACCCGGAAAGTCTCCTAATAGAATTTATATTAAAATTGAATATGAAAATAGACAAACAAATATAAATCGAAATGGAGATGCATATTATCAAAAGGCAGAAGGCCATAGTGATGATTACGAAATAAAAACAGGAGGTACGGTCCAACAAAAACTTAACGCAATACCCCATAATTTAAGAAAGTTGAAGGTGTAGACAATGAAATTACTGGAAATTCATTCATAGCCTGGTCGATACAAGAACAAAAATATATCGATCAGGCTATAACTTTGTGCAGAATTGGACGAAATAGAAGGAACAAAAAATTCCCCGATTCCAAAAGGCACCGGGGGATAGGGAAAAGATTATTAATAAACCTGATAAACATCTGCTGTCTGCATACCAAAAGCAAGAGCCTCGGAATGGGAATCCATATAGATATCCACCACACCGTAAGCAGTTCCGCGGTCTTCTACGGTATAGACATTTCCATTGATCAGCAGCTTTGTCCCGAAAGGAACACCGCCCATAGCTACGGTACGGCCTGCTGTGGCAACAGTTCCGCTGGCTGTGATACCGTTACTGTATCCACAGCAGGAAGCGCAGGAGCAGTAAGCGGTAAGAGTAAAGTTGCCAAGATATTCTCCGGAAGAAGCGGAAGCGGTTTCTTCATAAGCAGGAGCGGATTCATAACTGCTTTCAGAGTAAGAAGGATCTGAATAACCGTTGCCGGAAGAATCCCCGCAGGAAACAAATTCGCTGCTGACATAATAGCATCCATCGTTCAGATATATCTCATACCAGTCATCAGAAGGTACATAAGTGATACACACATCATCTCCCCAGCTTAACATTCCAACGGCTTCGCTTTCAACAGATGGAGCAGATCGTACAGTGAGAAGATCTGCAGTAACGGTTCCATAAGAAGCACTGGCCGGAGCGGCAATCATAAGTGAAGCAACAGCACCAATCAGAGTAGTTTTTAAAAGTTTATTCCTGTTCATATATTTCATTCCTTTTTCTTTCTATTTATTAATTTCATATTTATTTCTGAATGTTACAGAAATGTTACAATTGATAAAGGAATTGTAATAAACTTTTGGAAAAATGTCAATATGTTTCTTTAAACTTTTAAAATGTCATGAGAAAATTCGTTACAGTTCAGATGTCATTGTTCCGCGAGGTGTTTTGCTTGGCAAAACCCGAGATCTGCGATGAAAAAGCCATCACCGCAGGTGATTTTGCATGGCTTTTTCGTCGTTACTGGAACGCACGTGAACAGATAACGAAAATTCAAAGATTCAAATTCTGTATACCATATTTTTGGGTAAAAGATAACTATTGAATTTGTCGAATTATAAAAGGATTTTTCGAATTATTATGAATTGACCGTTGGTCGGGTAAATGATATCTTTATTGTAAAGATGGTTACAGTTCAGGTGCCACTGTTCCGCGAGGTGTTTTGCTTGGCAAAACCCGAGGTCTGCAATGAAAAAGGGCGTGTGAAAAAATGAGAAATCATTTTGGAGCACGCTCCTTTTTA
>JBJEMC010000200.1:0-6244 GCA_051879475.1 Muricoprocola sp. | reverse complement strand
GATTTTGCATGGCTTTTTCATCGTTACTGGAACGCACGTGAACAGTAACAAATATCCATTTTTTTGCAGAATCTTATGCTTCTTTTGGCCGGATCTGTGCATGCAGTTCCTGAAGAGATTTTACTTTATTACATCCCTGCATCTTCATGGACTTGATGCCACTTACGGTTGCATATGCAGCAGCCATGGTGGTCATATATGGAATTTTCTTCTTAATGGCATTCTTACGCAGATAACTGTCATCCCAGCCATGTTCTTTGGACTGACCCGGTGTATTGACGATGAGGTCAATCTTGCCATTTGTGATCAGATCCAGGATATTTGGTCTTCTCTCTTCCTGCAGCTTGAAGACACGTTCTGCAGGAACTCCGGCTTCCTGGATGATACGGCAGGTATCCTTAGATGCCAGAATCTTAAATCCTGTACTTACAAATTCTCTTGCAAGCTCAGCTACTTCCGGTTTGTCTTTATCATTTACGGAAATCAGAACGGTTCCTTCCAGAGGAAGTCTTGTCTGTGTAGCTTCCTGTGCTTTATAGAATGCTTCTCCCCAGAATTCTGATAATCCCAGAACCTCACCTGTAGAACGCATTTCCGGTCCGAGCAGAGGGTCTACTTCCGGGAACATATTGAATGGGAATACCGCTTCTTTTACTCCATAATATGGAATATTCATTTCTTTTAATTCCGGTACCGGTGATGGTCTGCCGGTAAGTTCTCTTGTCATGATCTCAATAGCAAGCGGTACCATGCGGATGTTACATACCTTAGATACCAGGGGAACGGTACGGGATGCTCTTGGATTGGCTTCCAGTACGTATACCTTACCATTTTCAATTGCATACTGCATGTTCATAAGACCTTCTACATGCATTTCTTCTGCGATTCTTCTGGTGTATTCTTTGATGGTTGCCACATTTTCCTCACTTAAATGTCTGGAAGGAATGATACATGCAGAGTCTCCGGAATGTACGCCTGCAAGTTCGATGTGTTCCATTACAGCCGGTACAAATGCATGTGTTCCGTCACTGATGGCATCTGCTTCACATTCTGTAGCATGCATCAGGAATCTGTCGATCAGAATCGGACGATCCGGTGTCACACCAACTGCCGCTTTCATATATCCTACCATACTTTCCGGATCATGTACGACTTCCATTCCACGTCCACCAAGAACGTAAGAAGGACGAACCATAACAGGATAGCCAATCTTCTCTGCAATTGCCAGAGCATCTTCTACTGTTACCGCCATTCCTGATTCCGGCATTGGAATTTCCAGTTTATCCATCATAGCACGGAAGAGGTCACGGTCTTCTGCCAGGTCGATGACTGCAGGAGAAGTTCCAAGGATTTTTACTCCATTCTTTTCCAGGTCAGATGCAAGGTTCAGAGGAGTCTGTCCACCGAACTGTGCGATAACGCCTACCGGCTGTTCTTTCTTGTAGATGCTCAGAACATCTTCCAGAGTCAGTGGTTCAAAATACAGCTTATCAGAGGTATCGTAGTCAGTAGATACAGTCTCCGGATTACAGTTTACAATGATTGTTTCAAATCCCAGTTTCTTCAGAGCCAGAGATGCATGTACACAGCAGTAGTCAAATTCAATACCCTGACCGATTCTGTTCGGGCCTCCGCCAAGGATCATGATCTTCTGCTTTCCTGTAGACACCGGGTTTTTATCTTCTGCATTATAGGTGGAATAATAATATGCACTGTCCTGTGTACCGCTTACGTGTACGCCTTCCCAGGCTTCTTCCACACCAAGTTCGATTCTGCGATTTCTGATATCCGCTTCCTCTACTTCCAGAATCTTACTTAAATATTTATCTGAAAAACCATCTTTTTTCGCCTGAATCAGAGCTTCGTCTGATGGAAGCTGGCCCTTAGAAGCCATCAGCTCATTTTCTTCCATAACCAGTTCCTGCATCTGTTCCAGGAAATAATGCTTGATCTTTGTAAGTTCATGGATTTCTTCTACGGTTGCCCCCTTGCGAAGAGCTTCATAAATCATAAAATAACGTTCACTGGATGGGGTAGCAATCTTTTTCAAAAGGTCATCTTTTGTCATCTCGTGAAAGTTCTTTGCATAGCCCAGACCGTAACGGCCATTTTCCAGGCTTCGGATTGCTTTCTGAAATGCTTCCTTGAAGTTTTTACCGATACTCATCACTTCACCGACTGCACGCATCTGAGTACCCAGCTTGTCTTCTACACCTTTGAATTTTTCAAATGCCCAGCGTGCAAACTTAATTACTACATAATCTCCATCCGGAACATACTTATCCAGTGTACCGTATTTTCCACATGGAAGATCAGCCAGGGTAAGGCCTGTAGCCAGCTTAGCTGATACCAGAGCAATCGGGAAACCGGTCGCTTTAGAAGCCAGAGCTGAGGAACGGGATGTTCTTGGGTTAATCTCAATGATAATATCACGGTCTGTTACCGGATCATGAGCCCACTGTACGTTTGTTCCGCCAATTACCTGAATGGCTTCTACGATCTTATAGGATTTTTCCTGCAGACGTTTCTGTACTTCTTCAGAAATGGTAAGCATAGGAGCAGCACAGAAGGAATCACCTGTATGAACTCCTAATGGGTCGATATTTTCAATGAAGCAGACTGTGATCATGTTGTTGTCCTTGTCACGTACTACTTCCAGTTCCAGTTCTTCCCATCCAAGAATAGATTCTTCTACCAGAACCTGTCCTACCAGACTGGCCTGAAGACCGCGGGCACAGACTTTCTTCAGTTCTTCCACGTTATATACCAGACCGCCACCGGTACCGCCCATGGTGTAAGCCGGACGAAGAACTACCGGATAACCAAGTTTGTCAGCAATGGCCAAAGCATCTTCTACAGAATACGCAACTTCACTTCTTGCCATCTCAATGCCAAGGCTTTCCATGGTCTTCTTAAATTCAATACGATCCTCACCACGTTCAATGGCATCAACCTGAACACCAATAACCTGTACGCCGTATTTATCCAAAATTCCTTTTTCATGTAATTCAGAGCAAAGATTAAGACCAGATTGTCCACCAAGGTTAGGTAATAATGCATCTGGTCTTTCTTTTTCAATAATACGCTCAATGCGCTCTGCATTCAACGGTTCAATATAAGTAACATCTGCTATCTCAGGGTCTGTCATAATCGTAGCAGGATTAGAATTAACAAGTACAATCTCATAACCAAGACTACGAAGAGCCTTGCAAGCCTGTGTACCAGAATAGTCAAATTCACACGCCTGTCCAATAATAATAGGACCAGAACCAATAATCAGTACCTTATGAATATCATTTCTCTGTGCCATTTTTGTTCCTCCATATATTCCTTAAACCTTAAAACTCGTATATACTATACATGAAAATTTTCCAGGCATCAACAAAAATTTATGTTTTTTCAAAAAAGAATCCGTACGCGTAAAAACAGCCCCTGATCAGGGGCCGTTTTCTCAGTAAATTTCTAACTATTCAGCTGTAACTGCGTTTGCTGCTACACGTCCGGATACAAAGATTTCAACGATGGCATTACCACCAAGACGGTTACCACCATGAAGTCCTCCGGTTACCTCGCCTGCTGCGTACAGACCTTCGATGATATTTCCTTCTGCATCTAATACATGACGGTCTGTATCAACGGTCAGACCACCCATGGTATGATGTGTGGACGGAGCCATGATACGTACACGATATGTCTGCTCTTCCGGAGCATAATTTTCCATATCATATTCGCCATTTTCATCAGCTACTGTACCGATCAGCGCTGTCCAGCCTGTCTTTGCAACTTCCGGCTGTTCTCCGGCAGCAAGTGCCTTGTCATAATTTTCGATTGTAGCGTAGATTTCTGCAGGATCTGCTTCCATTCCGTACTGATCCAGAATTGCCTGAAGTTCTTCCTGGCTGCTGAAGAAGTATACGCGATCCTCCAACTCCTGATACTGGTCAAATGGATATCCGGATCCTACCGGAACTTCTGCATTGGCAATTTCAAGGAATACACCCTGAGAACCGTTTGCTTCTACCCCATTCTGGAACTCACCAAGGGAAAGGACGTCACGTTCTGATGTTTCATTTACGAAACGTTTTCCTGTTGTCGGATTGATATAAATACAGTTTGCACCGGAACCAAATGCCAGGTTACCGTTTGTGATCCAGGAAATCGGCATCATCTGTGCCCATCCAAGGCCAGTGGTATCTGCACCAACTTCTTCCCCCATCTCAATACCATCCCCTACAAGAGAACTACGGTTTGTTGTCTTGGTAGCTTCCGTAATGTATTCTGAATTCCAGTATTCATTTGTATCCATAACCATATCAATGTTTGCTGCGTAACCGCCTGTAGCCAGGATAACCCCTTTGTTTGCATGGAGGGTAACCTTGGTTCCATCGTACATAGTAGCATTGACACCAACCACTTTTCCATCTTCTGTGATCAGACTGTCAGCCTTTGTACGTGTAAGAATCTGGTTTTCTTCCGATGCATTTAACATGGTTCTCTTGGTTGTTTCAAAATAAACGCCCCAGTTTCCATTCATGCCATCATCAACTTCTCCGTCACCGTCAAAGTCACCACCGAGCTGAACGTTTTCTCTGTGCCACAGAGCACCGATCAGCGTATTCTGAAGACCGTCGTTAAATACTGCACCCTGATCTTCTAACCATTCTTTCAGGCCCTGTCCTTCGTTCACGAACTGGCTTACCAGATCGTAATCACCATAGATAAAGTCTGTTCCTTCTGCGTTCTGACGAAGTCCGCCATAATATGTCTGGAAAATATGAAGATTTAATGTAGAAAACAGTGTCAGGTCTGTTTCATGTGCACCAGCTTCCAGCTGTGGTTCTGCCCAGTCAAGGTAAGCCTGGATCTCTTCTTTCAGAGCCTGGAGTGTTGGAAGATATTCTTCGTGAACACCGGCTTTGCTCAGGCCTTCGATCTCTCCTGCCACAAATTCATGATCATTAAAGTAAGATGCATCAAATGGTTCTTCTGACCAGTCTAAGATGGTCTTTAATTCAGAAATATATCCATTTGCAGATTTTACTTTGTCATATTCCTGTCCATTGTAATCCCAGACGCCTGTCGTAGCATCCGGATCCTCCGGATCCCATACAAGGTATGGCATTACAGACTGAAACTGTCCTCCGGATACCAGGGTATTTCCACCGATCTCAGCATTTTCTTCTACTACAACTACTGTTGCACCGTTCTGAGCAGCCTGTGCAGCTGCGCCCATACCTGCACCACCGGCACCAACGATGATCACATCTGCTGTGATATCCATATCTTCCTGTGCTTCATGGACAACCGTATTGGATTTGAAGGCATCAGGGTTGGAAACGCCAGCCATCTCTGCTGCCTCATTTACTGCTGCCTTCACACCTCTTGTTGTGAAAGTAGCTCCTGATACACCATCTACACCTGTACCATTTGCTTCTACGATATCAGGAATGACAATATCGTATACAGGTGTTCCTACATGTGCTGTCTCTGTAGAAGTAACTACTTCCACATCTGTAACAGCTGTCTCAGAAAAAGTAACAGCTACTTCGATCGGTCCATTATAGCCATCTGCTGTTCCAAGATATGTTCCAGGAGTAAATGTCAGACCTTCAGCTACAGCTTCATCTGCTGCCGCTGTCTCTGCTCCCATTGCTGCTGCAATAGCCGATGCTGCCGCTGCCTTTACGCCCTCTGATGTAAGAGTAGCTCCTGATACGCCATCAATCTCAGCGCTCTGAGCATCCACGATCTGCTGTCCCAGTTCTTCCAGTGCTGCGCCGCCGATGGAAGGGGTCTCATCTGCACCCTCTACGGTAGCAGCTGTAATCCCGGACTCATCTGTTGTGATCGTAACAGTTACTTTTCCGCCAAAGCCATCTCCTGAGCCAGTGAATTCTCCGGCAGTAAAGCCCTCTGCCATAGCAGACATACCAAAAGATGCTGCAGTAACTGCCAATGCAACTACTGTACTAAGTAATCTCTTATTTCTCATATACCATTTCCTTTCTTTTTATTTTTCCGATATTTGTGAAAATAATCACTAGATACAGTATAACAACTTCTCAGTTCCTCGTCAACAGCCACCGGGGAAGCGAAAAAAGTTTCCTGGAATTTTACGTTACTGTTCAGGTGCCACTGTCCTGCGAGATGTTTTGCTTTGTAAAACCCGAGTTCTGTAATGAAAAAGCTATCACCGAAGGTGATTGGTATGCAGATGGGGAGTTTCGTATGCTTGCCAGATGAC
>JBJEMC010000199.1:0-6261 GCA_051879475.1 Muricoprocola sp. | reverse complement strand
GGTATGCAAACATGGACGGCGACGGCGAGACAAGCAATGCAGCGATCGCTTACATGGGATGCCCATGGTTCACCTACTGGTGCTTAAGCGATACATGGAAGAGCAACACCATCCTTGTTCCGACTCCGAACAAATGCTACTGGGGAGGAACCGGTCTTGCAGCTACCACAGAGTGCTCTGATCCTGAACTTGCAGCTACCATTATGAAGTACATTACCTGCGATACCGACGGTATGATCGCAATCAATGCATTAAATTCCGATTTTGTAAACAACACAGAAGCAATCTCCAAGATTATTGAGAGCGGCGCATCTGCAGATGGAAACGGATACCTCTACCCGGATGCAGGACAGAACTTCATGGAGTTCTTCCTTCCACTGGCAGACGGACTGGATGCATCTACTGTAACAGCAGAAGATCAGCAGATCCTTTCCCTTCTGGATACACAGACAAAGGCTTATGCAACAGGCGAAAAAGATCTTGAAACAGCAATCGATGATCTGAAAGCATCTATCCATGATACATTCGCTTACCTGAGCGTAGAATAAGAGAAAGCGTATTCGCCTGATTCTGACGATGAACAACAGTATGTGCTGCTCCTTCCGCAACGGGGGAGCAGCACATTTTTTGAAAGTCATTTATCTGGGAGGTATTTATGGGTAAGAAAAAAAGAAAACGGGTAAATTACAGCAGATATGGTTATTATTTTATAGCGCCTTTCTTTATCACATATTTGCTGTTTCAGCTCTGGCCGCTGATCAATACATTTTATTACAGTACCCTTTCGTATTATAAGAGAAATGGCCGTGAATTTGTCACATTTGCGGGAATACAGAACTTTCTCAATGTCCTTGGACTGACTGCCGGTGAACGTGCATATGTACTGGGCTATCTGAAAAACACACTGATCATGTGGGGATGCAACTTTGTACCGCAGATTCTGGTTTCCCTTCTTCTGGCGGTCTGGCTGACAGATCAGAAGGTAAAGGTAAAAGGAAGGGGGGCCATGAAGGTCATCGTATACCTTCCAAGTATCATTACAGCGGCTTCTGTTGCTGTATTATTCAAAGCATTGTTTTCCCAGTATGGTCCAATTACACAGACACTGAAGAACTGGGGCATCCTAAGCTCTAATTTTGATTTCCTGTCATCCGTGGCAGGAAGCAGGGGATTGATATCCCTGATCCTGTGGTGGATGTGGTTTGGTAATACGACATTGCTGCTGATATCCGGTGTATTGGGAATTGATCCGGGACTGCTTGAAGCGGCGGATATTGATGGAGCTACAGGATTTAAGAAGTTCCGGTATATTACACTGCCTCTGTTAAAACCGATTATGCTGTATACTTTGGTAACATCTGCCATCGGTGGTCTTCAGATGTACGATATTCCGGCATTGTTTAATGTACCGGAAACAGGACTTGTGGGACTGCCGGATGATAAGACAACGACAATGGCGATGTATATCATGCGTCTGTATAACAGTGATGTGGGAAAAGCAGCTACAGTATCTGTGATTTTGTTTATTGTGACATTGATCGTAAGCCTGATTCTCTTTGTGTCCATGCGAGATAAGGATGAGAAGAAAATCCGAAAGAGAGGTGGACAGTCATGAAGAAAACATCTGAAGGATATGGAAGAAAACTGAAACAGCAGCAGATCATCCGTTTTAGTATATGTGTGATTTTCTGCGTCATTGCACTGCTTCCGTTTCTTCTGCTGGTAATGAATGCGACCAGAAGCTCTGATGCCATCAAATCCGGCATCTCTCTGATCCCGTCCACACATTTTCTTACCAACTGGAAGAACCTGATGCTCAAGCAAAACGGTATGCAGATCACACTTCAGAAAGCAGCACTGAACTCTCTGAAAATCACTCTTCCGGGTACCGTCCTGGCAGTATATTTTTCTGCACTGACAGCCTACGGAATCTACGTCTATGATTTTAAATTAAAGAAGTTTGCATGGGCTTTTATCATGGCTATCATGATGGTGCCAAGTCAGATTTCCGTCATAGGTTTTTACCGTTTTATGCTGGACCTGAACCTGGTGGATACTTATGTTCCTCTGATCATTCCTACGATTGCCAGTCCGGCAGTAGTCTTCTTTATGAAGCAGTACATGGAAGCTTCCTTGTCCAAAGAAATGATTGAGGCAGCGAGAATTGACGGCTCCGGGGAACTTCATACCTTTAACCGTATCATCATGCCCATCATGAAACCTGCAGTTGCCACACAGGCGATCTTTCAGTTCATCGCCCAGTGGAACAATCTGTTTACGCCAACCATTATGCTGACCACAGATTCCAAAAAGACACTGCCTATGTTCGTGCAGCTTCTGAGCTCCAATCAGTTCCGTACCGATTACGGAGTGGTATATGTCGGTCTGTTTGTAACCATCATTCCATTAGTCATCGTGTACCTGATCCTGTCAAAGTATATCGTGGCAGGCGTGGCGCTTGGTGGAGTAAAAGGGTAAAAATTATAAGGCTCCTGCGGGAGCCTTTTTTAATACAGAAATTATGTCTGGCTGACAAAAACCGGAATTTCTGGTATACTGAGGGTAACAAATTAGCTAGCCAACTGGACAAGCTGCTTGCGTGGGAAGGGGATAAAATGTATCAATTGATCATTATTGATGATGAGGAGAAGATTGCAGAGGGAATAGCAAATCTGTTTCCCTGGGAAAAGATAGGGTTTTCGGTGGCTGCTTATTTTCAGAGTGCGGAAAAAGCTCTTGCGTATATGAAAAATAATAAGGTAGATGTAGTTGTCAGTGATATTGAAATGCCCGGAATGAATGGATTGGAGTTATGTGAACATCTGATGAAAGAAAATGTCAGGGTTGTATTTATCAGCAGTTATCAGAATTATGAGTACCTCAGATCTGCCATTCATTACAAGGTAGAGGATTATCTTCTGAAACCTATTAAATTCCAGGAATTAAATGAAACATTCCTGAAAATAAAAGAATCTTTGGATAAGGAACGGTGTGTGCCCTCTGAGGAAACGCCTTCTTATTATGATCAGATTACAGAAAAGGTGAAAAAATATATCCGAGAGAATTATATGTATGCATCTCAGGAGGAGGCTGCAGCTTTGGTTGGCATGAGCTCCGGATATCTTTCTAAGATTTTTAAGGAGAAGGCAGGCATTGGTTTTCAGGAATATCTGACAGAGGTACGGATGAAAAAAGCCTGTGAATTGCTTGATAATATTCAGTTTAAGAGTTATGATGTAGCTTTCTATGTTGGATATGATAATCCCAAGAATTTTTCCAGAGCATTTAAGGCTTATTATGGAATTACGCCAAAAGAATACCGTAACCGTAAAAAGACGGAGGGCTAGAAGATGAAACGAAAGTATTTCCTTCGCAATTTTTTTAATTACAGCAGGATGGTTCTGGTTCCGCTGTTATGTGTATTTATTGCGTTTGCTCTTCTGATGACGGTACAGAAGAAAAAAGAATTGACAGAGCAGGCAGAATATACCTTAGCAAATGTCAATACCAGCCTGGATCTTGTTATCAGCAATATTATTTTCCAAAATGATCAGATGACGAATAATTCCTATATGCTGCTTTCGTTGAGAAAACTTTTGTCAAGAAGCCATGATATTGCGTACAGTGAGGCCATTTATCTGCGTAATATCAAGACACTTTTTCGCAGCATTACACAGACATATCCGTATGTGGATTCTCTTTATCTGTATCTGGATGAATATGATAATTATTTTTCGTCAGATACAGGAGTTGCATATTTTAATAATGACAGAGCCCGAGAGTGGCTTGAAATCTATCAGGGGATGCAGGACGAGGAAAAAAACTGTGTCGTAGTACGGACGGTGCAGGAGGGAAGCCATGAGAAGATACTTATGACAGTTTTTCAGCGTATGCTCCTTTTGGATGGGATTGTCGTCATGGATGTGGACTTGCAAAAATATATTCAGCTGTTAGAGCAGATCATGTATAACAGCAATAATGCGGTGATATTTTATAACAGCAGAGAAGAATATCTGTTCAAATGGGATCCCACTGCTAATCAGGCATTGGACGAAATCAGATATGAGGATGTTACAAAAAATGGAACCTCCGGAGAATGGTGTTCTATAGCAGACGGAAGGTATATGATCCAGGAGAAGATAAATGAGAACTATGGAATGAAAATCGTGTCTGTGATCTCTGAAGAAGAGGTCTGGAGAAAAGTGATAGAATTTGCCCGCCTGTTTTTCCTGATCATGGGAATCAGTGTGATGGTTATGCTGCTGTTAGCATACCGTACTGCGAAAGAGTTGTTCGACCAGATTGAAAACATTATTAATATTTTCCAGAAAGCGGAACAGGGAATCTATCCAGGGGAACCCAAAAGAGAAGTGAGAAATGAATATGACGTAGTGCTCAATAACATTATTTATCTGTTTTTACATAATGTCCAATTAAAAGACAGTCTGCAGAAAAAACAGCAGGAGCAGGAGGTCGCGGAGCTGACCGCGCTGCAGTTACAGATCAATCCTCATTTTCTGTTTAATACTTTGCAGAATGTGGAGTTTGAGATGCGAAAGCAAGGAGCCGGAGCGGATTCTGCATGCAGAATGATCCGGGAATTATCAGATATTCTTCAGTATGCGCTGAAAGATCCAATGGAGAAGATTACTCTTCGCCAGGAAATAGAATATTTGAAAAAATACGTTTCTATCCAGCGTCTGCGCTTTGGAAATCATTTTATTGTATATTATGAAGTGGATGATGAATTGTGGGATTTCCCTGTGTTTCGTCTGATGCTCCAGCCGCTGGTAGAGAATAGTATCCTTCATGGGGTGAGGATGGTTGATCACCCTGGATATATTAAGGTTAGTATTTTCAGGCGAGAAGGGCGCATTATATTCCGGGTAGTAGATAACGGACAGGGAATGACAAAGGAGGAGATTCAGAAATTCAGAGAGAGTATCAAAAAAATGGATGTGAGACATATAGGATTATCCAATGTAAACAGCCGACTGAGGATTTATTATGGCGAGGAAGCGTGCATTCGGGTAAGAAGCCATAAAAATATGGGATGTGTGGTGGAGTTTTCACTGCCGGAAGTACCTCAGGGAAAAGAGATAAAGTATCAAATAGTATCACAATAGATGAAAAAATGAAGAAAAATATCAAAAAATAATACGTTGGGAAATATTTGAGTAAAAAATGAGGAAATTTCGTAAAGAGCCTTCCTTTTCAAATATGCTTTCTTTTTATAGAATAAAAGCATATTTGAAGGGAGGTTTTTTGTATGAAAAAACAGGTTTTAGCAAAAGTTTTAGCTGTTACAATGACAGCGGGATTATTATCTGCAGTAGGAATGACTGCAGCAGCTGAAGAAGAAGTTACACTTCGTTTTTCCTGGTGGGGAGGAGATGAAAGAACAGCAGCCACACAGGAAGTAATCGATCAGTTTCAGGAACTTCATCCGAATGTAACGATTGAAGCAGAATTTGGTGGAAGTGATGGATATCATGATAAATTATCCACATCTCTTGCATCTGGTACAGCTGCTGATATTGTTCAGGTGGATCCAGAAATTTTCCCAACTTATGTGGCAAATGGAGATTATTTCTATGATCTGAATGAACTGGGCGTAGATACGTCTAATTTTGATGAAAATTATATTTCTCTTGAAATCAATGGAAGATATGACGGCAAACAGCTTGGCCTTCCAACAGGTATTTCCGGTGCAGGATTCATTGTAAATAAAGACCTGGCAGAAGAGATTGGTCTGGATTTTACACAGGATATGACCTGGGACAGCCTGATTGAAATGGGCAAAAAAGTACAGGAATATGATCCTGAAATGTATCTGTTAAGTGCGAATAAAGAATATCTGGTAAATCTGGTTGTATTTAACTACGGAAAACAGCTGGTAGGCGGAACTTTGATTGATCCGGAAACAAAAGAGATCAAGATTACTCAGGAACAGCTGGAAGAAGTATACTCATATATCAAGGCTTTATATGACAACAAGGTTGTAGCACCGGCTTCTTATCAGGCATCTTACAGTGGAGATGAACTGCAGAATGATGTGAATTGGATCAATGGAAAATATGTAGCTAACCTGACTTACATTTCTACTATGGATGTTATGGTTGCAGCTAATCCAGATGCGACCTATTATGCAGGTAAACTTCCGGTTCTGGAAGGTGCAACAGAAGCAGGATGGGCATCCAATACACCACAGGTACTGGCAATCACAAAGAACAGTGAACATCCTGAAGTGGCAGCAGAATT
>JBJEMC010000198.1:0-30893 GCA_051879475.1 Muricoprocola sp. | reverse complement strand
AAAGTTGGTAATGCCATTATCATGTTCCAGAATGTAACTCCATATTGCCATAGAATGGCTGTGCCTGCAGTTAAAGGTTCTGTCCACGAATTTTACCTGAGGAACTTTCTTATCCAGGAAAAACTGCAGCTCCTGCATTACAGTCTGGGCATCTCTGAATCTGACGCTCTTGTCAATCGATGAGAGACAGTAACTGCAGGAAAAGGGGCAGCCACGGCTGCTCTCATAATAAATGATCCTGTTCTCAAATTCTGACAAATCTTCATAGAGAAACGGGATCTGATTCAAATCCAGAAGCGGCCGTACCGCTCCAAAGACAATCCTGCCATCAGCTTGTCTCTGCGCGGTTCCCGGTAGAATCTCCTCTTCTGCCGGAATGCCTTCCCATTGTCTTACATATCGGCCAGCCAGTTCACAAAAGGTCTCTTCCCCTTCTCCAATCATGACACCTGTTACCTGGGGATGGGTTTCCAGAAACTGTTCTGCATCATAAGAAACTTCCGGTCCGCCCACCCAGATAGATACCCCGGGAAGAATCTTTGGCAATTCCCGGATCACCTGCTCTACCATGTCCAGATTCCAGATATAACAGGAAAAGGCCACCACATCGGGATGTTTTCTGTAGATTCCCTGCAAAATGTCATCTGCGTAATGATTGATGGTAAATTCTGCGATATCCACATAATCTCTGTATTTTTTTGCATATGCCCGCAGACTGTAAATGGCAGGATTCGAATGGATATACTTCGCATTGATTGCAGTCAGCAGGATTTTTCTTGTCCTTTTCATACTCATTTTTTCATTAATTCTTTCATCAAATACTGATAAATCTGTGAACTCTTTTTCTGCCAGTTGTCACAAAAAAGAATCGCCTGGCGTTCCAGGGGAACATCCAGTTTCAGTTCTATGATTGGCTTCTGTTTTTCCTTCACTTGAAGCGTTACCGTGTACCCTTCGTCCTCATTGTTACAGTAATCTGCCACTACGGCATTTTCTTCCCTGAGGCGGAATTTATTTGCCTTCAGATATTGTATGGTATCTGCTTTGATTCCCTCTGAAATCTCATCTTCCAGAAGCGTCAGTGTCTCTTTTCCGGATTCTGTCATGGTATAGTTTGAAGTGTTTCTTATGACTTCTTTTTCCAGAAGTCCCATTTCCAGCATCTCTGTTAAGGTTTGCTGAATCGTGAAATAATCCGTGTACTGCTCCTCTAAGATAAATTCGCAGATTTGTCCATTTGTAAGAGGAAACTCAACACAGTCTAACAAATATAAAACAATCAGCTTATAGATTGTCTGAACCTCTTTTGCCATGGGCCCTGACTTTACTTTTTTTCTCATGATTCCCTCCATTGTTTGCCCTGCCAGGCATCACGTGATTTTAATTCACTGTGAATTTTATTTAAAACCGTTCTTTTTCTTGTACTCCACATGGGGGCAAGAAGGAGATTCCCCGGTCCATCTCCTGTTAACCTGTGAACCGTAATTTTCTGGGACAGATGTTCCAAACAGTCAATGATCAGATCCACATACTCATCTTCCTCTAACACAGGTACTTTTCCCTGTAAATATAATTCTCCCAGGTCTGTCCCTTTCAAAATATGCAAAAGCTGCAACTTTATTCCCTGGATATCACAGCCATTCAGATATTGTACTGTTTCCAGCATTCTCTTCCTGTCCTCACCGGGAAGCCCTATGATCGTATGTACGATAACTTCTATCTTTCTCTTTCGTAACTCTTTTACGGCTTTTTCAAAACACTGCAGATCATATCCTCTGCGGATAAACTTTGCCGTATCTTCATGCATCGTCTGCAGGCCAAGCTCCACCCAGACAGGCTTCTTCTGATTCAGGTCTTCCAGCAGCTCCAGAATTTCCTGTGGAAGGCAATCCGGCCTGGTTGCAATAGAAAGTACCACCACATCCAGATCCTGAATTGCCTCTGTAAAAATACGTTCCAGGTATTCTACCGGTGCATAGGTATTGGTATATGCCTGAAAATATGCAATATATTTCCGGGCATTTTTCTTCTCTTTCAATGCCTCTTTCTGCACTGCAATCTGCTGCGTCACAGACAGATGGCGGTCTGCTGCAAAATCGCCGCTTCCCCCGGCACTGCAGAAAATGCAGCCGCCTTCTCCAACCTTACCATCTCTGTTCGGACAGGTCATGCCGCCATTTAAAGCCAGCTTGTAAACCTTTTCTCCAAATTGCTGGCGCAGTCTGTAGTCCAGTGAATAGTAGGGCTTTTCGCCCCAAAGTCTTCTTTCTTCCATTTATACATCCCCGTTTGCATCACCAATGATATAGATATACTACATAACAGAAAGGATCCTTTCTGTTATGTAGTATATCTTATTTGCCCTGGCTTTACAACTATGCTACTGTTCACTTCGTTCCAGCAGCGAGCAAAAATCCATGCAAAATTTGCTTCGCAAATGGATTTTTGTTTTCAAAACTCGGGATTTTCTTTCGAAAACCCTCGCGGAACAGTGGCACCGTAAAAGTAACTATGTTATACTAAAAAACACAGAGCAAATCTAAAGGGAGGGTTATTTCATGAAGCTTACGAATCAGCAACTTGATCAGATTACCATGGGCATACAGGCAGCTCTTGGTATTCTTATTATTGGACTTTCCGTAAAAAACAGTGCACAGATTCAGACTGCCCAAATGAAAAAGCAGGCAAAAAAGGCCGCAAAAGCAGATGTCAGACTGATACAGGCAGAATATAAAGAAAAACAAAAATTACTGAAAAAGAAATACAAGAACCGCCAGGCTGTGATAAGAAACATCTCCCGGTTCACGAAAGGAAACAAACATCGATGAAAAACTATCAGATCACAAATTGGTGCCATCAGGCTATAAAAAATGTGGTAAAACCTGGGGACTTCTGTATCGACGCTACTGCAGGCAACGGCTATGATACAGAGTTCTTATGTCAGCTTGTGGGCGATACAGGTAAGGTTCTCGCCTTTGATATTCAGGAAGCTGCCATAGAAGCTACTTCCCGCCGTCTTTTTGAAAAGGGACTTGAACAGACCGGGTCTGTGATTCTGGAGAGCCATACCAATCTGGGGCTTTATGCCGCCCCGGGAAGTGTCAGCTGCATCGTTTTTAATTTTGGCTACCTACCAGGAGGTGACCATAGTCTCTGTACCCACGCTGATACCAGCATTATGGCCATTGAGGAGGGTCTGAAGCTTCTGAAAAAAGACGGTCTTATGAGCCTTTGTATCTACAGCGGCGGGGATACGGGATTTGAGGAAAGAGATGCAATCCTTTCCTACCTGAAAGATCTGGACAGTAAAAAATACGCAGTGATCTTGTCCACCTATTTTAACCGTCCAAACCATCCCCCGATTCCTGCTTTCATCTATAAGATTTCATGAGATATTACGATTTCAACCATTCCATGTGTTCTCGTATTTTTCTCTCATACCCATTGTCGGAGGGCTCATAAAATACCTCCCCTGCCAGTTCATCCGGCAGATATTGCTGTCTTGAAAAATGCTTTGGACAATCATGAGCATATTCATATCCGATGCCATGGCCAAGTTTCTCAGCTCCTTTGTAGTGAGAATCCTGCAGATGCACCGGAATCGTTGCCTTTTTGTTTCTCACAGCTTCTGTCGCAGAAAAAATGGCATTTGTTGCGGAATTGCTCTTAGGTGCTGTAGCCACGTAGGTGACTGCCTGGGAAAGAATGATCTGCGCCTCCGGCATACCTACCCGTTCTACGGCCTGCGCCGCTGCCACCGCCACCTGAAGTGCCTGTGGATCTGCATTTCCCACATCTTCAGAAGCACAGATCATAATTCTTCTGGAAATAAACCGGACGTCTTCCCCGGCATATAACATTCTTGCCAGATAATACACTGCTGCGTCCGGATCTGATCCTCTCATACTTTTAATAAAGGCTGAGATGGTATCATAATGATGATCTCCTGTCTTATCATATTGCACCACTCGTTTCTGAATGCACTCTGATGCCACTTCCAAAGTCAGATGAATCTTTCCATCACTGCTGCGGTCTGTAGTAAGAACTCCCAGTTCTACCGCATTCAGTGCAGCCCTGGCGTCTCCTCCTGCCACATCTGCCAGAAACTCCGCTGCATCTTCATCGATCACTGCATCATAATTTCCCATACCCTTTTCTGTATCATAGACAGCTCTGTGAATCAGAGTAAGGATATCTTCCTTGCTAAGAGGTTTCAGTTCAAATATGACAGACCTGGAAAGCAACGCACTGTTTACTTCAAAGTAAGGATTCTCTGTCGTCGCTCCAATCAGCACCAAAGTGCCGTCTTCCACAAAGGGAAGCAGATAATCCTGCTGCCCTTTATTAAAACGATGGATCTCATCTATAAAAAGAATCGTACGTTTGCCATACATTCCCATGTTATCCTTTGCCTGCTGCACTACCTCCTCCATGTCTTTTTTTCCGGCAGAGGTAGCATTGATCTGTTTAAAATCCGCACTGGTTGTATTGGCAATCACCTTTGCCAAAGTTGTTTTTCCGGTTCCCGGCGGGCCATAGAAAATCACTGAACCCAGTTTATCTGCTTTAATCGCCCGATATAACAGCTTATCCTTTCCTATGATTTCCTGCTGCCCCACCACTTCTTCCAAAGAGGCAGGACGCATTCTGGATGCCAGGGGAGCTTCCTTTTCCATTGTATTTTGTCTCATATAATCAAATAAATCCATGATACTTCCTTCTCACTTCAATTATTTCCAAACTAACCCCTATGCCAGGATTAGTTCATCCACTGTTACAAACTGATACCCTTTTTCCAACAGACAATCCACGATCTGCAGTGCCGCTTCCACGGATGTCTGATAATAGTCATGTAATAAAATAATATCATTATCTTTCACATTCGTCATCACTTTATTTACAATATCTGAGGTATTATGTGTATTCCAGTCCAGAGTATCTAAAGTCCATTTCACAGAAATCATAGAGGTCTTATCGTCCAGTTCCTCCTTCCAATTCCCATAAGGAGGTCTTACATAAGCCGTTGCCTGCCCCGTAATATCCTGAATCAGCCTTGAGGTCTTTTCCAGTTCTTCCTTGGCAGCTTCCAGAGAAACACTTTCCAAATTGCAGTGGTCGTACGTATGGTTGCAGATCAGATGCCCCTGTTCTGCCATCTCCTTAATCAGTTCTTCTTTTCCCGGAATATTTTCTCCAACTACAAAAAACGTGGCTTTTACGCCACGTTTCTTAAGTCCTTCCAGCAAAATCTTTGTATATACAGGATGAGGGCCATCATCAAAGGTCAGGGCAACCTGGGGTGCAGTCTGCATATCCTGGGATGGAGCATACTTCCACACCGTATTTCTGGAAAATGTCTGTATCTCTGCCTGATTCTTTTCCCGGATTCCCACCAGAATCATAAAACCAAACAAAAGGAAAAAACAAACCATATTCCGCAATTCATTTTTTCTCATAAGACACTCCACATTTTCATTTACTGAAATTCTATGCCAAAACAGCCCTGCTTATTCCTCTTCTTCCTCTACTTCTCCTGTAAGACATTTTTCTTCGCCTTCCAGTTCTTCCGGTTCCTCTGCTTCTTCGGAAACCTCTTCTGAATCTTCTTCTGGTTTCTTAATACCATAGAAAATGTCTCTTGCATCACGCTTTGGTTTCATAACAACAGCATAGACCACTGCTCCGAAAATACCGCTGGAATTCTGTCCAACCCCAAAAAGGAAATATGCAATTCCCGCATATCCTGCCAGGTCAAATAAAATGAACTTATAATATGCCATTTTCTGCTCATTGGTAATATGATCAAACCGATGTGTCACAACCGGCTCAATGATATCTGTAAGCACCCAGAACAGCACAAGAGCCACGCCCATGACAATATTTCCCTGTGTACCTGTGAGAAATCCTTTTATTAAGCCCAGGGACATAATCACCAGTGCCCCTGCAAGAATCAGGATTCCCACAATGGGAATGATTGTCCTGATTTTTTTATACTGATTATTTTCTTCCATCATTGCCTCCATGTATTCTTCTTATTTAAAATGATAGTATGTAGTACCCGCCTTTAACACCTTGTTCTTCTTATATTTTGCCAGTTCAGAGACAGTTACCATCTGATATCCTCTGCTCTTTAAGGCCGGGATAATTTTCTCTGCTGCCTGTACCGTGGATAAATGAATGTCATGCATCAATACGATGTCACCGCTCTGCACATTGTTCAGGACTTCATTCAAAGTATGTGATGGATTACCGGTATTGGCCCAGTCTCTGGTATCGATAGACCAGTAAATAGAAGGCAGTCCCACCGCATTTACTACGGTATGATTCGATGCTCCTGATCCATAGGGCAGACGGCATAAGGTAGGACTCTTTCCGCTGGCGGATTTGATCAGGCTGGTGGTTCTGCTGATCTGTGACTGAATGCCGCTGACAGATAGCCTGGTAAAATCTGTATGATCATAAGAATGATTTCCCAATTCACATCCCATGGCTGCCATCTCTTTTACCGTACTTTTATATCTTGCAACATTGGTTCCCACCATAAAAAAGGTTGCTCTGGCTCCGTTTTTCTTCAGACACTGCAATAATCTCATGGTATATGGCCCAGGTCCGTCATCAAAGGTCAAGGCCACCATCTTTTTCGTAGGATCCACTGTGTTCTCAAATTTATAATTCGGGTCATAGACACCTTTCTTATCAAAATGACACCATTTTCCATCAATAAACTGATCTCCTGTGGCTCTGGCTCCCCTGCTGTCTACATAATATGTCTTTTCTCCAAGCTGCAGCCATTTCTTCTTCTGAAGAATTCCCTTTTTATTCACATATTTGTAATCCGACCCGTCTCTGACCCAGACATTTTTTGCCATTCTCCCACTTTCTGACAGAAAATAATAGGTCTTCTTCTGAAGGGTTCTCCAGCCCTTCTGCAAAATACCGCTGACCGGGTCGAAGTAATACTTCTCCCCATCAATAGTAGTCAGGCCTGTTGCCAGAACCGCATCTTGTCCAAAATAATACTTACCGCTCTTCCAGCCAATATAAGCACCTTTTTTATTGATATAATACAGCTTGTCATTGTACTGAACCCATCCTGCGACCCGGTTTCCATCCTGGTTCATGTAGTAGGCTCTTTCCTTTTCCCTGATCCACTGTTCTGTTACGTAACTTCCATCTGTTTTCTGAAACCTCGTCCCATCTTCTTCTCTGACCCAGGTTCCTTCCGGTGTCTCTGCTTCCATTACATTTTCTAAAGTGCTGTCTTTCGCTACCGTAACCGTTCTTGCTTCTGCACAGATCCCATACATCTGAAAAAACAAAAAAACAAATAAAAATACGGATAAAACCTTCTTTCCCCTCAACATAGTACTCCCCCTTTTTTATTTTACAATCACACATCCTCCTATCGCCAGAGATCCATTTCCTATATGACAAGCCACGCTGAGGGATAACGGATCCATTCGAATTTCCATTCCAGGGAAAAATGCCCGAATTTCTTCTAACCACTGGGCAGCTTCCTCCGGATTTCCACCATATGCTGCCTGAATACAGAATCTTCCTTCTTTTATCGCATCCGCAAATCGGGTTTCACAGTCTTTCTTCATCGCTTCCAGCATGATTTTCTTTGCCTTGGCCTTGCCACGTGCTTTTGAAAATGCATCCAGCTTGTCTCCCTGGATCTGCAGTACCGGTTTCAGGTTCAAGATACTGCCGATGGCTGTTGCCGCCGGAGTGATTCTTCCCCCTTTCTTTAAGTACTTTAAGGTCTCCAGAGTGATATAAATGCTGGCGTCCAGCTTCATATCTTCCAGTATCTTTTTAATTTCCTCTGCTTCTTTTCCCTGTTCCACCAGTTTTTTTGCATCCAGGGCGGCCTGTCTCTGGGTGACAGAAATTCTCTGATTATCTACCACAAATACTTTCCCTTCATATTCTCCGGCAAGCCCTATGGCATTCTCACAGGAATTACTGAGTCCCCGGGACATGGGAATATAAATGACCTGATCGTATTCTTTTAAAATTCCATCCCAAAACTCCCTCAGGTTCAAGGGGTTTGGCTGTGATGTACTGATCTGAGCATCTTCCAGCAATTTTTTATAAAAGTCCTCCTGTGTCAGAGTGATATCTTCATAAAACAGTTCTTCTTCTATATAAAACGGCATTGGTAATACAAAAATTCCCAGTTCTTTTGCTGCTTTCTGTGTGATTCCACTATTACTGTCTGTTGCTATCGCTATTTTCTTCACTATTCCTTCCTCTCTTCATACAAACATAACCTATTACTTTGTTCTTATATCTTACCTAATCTTTTTTCAAAATACAAGGAAAAAGCTGTCGCAAACTATGTTTTTTGCGACAGCCTGACTCTTACTTTTCTGTGGATTATTCCTCGGAATACTCTTCTTCATATCCTGCTGTATATAAAATATCCTGTGAGAAAGAATCATCCGGATAATCATAAATTGCAGTGACTGTAATTTCTTCTGTATCTGTACCTTTAAGTTCTCCGGTGTATTCTACCGTTACATAATTGCCCTCGGTAATTCCGTTACTGTAACACTGGGTTGCCCCTACTGTGTTAACCGTAATTTCCTCGCCATCATCTGTTGTTATGGTAAGTGAATCCAACGAGCAATCTGTCATAACTCCATTTACATAGGAATGTTCCCCTTCCTGCGTCGGGCCTGATACTACTTTGTCTGTCTCATCTTCCGCATCCGTAATTGCAGTTGCAACTACAAGATCCGGTCCATAAATATCTCCGTTGTACGCTACAGTTACATAGTTTCCTTCCTGAAATCCATTGCGCAGATTAATATCCGTGCCATATACCATAAAGTAATAGGGATCTCCGTCATCTGACTGAATCACAATTCTGTCCATGTTGATATCAGAAATGCTTCCGCCGATGGTTCCTTCACCTGCATTCGGATCAGAAATCTCAGCCTCTGTCATCCGTTCGCCTTCTGTGACAGGAGTTTCTCCTGCTTCCAGATCTTTGATCATAAGAATCTTTACATCAGAAGTATCTGTGTCACGAATGACTCCTTTATACACGATGGTTACATTCATCCCATCTGTAATTCCGCCTGTAGCCTGGATATCCGCACCGGTGGTAGAAAACTTAAGTTCTTTTCCTCTCTCTGTCTGAATGGTAAGTGTACTGTCATCAGAAGATTTCACCAGTGCCTTTAAGCTTCTGATCTTATTCATGCTGTCTGCCACTTCTGTCTCCGGCTCAGTCTGTGCTTCTGTTACAGGTTCTGTTTCTGTCTGTGTCTCAGTCTCCGTTACAGCCTGCGTTTCTGCTTCCGTAGGTGCTTCTGTTTCTTCTGCTTTCTTTCCACAGCCAGTTAATGCCAGACAAATCAGAAGAGACGGTAATAGCCAATTTTTCTTCTTCATCCCTGTACCTCCTATTATTTATTACTTTCCCCGCTTTTTACCAGTATAACCATCCAAAATGTGGAAAGCAATACTTTTCAGACAGCTTAGGATTTCATACGCAAAATCTTAAGTCTTTATTAAGCTTTCTTTAGCCAATCACATCCTGCATATCATAGAGACCCGCGCCTTTTCCTGCAAGATACTTCGCAGCTTCCACTGCGCCCTTTCCAAATACGGTCTTGGAATATGCCCGGTGGCTGAATGTAATGACTTCATCAGGTCCTGCAAAGATTACATCATGATCTCCTACGATGGTGCCTCCGCGCACTGCTGAAATTCCAATTTCTTTTTCATCTCTTTGCTGATGCACCTGGCTTCTGTCATATACATAGTGATACTGGTGATCCATGGCTTCATTCAGAGAATCTGCCAGGGCCAATGCTGTACCGCTTGGTGCGTCACATTTCAGCTTATGATGCTTTTCAACAATTTCCATATCGAATCCGGCTGTAGCCAGAACTTTTGCCGCATCCTGCAGAATCTTTAATAAAGTATTAATACCAAGAGACATGTTTGCTGATTTCAGGATTGCAACCTTCTTGCTGCATTCTTTCATCTTAGCCAGCTGTTCTTCTGTCAGGCCTGTGGTACAAAGTACCAACGGAAGCTGCTTTTCCACACAATAATCCAGAACTGCGTCAGTAGCCTTATAAGAAGAAAAGTCTACCATGACATCTGCCTTGACATCACATTTTGTAATATCTGTAAAAACAGGGTATCCATTGTCGCGATTGTCGACTATATCTATTCCTGCCACGATTTCAATATTTTCATCATTTTTTACGAGTCCTGTAATTACCTGACCCATATGGCCATTACAGCCATGCATAATCATCTGTACCATGATGCTCTCCCTATTGTGCACACTTAATGCCAAAATCATTCATTGCTTTGATCAGTTTCTGCTTATTTGCTTCTTCCATCTCACAGAGAGGTCCTCTGAATGCTCCTGCTTCCATTCCCATAAGATTCAGTGCAGTCTTTACAGGAATTGGGTTTACTTCGCAGAACAGTGCATCTACTAATGGAATTGCCTTTAACTGAAGCTCACAGCTTTCTTTTACTTTGCCATCCAGATACAGCTGTACCATATCGTGGGTTTCCTGCGGTGCAATATTAGACATAACAGAGATTACCCCGATACCACCAAGAGAAAGTGTCGGTACTACCTGCCCGTCTTCTCCTGAATACAGGTCAATACAGCCATCTGCAAGGCTCATCAGTTTTGCAACCTGAGCAATGTTTCCGGATGCTTCTTTGATTGCAACAATATTTTCCACATTCTTAGCCAGGGTTACTGCTGTCTCCGGCAAAATGTTACATCCTGTTCTTCCCGGCACATTATACATGATAATTGGAAGAGATACGGAATTTGCAACCTTTGTATAATGCTGAATCAATCCCTTCTGAGTCGCTTTATTATAATATGGTGTTACAACCAGTAATGCATCTGCTCCCATCTTTTCAGCTTCCTGAGAAAGATAAATGGCTGTCTCTGTACAGTTAGAACCTGTACCTGCAATAACCGGAATTCTTTTTGCTACTTTATCAATAGCATACTTGATCACATCAAGATGTTCTTCATGTGTCAGTGTAGAAGCTTCTCCTGTTGTACCACAGACAATAATTGCATCTGTACCATGCGCAATCTGGTACTCCAGCAATTCACCAAGTTTTTCATAATTTACATCTCCATTTTCATGCATTGGGGTAACAATCGCAACACCTGCGCCCTTAAAAATAGACATAATATCCTCCTCATTTTTCGTATTACAAGATTTATAAGACTTTCAAAAAATGGGGCAAGGCTTGACAAGCCTGCCCCCTTTATTGTTTCTTATAATAACATTACTCAAATACCGTGTCAATCGAAAAATTCGATAGAACTACCTTATATTTACTGACCGAACCATTCGAGTTTACTTACGGAAACCTCATACGCAACCCTCTTCTCTGCATAATCGTCTTCTGTCTTCTTTATGTATTCTCTGCTTTGGATTCTTCCCCAGATCTGCACATGTTCTCCTACGTTAAAGTTTGATGTAAATCTGGCGTTTCTTCCCCAGCAGATGCATGGGATATAATCGGATTTTCCATACGGCCTGTTTACCGCTACAAGCATATCTGAGATTTCTCTTCCAAGAGGTGTTTTTCTGTATACCGGCACCTTACAGATATAGCCGTCCAGAAAAATCTGATTCGTCTTCACTCTGTCTGCTTCTTCCTGCGTAAAGCTGATTTCTCGTGCAAATACAGAAAGTACAAGACGGTTCTTCTTCTCTTCATGTCTGTTATAAGAACGGAACTGTCCCGTTACCTGGATAAATTCTCCTCTGTAGTCTCCATTTACGTCAATCAGGCGTTCTGATACCATAACAGGAATCGTATCGCAGGATTCACTCAAGCGTTTTACCCGCACATCCACAAGGTAAAATCCTTCTCCAAACACCTCGTGGCTGAACACAAATTCTGATACAATTTCTCCTATAATACAAACCTGATTATTCTCAATAATTTTGTCTGACATATGTAGCATTCTCCCTTCTTCATCCATCAGTATCCGCATCTCGCGTTACATAGTTATGTTTATTCCCGGAAAATATGCTTTAGAACGGAGTTTCTCTGATTCTCTCTGGAAAATATCGCAGGATCTGCGGTATTTCTCAATCCTGCGACAAAACTCTTGTAAATCTAAAAATTTATGATAAAATGAGACATTGGTTACAACGTCAAAAGTCCAAGACCATGATATGCCTGCATATCAATGAATAAAGGACTTTATGACATGCCCCATGAGAATCCGAATTGTGGGAGGATTGTGAAAGCTGCCTGCAGCAAAATAATCCGTAATCACTTTTGATACTCTAATTTTATGAAAGAAGGTAATTTATGAATCAGGAAAAAATCCGTAACATTGCAATCATTGCCCACGTTGACCACGGTAAAACCACTCTGGTAGACGAGCTTCTGAAGCAAAGTGGAGTATTCCGTGAGAATCAGGAAGTCGAAGAACGAGTAATGGACTCCAATGATATCGAGCGTGAACGAGGTATCACTATTTTATCTAAAAACACTGCTGTCTTTTACAAGGATTATAAGATCAATATCGTTGATACTCCCGGTCATGCTGACTTTGGCGGTGAAGTAGAACGTGTTCTGAAAATGGTAGACGGTGTTATTCTGGTAGTAGATGCCTTCGAAGGCTCTATGCCGCAGACAAAATTTGTTTTAAGAAAAGCCCTTGATCTAAATCTTCCGGTTATTGTATGTATCAACAAGATTGACCGTCCTGAAGCAAGACCTGATGAAGTCATTGATGAAATCCTGGAATTGTTTATCGACCTGGATGCCTCTGACGAGCAGTTGGATTGTCCATTTGTCTATGCTTCTGCAAAAACAGGTTATGCCGTACTGGAATTATCTGATGAGCATAAAGATATGACCCCACTTTTTGAAACCATCATCAATTACATCCCGGCACCAAAGGGCAATCAGGATGCTCCGCTTCAGATTCTGATCAGTACCATTGATTATAATGAATATGTAGGACGTATCGGTGTAGGTAAAGTAGACAATGGTTCCATCCATGTCAATCAGGAAGTGGTTCTTGTCAATCATCATGATCCTGACAAACGTCAGAAAGTAAAGATCAGTAAACTCTATGAATTTGACGGTCTGAATAAAGTAGATGTTACAGAAGCCGGTACCGGTTCTATTGTTGCCATCTCCGGAATTGCAGATCTTCATATCGGAGATACCCTCTGTTCTCCGGAGCATGTGGAAGCCATCCCGTTCCAGAAAATCTCCGAGCCGACTATTGCCATGCATTTTCTGGTCAATGACAGCCCATTGGCAGGACAGGAGGGAAAATATGTCACCTCCCGTCATCTGCGTGACCGCCTTTTCCGGGAACTGAATACAGATGTCAGTCTGCGAGTCGAGGAAACAGATGATATGGATTGTTTCAAAGTATCCGGCCGTGGAGAGCTTCATCTTTCTGTGCTGATTGAGAATATGCGCCGGGAAGGCTACGAATTCGCAGTAAGTAAGGCTGAAGTTATCTATAAAAAAGATGAACACGGAAAACTTCTGGAACCAATGGAAATTGCGTATATCGATGTACCGGAAGAATTTTCCGGAACCGTAATTAACAAATTAAGTCTCCGTAAAGGAGAACTGCTGGGAATGAGCCAGGCCAGCGGTGGATATACAAGACTGGAATTTTCTATTCCTTCCAGAGGATTGATTGGCTTCCGCGGTGAATTTCTGACGGATACCAAAGGAAACGGTATCCTGAATACCATTTTTGACGGCTATGGACCTTTCAAGGGCGAGATTCAATATCGTAAGCAGGGTTCTCTGATTGCTTTTGAAAGCGGAGAATCTGTAACCTATGGTCTTTTTAATGCTCAGGAACGTGGTACTTTATTTATTGGCCCTGGTGAAAAGGTGTATTCCGGTATGGTCATCGGTCAGAATGGTAAGACAGATGATATTGAATTAAATGTCTGCAAGACCAAACATCTGACCAATACCCGTGCATCTGGTTCTGATGATGCCCTGAAGCTGACTACACCAAAGATTCTGAGTCTGGAAGAAGCTCTTGAATTCATTGATACGGACGAGCTTCTGGAAGTAACTCCAAAATCTCTTAGAATCCGTAAAAAAATCCTGGATCCTACTATGAGAAAACGTGCTGCTTTTAATAAAAAAAATAATTCATAAGAAGCATAAATGGCTGTCGCATTTTATTTTATTTCTGCGACAGCCATTTTCTGATATCGTATTTCAATGTAATCTTATAATCTGACTGATCCAGACGGAACAGTTTGACATAATCTTTTTCTGATAATTCCATTTGTGTTTCTTCTCCTGTGTCTTCAAATACCGGATGAATACAGTCTACAAATAACATCTGTGGTGCTGCTGCGCACCATAAAAAGATGACCATTGCTTTTATCAGTTTCCACCTATTTTTTTCCATAATTGTCAGTTCCTTTCTGGATTATATCCAGAGTATTGCCTTTATATCTGTTATTATACATTTTATATTGACAATATTGTTTATCATAAATATAATAATAATTATTATTGTTGTTTTTGGTGGAGGTATATATGGCAGCATTGAACTATAGCAGGCAACGCGAATCTATCAAAGCTTTTTTAGCTGGCCGGACAGATCACCCCACCGCGGATGTGATCTATCAGAATATGCGGCAGCAATATCCAAATATCAGCCTTGGTACGGTTTACCGCAATCTGGCATTGTTGTCAGAACTCGGTGAAATTGTAAAATTTAATGTAGACGGCGGCTCTGACCGTTACGACTATAATACTTCTTTACACCACCATTTCGTATGTACCCGCTGTCATTGCGTCCAGGATATCTTCATGGATAACATGGATTTTCTATTGGAAGAGGCTCAGGAAAAGAGTTCTGCCAAGATTGAACGATATAGTGTGAACTTCTATGGACTTTGTAAGAATTGTTCAGAAATAAAAGATAACACTTGACAATATCATAGATATGTGTTAACTTTAAAACAGTAATAATTACTGTTTTGTAAAATATAAATGAAAAAGGAGATAATAATTATGGCAAAATATGTATGTAATGTATGCGGCTATGTTTATGAAGGAGATTCTGCTCCAGAAGAATGTCCAGTATGTAAAGCACCAGCTTCCAAGTTCACAAAACAGGAAGGTGAAATGACATGGGCATCTGAACACGTTGTTGGTGTAGCAAAGGGTGTTTCCGAAGATATTCTTGAAGATTTAAGAGCAAACTTCGCCGGCGAATGTTCAGAAGTTGGTATGTACCTTGCTATGGCTCGTGTAGCTCACAGAGAAGGTTATCCAGAAATCGGTCTGTACTGGGAAAAAGCTGCTTATGAAGAAGCAGAACATGCTGCAAAATTCGCTGAATTACTTGGTGAAGTTGTAACAGACAGCACAAAGAAGAATCTTGAAATGCGTGTAGAAGCAGAAAACGGTGCAACAGCTGGTAAGACAGATCTTGCAAAACGTGCAAAAGCTGCTGGTCTTGATGCAATTCATGACACTGTTCATGAAATGGCCAGAGACGAAGCTCGTCATGGAAAAGCATTTGAAGGTCTTCTGAAGAGATACTTCGGCTAATTTTATCAATTATTGATCCAATTAGGGGAGGAGAAAATCTTTCCCTTTTTTAGATACACATGGGCATAATCAACGCCCTGTGACTATCAAATAACGGAGGAAAATATTATGAAGATCAAACTTGACAAATCCATCGTTGAATTTGTTCCTGAAAATCCAGCTGAAACTGCAGAACTTGAAGCTCTCTGGATTCGTATGGGTAACTGTGAAGGAGATAACAAGAAGCTGGAACCAATCGGAGTTTACATTCCTTCTGAAAAGAATGTAGCACAGTTCCACATCTCAGGCTTAAGCGAGAAGGAAGAGAAAGCAGTTCCTACTTTCATCGCTCCTTATGATACAGACGTATACTGCTCTACCTGTAACAAGACTGTTCATGTAAAGAAAGGTGAACAGATTCCTATGTGCTGCGGCAAACTGATGGAAATTCTGGACTAATTACATAAAGGAGGAACCAACCATGAAATATGAATGTCCATGTGGATATGTATATGATCCGGCAGTAGGTGATCCAGAAAATGGAATCGCACCAGGAACTGCTTTTGAAGATCTTCCAGAAGATTGGACTTGCCCAACCTGTGGTCTGGACAAAGACAGCTTCTCTGAAATCTAAAGCTTTCAGAAATCTTTAAAAACGCTGGAGCGTACACTTGTGTACGTTTCCAGCGTTTTTCGTTTCACAATCTTTCTGTCTTCCCTCTGCCATTCGGTATATTGTTCCCATGCAGTGGGTGTAAATACAACATTCATTTATTCGTATTCCTCCAACTCTGCCATGGTTTTTGTAATAAACCCACCAGCTTCAGCTTCTTTCATAGACTTATCTAACATAGCAAGATATTCAGCATTTCTTTTTGCTTTCATTATGTTGTTGTATTCCTTTTCAGATAACATAACAATATTTTCATTTTTAGGTCTTGAAATAATCAATGTTTCACCCTTGAACACCTTATCACATAATGATTTAAAATTATCTCTCACATCCATTGATTTTACTGCTAACATTTCGCCACCTCATTTCCGTATTAAAATACGTATGTTTTTTCGTATTTTTACTATAATAGTATGACCAGGTCAATGATTTTGATACAATAAATAATTTTCTTTTTTGTTTTTTACCATAATACAACTTGTTTTTTGTTGGTTTGTAGATTACTATGGAAATACCGAGCTCATAATGTCGGGAAAACAAAATAATCCAAGGATGAAGATATGAAATACTATTTTATTATTAACCCTGTGGCGGGAAAGAAAGATTCCAGTAAAATACTGATTCCACAGATTCACCAGGCTGCAAGTGCGTGTGGAATTTCCGAATCAGATTTGGTAATACAATTGACAGAGTATCCGAATCATGCTCATTTGCTGGCGCAGGAGGCAGTAAATTCTGCTGCAGCACGGGATGCGGAAATCCGTCTTTATGCAGTTGGGGGCGACGGCACCTTTAATGAGGTACTGACCGGATCTATGCATTATAGGAAGGCAGCAGTTGGACTTCTGCCCTATGGCAGTGGAAATGATTTCCTTCGTAACTTTGGTGTACGGGCAGATTTTTGTGATGTGAAGGATCAGCTTTGCGGAAAAGTGAAAGAAATTGATATGATAAAAACACACAAAGGTTATGCAGCGGAAATCTGTTCGACTGGTCTGGATGCGAAAGTGGCTTATGGCATTCCTAAATTTCGCCGTATTCCCTTTTGTGGAGGTGCAATCGCTTATAAATTAAGTATTGTCCAGGTGCTCCTGGGGAAAAAGGCTACTACATTACGCATTACCATTGACGGAAAAGAAATTGTTCGAAACTGCTTTCTGGCAGCTGTATGTAACGGAAGTGCTTATGGAGGAGGGTTTCTGGCTGCACCGGAATCGAAGTTAGACGATGGTGTTCTGGATGTTATGGTGGTACGGGAAATTCCACTTCTCAAAATCGCAAAAGTTCTGCCACTTTATCAGGCCGGTAAGCATTTTGTAAATGGACAAATCATACCTGAACTGCAGAATGTAGTAGAATATTTTCCGGCTCATTCTGTCAAAATTCAGCCTGTAGATGCGAATCAGAAAATCATCATCAATATTGACGGAGAATGTGGTCCTGATACCATGCTTTCTGCTGAAATCGTTCCGCTTTCTGCGCAGATTATTTTGCCTGAGAAACTTTGTCTCTAGGCGGACGAACCACGGGGAAGGAGTTAGTGGCGTTTAGAAACTACTAACTCCTTCCCCGATGATTCTGGTTCTAAAACCATTTTCTTACTTCACCTTTACTTTGATTACCACTTTCTTTGTTCCTGATTTTACAGTAATTTGGGTTGTTCCGGCTTTGATTCCTCTGATATATCCCTTTGAAGATACTTTTGCAATGCCTGTATTTGCAGAGGTAAAAGTGATCTTTTCTGTTGAAGTTACCGGTTTTACACTTGCTGTCAGCTTAACATATTTCTCTTTTTTTACCGTAACTGTTGAAGATGGCCCTACCAGAAGTTCGGAAGTCTTAACAGTGGATTTCTGAACCTTAACTTTCACCTTCGCTGTGGCTCCTGCCTTGGTTGTTACCGTAATCGTTGCAGTTCCGGCTTTGACGCCCTTTACTACTCCTTTGGAGGACACGGTGGCAATCTTGGTATTGCTGCTCTTCCAGGAAGCCACTTTATCCTTCTTTTGCAGATTAAGTGCAGATAAGGTTACAGACTTTCCAACCTGCAGTGGAAGTGTTCCGCTTACATCTAAGGATACTTCCGCTTTCACTTTTGCAATCGTCTGTTTCTCCTTTGTTCCACATACAGAACAGGTTCTTTCTCTGCTTCCTGCTTCAAAAACTGTTGCAGCTTTGGTTGTCTTCCATGCACCATAAGAATGACCTTTTGCCGGAATGATTTCCTGAGGCACTAATACTTCACCATTTACGCTGCAATGGCTTCCTTCTGTAAGACCATCCTTCGTACAGGTTGCTTCTATTGCCTTATCGATCACTACTACATGTTCATGATATGGAAATGAAGCAAGATTTGCAACATCTCCGTAAATCGGCAGATAATTCTTATCATACTTGTAAGTTATAGTATTGGTTCCAACCCCAGTTGCTACTACATACCCGTCAGAAACCGATCCAGACTGATATCCTACCATAAACAGATCCAGGCCAGAATCACAATTGGTCACATCTACCAGGTAGTTTAAACCATAGTCCATCGTCACAATATTCCACATGTGTTTTCCACTTGTAGAACCTAAAATAGACGTACAGAACAGATTCGGAGCTTGAAAACTGCTAAGATCACACAGATACTGAAAAGCCTTTGCATAACCTTCGCACACAACTGTAGTACTTGGATCTCCATCTAAAGCCCAGATTAGCTGCCACGGATTTCCATAAAGCTGAGGATCTGCAGAAGCTGTTGCTCCGTAATTATACGAAGTCATCTCGCAAATTTCATCCTTATAGCCAAGCAGTTTCTCATAATCAGATGCACCGGCATATTTCTGCACAATTTGATTCGCATTTAATTTTGCTCTGGATATGGACTGAGGCAGATTCGTATCTATTTCATAGGTACCTCGTAATCCTGTTTTGGAATATTCTTCGCATACCGGAAATTTAAATACTACCCTGTTAAGGATATTTCCGGTTGTTACATATTTTGTAACCGTGGCTCCCTTGATTTTATCATACCAGTACATTTCATATGGACAATCCGTTAACAGACTTCTCACTACTACATAGGAAATATTTCTGTTTGCGTATTCGTCTGGGGTAATATTATAAGATTTGATGTTCACAGAAATTTCTGTACTTCCCGGGTTGCTGGGGTCATGCGTTCCTGTATCCGCAATTTTTTTTGCAAAATCCTTTAACTGGTCATATACATATCTTTCTACACCTGTAAGCTGATCTCCTGCATATGAGCCAAATGCAGCCCCTTCCCCATACATCTGTCTGTATGCATAGGCATTCAGCAAATCCTCGGAGTCCAGACTATCCGTAATGACAATGGTTTCTTCCATCTCATCTTCAGAAACATCCACCTGAAAGCCTGCCTCTTCTGTGATTTCCATTATATCTTCTGACAGAATTTCCTCTTCCACAACAGGAGAACTCTCTTCTTCTGTCACATCTACGTCAAGAACAATTTCCTCTTCTCCAGATGCAGTCTCTTCTGTTTCAGATAGCTCCAAAGGTTCCTGCTCCTCTGCAATTTCCTGAATTTCAATATATTCTGCTTCTTCTGCGAAGGCAGCGGATGGCAACATACCAGCCACCATCGCCGCAGAAAGCAGAACGCTCATCGTCTTTTTTAACTTCATTCTATTCCTCCGTCTGTTTCAAAATATGTTTAGAAAGTACCTTCTTCTTCTTCAAAGACTTCTAACTCTTCTCCGTCTCCTTTGTCTTCCCAATCTACTTCTTCATCAGACGCGCCTTCTTCTTCCATGCCTTCCTGAACTTCTTCAGTGGCTGCTTCTGTTACCATTTCTTCCGGCATCATCTCTTCCTGTTCTACTCCGAAAGCACCTTCCAGAATTGTCATGATTGTCTGATATAAAATCACTTCATCATATTCTTCCAGCTGGCTGTCTGCCAGTAAATCTTCAGAATCTTCGAAGACCATTCTTCTGACAAACTTATCCATCTGCTGAAGTTCACTGTCTTCATATCCCTTATCCGGTGCTTTATCCTGAGTCATCTGGACAATATCCTGAGTGATTTCCGGATCTGCAGCTTCTTCCATCGCTACAGCATCACTGCCTTTTACCAGTACCTTCAGAAGATATTTTTCCACTGCTTCCGGAACCTTCTTAGAAGCTTCTTCTGTCAGCCAGACTGTAGTACCATCTTCTCCGGTAATCTCAGCATCACTAAATTCTTCTGTGATATTTGCTTTTACTTCTTCATACATTTCCTGTGATTCATAATCCAGATCATCTGCATTCAGTTCTTCTTCAGTTTCTTCAGTCTCCTGCTCATCTGGAAGCTGTTCTGTTCCATCCAGGCTTTCTCCTTCTCCGATTTCCGGATCTGCTTCTTCACTCTGTTCCAGAACTGTCTGAGTTGTCGTTCCTTCATCTGCAGCAATTCCATCTTCTTCCAAAGCTGCAATATCTGTATTATCTAAGATACTATCTGTTTCTTCCTGGAAAATCTCCACTGCAAATTCTTCATTATTCTCTTCTGCTTTAGCCTGGGCTTCTGCCTGGGCAGCGGCGGCTGCTGCAGCCTCAGCTTCTTCTGCCTGCATTTCCAGGATTCTCTGTTCTTCTTCGGATGCTCCGGCATCTCCGGCAACGTTTGCCTGTACACGTTCCAGAGTACCTTTTAACTGTTCAATATCATATTCCTGTTCTGCAATCTTCTGCATCAGGACAGTGATTTCCTCTGTCTGGTCAGAATTGATCTCAACATTATATTCATTAGATACTTCATTGATAATATTGTTGATCTCAGTCTTATCGGTAACGTTGTTTTCGATAACCTGGATCTTTGTCTCATTCATTACCGCTGTCGCCTTACTCTGGCCTACTTCATCTGCAAGATTTCCTGTAGTAACCAGTTCTTCATTGGCCAGCTGCTTCTTAACCGGATCCAGAGTCTCTTCACTGGCTTCTTCATACGCCATGATAACACCTGTCAGTGCGCCTGTACCGGATACGGTAAATGGGCAGGCTGCCACAACCTGACAGTTCTTTACACCAGAGGTAGACAGAGTGGATGCGATCATGTTACAGGTTACCCAGCTTAAATTCGCTGTCTTAACCTGGATACCGCCAGATGTAGTCGGAGATACCAGGGCACAGCTGAATGTCTTGGTTCCAATCTGTTCCAGAGGAACATAGGAACCCAGGTGTTCTCTCTCGTCGTCATTGTCAATATAAATAATATCTACAGCATCTCTGGAAACACCAAAGTACTTCATAATGGTATTCTGCTGATCTTCTGTCAGGTCAGCTCCCAGAGTCACTACCTTTCTACTGTCTGCCATTGCAGTGGATGCACATCCACATACCAGGGCAAGGCCAAGTACCAGACTTCCAAAAATCTTCTTTTTCATGTTAATATCCTCCTTAACTTGGTTATTTTGTTACAGTTCAGATGCCACTGTTCCGCGAGGTATTTTGCTTTGCAAAACCCAAGGTCTGCCATGAAAAAGCCATCACCGAAGGTGATTTTGCATGGCTTTTTCATCGTTACTGGAACGCACGTGAACAGTAACGTTGTTCTACTGCTTTGTCAACGCTTCCACAATCCTCTCAAAGTGCATAAAATGCGATGCCTTTACAAGTACGGTGTCTCCCGGAAGAATCCAGTTGTCCAGATTCTCCAGTGCTTCTTCCACACTCTCCACGCATTTTACGTCCAAATCCGGATTTACCTTCTTTGCTGCATCACCAATATGTGCAGCTAATGGGCCAACGCAGATACAAAGCTGCAGATTCAGGTTTCCTGCAAAAGTTCCTACTTCCTCATGCAGTTCTTTTTCCTTTTCTCCTAACTCACCCATGTCTCCCAGGATCGCTGCCTTACGTCCTGATGCTGTATTTAGCACCTGTAACGAAGACTTCATCGAAGCGGGATTCGCATTATAGCAATCATCAATCACGGTTTTTTCCTTCGCTTCTATCATGTGAAATCTTCCTGTAAGAGACTCCAGCTTTTCAATTCCACGCCTGATTTCCTCTGTGGTCAGTCCCATGGACAGACCAACAGCAGTTGCCGCCAGGGCATTTAATACCATATGACGGCCAGGAATCGGCACTGTCACTGTAAACTGCTGCTCTCCTGCTGTAATGCGGCATTTTACTCCCTTCAGGCCAACATCTTCTATCTCATCCGCCCTGATATCGCGATTGCTGTCTATACCAAAGAAGATTGGAGAGATCTCTTTCACTTTCTCTAATGTGGCCAGTTTATCATCATCTCCATTCAGGACAATCTGTCCATCCGGAGCAATGAAATCAAATATTTCTGATTTTGCCCGAAGTACACCATCACGATCCCCCAGAAATTCCAGATGGCACTGCCCGATATTCGTCATTACACAGATATCCGGTCTGGCAATCTTACTTAGCCGGTGCATTTCGCCAAAATGGTTGATTCCCATTTCCAGTACTGCCACTTCATCGTCTTCTCTTAAACGGAAGATTGTCAACGGCAGTCCCAGTTCATTATTAAAATTCCCTAAGGTCTTTAAAACTTTATACTTTTCAGACAAAACAGAAGCGATAATTTCCTTTGTGCTGGTTTTTCCCACACTGCCTGTGATTCCAACCACCTTCACATCCAGCTGCTGTCTGTAAAATTCTGCAATACCTTTTATTGCAGCAAGTGATGATTCCACCAGAATATATGCTCCCTTAGGGTTCTCCGGTGCTTCCTCACAGATTACACACAATGCTCCCTGCTCATATACTGTCGGAATAAAACGGTGAGCATCCACCCGTTCCCCTTTTATGGCAACAAAGAGACTGCCAGGGCCCGCCTTACGGCTGTCTGTGGTAATATCTGTGATCACTTTTTCTCTGTCACTGTCCAGTCCATGGTACTTGCCGCCACAGGATCTGGCTATGTTTTCCAGAGTCATATTCTTCATAAAAACTTCTCCTTACAATGATACTTTAATCAGATGTTCACACAGATCTGCAAAGGACATTCCCAGGGCAGCTGCCTCCTGAGGAAGCAGGCTTGTAGGGGTCATCCCCGGAAGGGTATTGGCTTCCAGACAGTATATTCTGTTCTTTTCATCCATCATAAAGTCCATTCTTCCATATCCCTGTAACCGAAGCACTCTGTATGCATCTTCTGCATATCTTTGCATCCTGCAGGTAAGTTCCTCGTCCAGATTTGCCGGACAGGTCTCAATGGTACTTCCTGCTTTGTATTTGTTCGTATAATCATAGAAACCTTCAATCGGTGCGATTTCAATGACCGGATATGCCTTTCCATCAACTACGCCAACGGAAAATTCACGTCCTTTTACATAGGCTTCCACCACCAGCTTATCCTCATAGGAAAATCCATTTTCCAGAGCCTGCTGGTATTCTTCTTCTGTCTTTACAATATAGACGCCTACGCTGGAACCACCGCATGCCGTCTTTACCACACAGGGAAGTCCTACCCCCAGTTCCTGTGCACTGAGACGTTCATCAGATTTCTTAATCGTAAACCCGGCAGGAGTGGGGACACCACTTTCTCTGAACAGCTGCTTTGTAAGACTTTTATCCATGGCAATTGCACTCCCCAGGTATCCGGTTCCCGTATACCTGATTCCCAGAAGATCAAATGTCGCCTGTATTCTTCCGTCTTCTCCGCATGCCCCGTGAAGTGCCAGAAAAACAACATCTGCCTCCTGACAGACTTCCAGCACCTTTGGTCCAAAAAAGCATCTTCTTGTTTTCTTTAATGTCTCTATCTGAGCATTAAAGCTCTTCATGTATGTAATTTCTTTTTCCAGGTCATATTCCTCTGTAAACGCGTGTTCCACATCGAGATCCTGCTTTCCGCAGAACACATCAATCAGAATTGCCCGATGGCCTTTTCCTCTGAGTGCTTCACACACTTTACTTCCAGATACGATTGAGACGTCTCTCTCCGTGCTGGTTCCTCCGGCCAAAACAACTATATTCATAATCAGGTACCTCATCTTATATTAAGTGATTAAGTAATTTCTTTTAAAGTATATCGAAAAAGAAGTAATAACACAAGAGTATTATTACTTCCTTAATCTTAAGATTTACTTATTGTTACTGGAACGCACGTGAACGGTAACTACTTATTCTCCAATATTTTTTCTATGCTGACCAACTTTACACTAAGCACAAAAATCTTTGCTGCAACTTCCAGTTCTTCCAGAGTTGGGAAAGATGGTGCGATTCGGATATTACTGTCCTGAGGGTCTTTTCCATATGGGAAAGTAGCTCCGGCAGCTGTCATGATTACTCCTGCTTCCTTTGCCTTGGCAACAATTGCTTTTGCACATCCCGGAAGAGCATCAAAGCCAATGAAATATCCTCCCTTTGGTTTATGCCAGCTTCCGATCTCCAGTCCGGTAAGTTCTCTGTCAAGAGTATCCAGGACTGCCTCAAACTTAGGTCTTAAAATAGCTGCATGCTTTCTCATATGAGCATGCACGCCATCCATATCTTTAAAGAAACGTACATGACGCAGCTGATTTAACTTATCATGGCCGATGGTCTGATACTTCATCCACTTTCTTGCATCTGCCAGGTTTGCTTCGGAAGCTGCCATTGCTGCAATACCAGAACCCGGGAAACTTACCTTGGATGTGGAAATAAACTTATATACCAGATCAGGATTTCCTGCTTTTTCACACTCTGTAAGCAGTTCCAGAATCACATCCTGATCGTCATCATAAAGATGATGAATGGAATATGCATTATCCCAGAAAATACGGAAGTCTTCTGCTGCCGGTTTCAAATGAGCAAAACGAAGCACAGTCTCATCAGAATAAGAAATACCGGACGGATTGGAATACTTTGGTACACACCAGATTCCTTTGATATATGGATCTTCGGAAACAAGTTTTTCTACCATATCCATGTCAGGACCGGTTTCCAGAAGAGGTACATTGATCATCTCAATTCCAAAAAATTCTGTAATACCAAAATGTCTGTCATATCCAGGCACCGGGCAGAGGAATTTTGCCGGTTTATCCAGTCTTCCCCATGGAGTATGACCGCATACACCCATGGACATTGCCCTTGCCACCGTATCAAACATGACATTCAGACTGGAGTTTCCATAAATCAGAATATTCTTCTCCGGTACTTCAGACATATCTGCCAGAAGTCTTCTTGCCTCTGGAATACCATCCATAATACCATAGTTACGGCAGTCTACACCTGATTCGCATGTCATATCAGAATCACTTTTTAATACGTCAAACATTTCGTTTGCCAGATCGAGCTGTGCCTTAGACGGCTTACCTCTGGACATATCCAGATGAAGATCCTGTGCTTTCACTGCTTCAAATTCTTTCTCCAGTTTTGCCTTCTCTGCTAATAATTCTTCCTTGCTCAAATCCTTGTACGCTGTCATTTTTTCATCCTCCTCTTTGTGTAACCACTAAATATATTGTTATATGATACCTGCGGATTGTTTCGTGCTTTGCGCTCTTACCTCTGGTATCATTTTACTGGCGCAGATAAATTCCCTGCTGCTCAATCCAGTCATCCAGATCTTCAATGCAATCCTGAGCCCATGTCTCGCTGGGTTTCTCAGCCTTGGCTGCTGCCTCCTCTTTCGCTGCTTCTTCCAGTTCCCACAATTCTCTGTTTGGTGCAAGTTTCATACAACATCCTCCTTCTAAGATATTATTAGTCCTTTTCCTTACGGTTAAAAAAGCCTTCCTGTCCAAGCTCCTGTGTCTGTACACTTCCACGTACTTTAAACTGAAGCTCCGGATTTTTAATACTAACCCTGGTATGGTCCGGAACAGAAGAAGTGATAAAGGCATTACTGCCGATTACTGCTCCTTCTCCAATCACTGTTTCTCCGCCTAAGATGGATGCACCGGAATAGACTGTTACATTATCTTTCAGGGTCGGATGACGCTTAGTATTTCGTAAGGACTGTCCTCCTCTGGTGGAGAGTGCTCCCAGGGTCACTCCCTGATAAATCTTTACATTATTGCCAATCTCTGTGGTTTCCCCAACTACCACACCGGTACCATGGTCAATGAAAAAGTATTCCCCAATGGTTGCTCCCGGATGAATATCAATTCCTGTAAGGTTGTGAGCATACTCTGTCATAATTCTTGGTATCATGGGAACACCAAGTAAATGTAATTCATGGGCGATTCTGTTCACAGATATGGCAAACACGCCTGGATAAGAAAAAATAACCTCATCTGTATTATAAGCAGCCGGGTCTCCGTCATATGCCGCCTGGACATCTTTTGCCAGCATCTCCCGAAGTTTTGGAATCTGCATGAGAAACTTTTCTACAATTTCCTGGGCGTTCTGCCTTGCCTCATCAAAAGGGACCTCTTCTGATACATACTTTAATGCCCTTTGCACCTGATTGGTCAGTTTATAACTGATATCCTCCAGAAGTTCTCCCACATGATACTCTATACTGTAACCATGCAATGTTTTCAATTCAAAATATCCCGGGAACAATATCTGTCTGATTTCCTGCAGAATCTCTATGATCACCTCTCGGTTCAATCGATGTTCAGAATCCACATGACAGATTCCAGGATAATCCTCATAACTTTTTAAAATGGATTTTACTAAATGATCCATGTCTTATCTCCTGATTAAAATAACATATTATGTGGTAGTATACCACAATCTACTTAAAATACGCAAGAATAAGGCATTTTCTTATGATTAAATTTTTTTAAAAAATTTTTCAAAAAAATAATTGATTTAGTGCTTGACATTTCTATATAGGTATATTATAATTCATATCGTTGTAAGAGCAACGCAAGCCCAGATAGCTCAGTTGGTAGAGCAGAGGACTGAAAATCCTCGTGTCACTGGTTCGATTCCGGTTTTGGGCATTCTGTAATCGATTTATCCGAATACATTTTATAAAATATATTTTTTGCGGGTGTAGTTCAATGGTAGAACACCAGCCTTCCAAGCTGGATACGTGGGTTCGATTCCCATCACCCGCTTTCTTCATGTCCATTTTTAGAAATATGACTGTATCTGATAATATTTAGATCCCAGTCAACCCAAGAGCCTTAAACAAATGACTATAATCACAAAATATTAAATTACAGTCAACAAAATACTGTTCATGAATGACCGTTAATTGTAATAATATAAAATACAGTCAACTAAACAAACATAAATAGTTGACTGTATCGGGGAAAATTTATAATGCAGTCAATTGAACAAGCATAACTAGCTGACTGCATTGAAAAAAGTTTTAAACGCAGTCAACCAAACAAGTTCTCAGTATTGACCGCATTCAAGATAATTTAATTCACAGTCAAACACAGCCTCCCTGAACCACAGGTTTCACATGTGTCAGACTGACAAATCCTTTCTACGACTCCAGATACAACATCGGATCTACCGGCTGTCCATCTTTCTCCATCTGGAAATACAGATTCGCTCCTTCTTCGCAATAGTACTTCGTTGGTTCACTGATATATCCCAGTATCTCTCCCTGTTCTACTACTTCACCCTCTGAAACCGCAACATCTTTCAGCTGTCCATAGATCAGGCTATAATCATTTCCAATATTCATAGTTAGGGTAGTTCCAGTCTCTTCATCCACTTCAATAGAATCTACGATTCCTTTTGCGGAGGCAACAACAGGATTCCCCACTTCACTTCCCAAAATCAGCGCCGGATTATATTTGTACTGATTCAAAGTCTTATAATATACGGTTCCACTCATATTGTAATCCATAAGCACCGTTCCTGCTGCCGGCCAGGTAAGCACAGAATCTTCCTGGAAATTTACTGTTGGCCAGATCTCTGCCTGAATATTCGCAGAGCTGACAGAAGTTGTTTTTTCCGTTTCCTCTTCAGAATCCTCGTCTGTCTGAATATCCTCTTGCGCAGAATCTGTTCCATCCTCCCGGACAATTTCCACCTGCACTTCCTGATCCTGTTCTTCCAGTTCCGGCATCACTGATTCGCCTTCAGAAATCACTTCCACAGGCTGTGTATTTTCTGCTGTCAGACTCTGCTCAGCAGCTTCTTCAGATTCCAGCACATCTCTATGCACTTCTGTTTCTTCTAACATAGCCAGATTATCTTCCTGCTCTTTGGAAGTGCTTGTTCGATAGGATGCAAAAGCCATGGCCCCCACAAGCCCCAATGCACACACACCCAATGTTCCCTTTTTCTTTAAAAAATCTAATACTTTTTCTCTCTGCATCTGATTCACCTCATTTATGTTCATTATAAAAATAGCTTTTCCACAAATATTGATTTTATACAGATGCATAGGGCAATTGTTTCTTAATTCATTTTGCTTATCTCTACGCCCTCATAAAAGTAATTCAGGATTTCTTTATAATTTTTCCCACTTTCAGCCATCTGCTGGGCTGTATACTGACTCATTCCCAGTCCATGCCCTACTCCATACGTAGTTACAAAGGTACCGGAACCATTGGTTTCCATCCTGAAATTTGATGACATCAGCCCCAGAGTGAGACGAAATTCTTCTCCCGACATGGTTTCATTGTCCTTTTGTACTCTTCTGACGTATCCTGCACTATCCCGTTCCAGTATCTTCAAATCCTTCCAGGAATCATCGATCTGAACCGTCATCTGGTAATCCGGTGCATTTTTATCCGCAGGGCAGTTCTTGGATTTGAGATAGGAATACTCCTCTGACTGAAATGTCTCCTGACCATCTCTGGTCTTTCCGCAGCTCACAGCATGAAAAGATGCCAGTATTGGTTCTCCTTCCCGAGTTAAAATCAGCCCTTTGGTGGCCTCCTGTGCTTTTCGGAACTTGTCCCCTACGCCATGAAGCTCCAATTCCACCAGAGACATGCCTTCTCCTTCTATTTTCCCATCCTGCATTTCCCGGTAAGCATTGGTTCTGGCAATCACCATCTGGGCTTTGATTGCCTCGAGATCATACTCCAGAGGGATCTGAACTGCCGTAATCCCCATTACATATTCTTCCAGGTCGATATCCTTTACTTCCACTCCATGGCGAATGGTAATATATGTAATATCATTTTTGATATTCTGATAGATTTCATTCATTTTCCCATTTAATAACAAAGTCAGCCCTATGGGTACGACCATCATCATAAGAATGGCTATTAATACATTTTGTGTTCTTTTTCTTAATTTATTCATGTTGCTGCCTCCCATCATATAATGAATATGCTGAAAAGCAGAAAAAAAGAACCCGAAGGTTCTTTTTTCTGAAAATATACGATACCATACGGATTGTTCCGTGTCCTGGCATCTTTATACAGTTACTGTAACTTTTTTCAGTTTCCAGATTTCATCTACATACTGCTGGATCGTTCTGTCTGATGTAAACTTACCGCTGCATGCTGTATTCATCATAGCCATCTTAGCCCATCTTGCTTCGTCACGGTATGCTTCTTCTACTTTTTTCTGAGCTTCTGCATAGGACTTGAAGTCAGCAAGAATGAAGTAAGCATCTGCACGATCGCTGCTCTTGGTATTGAGCAGGGAGTTGTAAAGGTCGCGGAATCTTTCTGGATCATCCGGAGCATATTCTCCGTTGATCAGCTGCATCAGGACACGTCTGATATCTGCATCTGTATTGAAGATGTTTTCCGGATAATATCCGCCATGCTGTTCATAATTGATTACTTCATCAGAAGACAGACCGAAGATAAATGCGTTTTCTGCACCAACTTCTTCTACAATTTCTACGTTAGCACCGTCCATAGTTCCCAGTGTTGGAGCACCGTTAAGCATGAACTTCATGTTACCTGTACCAGATGCTTCTTTGGAAGCTGTAGATATCTGTTCAGATACATCTGCTGCTGCAAAAATCAGTTCTGCATTAGATACGCGATAGTCTTCGATAAATACGACTTTCAGTTTTCCATTGATAGATGCGTCATTATTGATGACATCTGCAACGGAGTTGATCAGCTTGATTGTCAGTTTTGCACGCTTGTATCCTGCTGCTGCCTTTGCACCAAAGATAAATGTTCTTGGATAGAATGGCATTTCCGGATGATCTTTGATCTGGTTATACAGATACATGACATGCAGAATATTCAGAAGCTGACGTTTGTACTCATGAAGTCTCTTAACCTGTACATCAAAAATAGAACGTGGATTTACATCAATGCCGTTGTGTTCCTTGATGTATTTAGCCAGACGTACTTTGTTCTGGTACTTAATGTTCATGAATTCCTGCTGTGCCTTAGGATCATCTACATAAACCTTCAGCTTTGCAATCTGTGGAAGGTCTGTGATCCATTCATCTCCAATGTGAGCTGTAACCCAGTCAGCAAGGAGTGGATTACCATGAAGCAGGAAACGTCTCTGTGTGATACCGTTTGTCTTGTTATTGAATTTTTCAGGCATCATCTCATAGAAGTCTTTCAATTCCTGATTCTTCAGAATCTCTGTATGAAGTGCTGCTACACCGTTTACAGAATAGCTGGCTGCAATCGCCAGGTTTGCCATCTTAACCTGTCCGTCAAAGATGATTGCCATCTTACGAATCTTTTCATAATTATTTGGATATCTTGCCTGGATTTCGTTTACAAAACGACGGTTAATCTCTTCGATAATCTGGTAAATACGTGGAAGCAGTCTTGAGAACAGCTCGATTGGCCATTTTTCAAGAGCTTCAGCCATAATAGTATGGTTTGTATATGCGC
>JBJEMC010000197.1:0-6285 GCA_051879475.1 Muricoprocola sp. | reverse complement strand
CTTTCCGCCATATATAATTTTTCATATGGGGAATCAGCAGCCGAACGGCTAAGAAACATTCCAGATATGTAATTATATTTTAACAAGAAAGTTATGTGATGTCAATACTGTATTTGTGACTTTTAGTTGCAGCTCAGGTAGCCCTGTTTCACGAAGTGTTTTTCTTGGCAAAACCCGAGGTCTGCAATGAAAACGCAGGTCAATGATTGACATTGTGAAATACCCCATGATATAATACAAAAATACATGCACAATTTATACAGGTGTGTCCGAGAAATTGGAAAACTGCCGAAAACAGATGTGGTATTATTATCACGTCCGTTTTCGGTTTTTTTATGCGAGCAATGAGGATTCCAAAGCGAAATTATAAAAACGAAAAGGAGAACAGTAATGTATCTGATGATTGACAATTATGATTCTTTTGTCCATAACCTTGCCAGCTATTTTGAAGAATTAGGGGAAGACATGATTCTCGTCCGTAACGACAAGGTATCCATGAGTCAGATTGAAACATGGATAGAAGAGGGGAGCCTGGATGGTCTTTTGATTTCTCCGGGGCCCAAATCACCTCAGGACTGTGGTATGTCCCTGGAGGCTCTTCGTCGTTTTGCAGGCCGAATTCCGATTCTTGGAATCTGTCTCGGTCACCAGATTATTGGTTATTCCTGGGGAGCAAAGATCAGAAAAGGGGACAAACCCATGCATGGGAAAATCTCCGTGGTAAGCAACAATGGTCAACATATGTTTGTTAACCTTCCGGCAAAGCTTAAGGTGACACGTTACCACTCCCTCGTGGTAGATGAAAAGAATCTGCCTTCTTGCCTGGAGATTGACGCCATGTCAGAAGATGGGGCAATTATGGCCATTCATCATAAAACACTTCCTGTTTATGGAATCCAGTTCCATCCGGAAGCTGTTTTGACAGAATATGGACATGAATTGCTGCAGAATTTTATTGATATATGTAAGGAGTGGAAAAACAGCTATGACAACAACTGTAAAGAAGCTGTCTCTTTATAAAGAGGCCGCAGATATTTTCTCATTATATTATGAGCAGCCAGATGCTGTTTTTCTGGATTCTTCCCTGAAAAACAGCCTTGGAAAGTTCTCCATTATCGGTCTTCATCCTTATCTGAAACTGGAAGAAACAGACGGAGTGTTATACCAAAATGGTCAGAAGACAGAAGGATCTATTGAAGATGCCTTATCTTCCATTTTAAAAGAAAACAAAGAAGTTCATGACCTTCCACTTCCTCTGATTGCCGGAGCAATTGGTTTTTTCTCTTATGATTACGGAAGAAAATTTGAGCATATTGCCACGAGACATCCAAAGCGTCTGATGATCCCGGATGCCTTGTTTGTTTTTTATGATAATCTGATCATCGAAGATAAAGATGCTCAGGTGCTCTATGTTACCGCCAGAGGAGAACTTTCCCCGGCAGAAGAATCCATACAGAAAATGATTCAGGAGATAGAAGATGCTCAGCCATGCAAGGCTCCGGAGAAGGGAACGCGCCTGGCTGATTTCCGGGCAGATTTTGTTAAAGCGGATTATAAGCAGGCGGTGGATGATGTCATAAACTATATTATTGAAGGGGATATTTATATCGCCAACATGACACAGCAGCTGATAGTGGAAAGCACCAGGCATCCTTATGATGTATTTCGTTATCTTAGAACTCATAATCCGTCTCCTTTTGGGGGATATTTTAATTATGGAGATTTTCAGATTGCCAGTGCATCGCCGGAACGCTTTATGCTGGTAAAAGATGGAGTAGTAGAGACACGGCCAATCAAGGGGACGCGTCCCAGAGGAACTACGGTGGAGGAAGATCTGGCACTGAAGCAGGAACTGGCGGATTCCTCTAAGGATAAGAGCGAGTTGCTCATGGTGGTAGATTTGGAGAGAAATGATCTGAATCATGTCTGTGTCCCAGGCAGTGTAAAAGTAACCAGGCACTTTGATGTGGAAACCTATGCTACTGTTTTTCATCTTGTGACCACGATCATTGGAAAACTGCGCCCTGAGCTGGATGTACTGGATCTGATTCGCGCAGCATTTCCCGGTGGCTCCATTACCGGCACACCAAAGATACGGGCGATGGAAATTATTGATGAGCTGGAACGTAGCCGTCGCGGTCTCTATACCGGTTCCATTGGGTATCTTTCTCTGGATGGTTCCTGCGATCTGAATATTGTCATCCGTACGGCAGTGTATCAGGAGGGCCGTTACCATCTTGGAGTGGGCGGCGGCATTACCTGTGAGTCTGATCTGGAATTTGAATATGAAGAAACCCTTCAAAAGGCCAAAGCAGTTCTGGAAGCTATTGAGAATTCATGAGACAGTTCAGGTGCCATGATTCCGCGAGGTGTTTGATGAAGCAAAACCCAAGGTCTGCAAGGAAAAAGCCATCACCGAAGGTGATATGGCATGGTTTTTTCATCGTTACCGGAACGTACGTCAACAGGAACGAATGGTTGAGAAAAAAGATGTTTATATTGCATTTTGCACAAAAAGATGCTAGTATGGAAGTTGATTGAGGCATATTTTACCACGGATTGCAGGAGTAAAATGGGGGTTTTACTTTTGTAAAAATATTACGAAACAGAAGAAGAATTAGGAGAGTTTTGGAGTGGGTATCTTATTAAAGGAAAAGGATTATGCAGTGCAGATGGTTGGAACTGTGGAGCCTTTTCTTGCCCAGCGGGAGACTTGGCAGCAGCTGGAGCGAGAAAAAAACTGTACCATTAGCTGTATGCGGTATCTTGCCGACAAGCCACGAGGATGTGTACTGATCTTACATGGCTACAGAGGATCCTCAGAACAGTTGAAAGAGGTAACGTATTATTTTGTAATGGCAGGCTACCATGTATATACCATGGATCTTTGCGGTCACGGCAGGAGTTATCGGTTAGTAGAAGATTTATCATTGATACATGTAGACAGATATATGCGCTATGTAGAGGATACAATCTATGTGGCACATCACTGTAAGGAAGAGCATCCTGACCTTCCCCTGTATGTATTCGGGCATTCCCTGGGCGGGGCACTGGCAGCGGCTGCTGTTTCTATTGAACATGATCTTTTCTCAAAAATAATGTTATCGTCACCGATGATTCGTCTTTCTACAGGAACCATCCCCTGGAAAATGATGGAGCAGGTGATTTACATGGCCTGTGAAGATGGGGGAGATAGGGATTATGCTTTAGGGCAGCATCCCTTTACCGGGGAAGAATTCTTTGAAGAGAGTGAAGCAGTTTCCAGGCCGAGGTATGAATATTACTGGCAGAAACGTAAGACGGATAAGCTGCTTCAGATGACCGGTTATAGTTATGGCTGGCTCAGAGAGATGTTTCGTCTGGATGAGTATCTGCATAATAGTGCATGGAAAACAGTGACAGTTCCCATGATCGTCTTTCAGGCTACCGGAGAGTACAAGGTGTCCAAATCAGAACAGGAGAGATTTGTAGAAAAGACGCGCCAGTCTGGTAATCAGAATGCAGAGATTGCACATTTCACAAAGTCAAAGCATGAGATTTTTAATGCAGCTCCGGAGACAATAAAAAAATACTGGATGAAAATATTTGAGTTTTTGGGAAATACATCTGTTGATGTTACTTATGAATAAAAAAGAACAGCCTTCTGACAAGAGAAGAGCTGTTCTTTTTTAACATAATTTATGCGAGCAATGAGGAAAAGTCCGTGTTCGCACGAGACCTTGACAAATGCTGCGATAACTTGAGATGCTTGTTTATTATGAAGAAACGAGAATTTCCTCAAGTGCCTGCAACAGGCGGGCATTGTCTTTTGGAAGCATGATACAGAAACGGATAAATTCACCACGTAATCCTTCAAAGGTGGAACAGTCGCGGATCATCAGCCCTTTTCTGATACAATGCTCAAATACCATGTCAGAAGTAAGGCCGGGTTTTAAGATCTCCACAAGGATAAAATTCGCCATGGCAGGATAAACTTTTACCGTATCCCAGGAGGAGAGGACAGAAATCATTTTTTCCCGTTCATCGTGGATGAGCTGTCTTGTTTCCTGGATGTAATCCGTATCGGAGAACATGACACATCCGGCTACTTCCGCCAGGGAGTTGGTAGACCATGGATCCTGCTTTTCTTTCATGCTGCTAAGGACGTCTTGATTCTTACTGATACCATATCCAAGTCGAAGTCCGGGGGCTGCAAAGAACTTGGAAGTTCCCCGCAGGATCATCAGCCCTTCATATTCTTCCGTCAGAGGAATTGCAGAAACCGGAATTTCCAGCGGTGCAAATTCAGCATAAGTTTCATCTACCAGGACAAAAACATCGTGTTTGCTACAATGCTCAAGGAGAAACTTCATTTCCTCTGTTGTAAGGGCAGAAGAAGTAGGATTGTTCGGATTACAGATTACAACCAGATCAATCCCTTCTGTAATGGCATTGCAGAACTCCTCCATACAGATCCGAAAATCATTTTCCTGAGAAAGAACATAGTAGTCGCAGGAGGCACCAATTTGCCTCAGGGCGCGTTCGTATTCAGAATAAGTTGGTCCAAGGATTAAAGTATGCTTCGGATGCAAAGTCTTTAAAAACAGAGAGATGAGTTCTGTACATCCATTTCCTACCATGATATGTTCGGCACTGGCACCGGTATATTGACTGATTGCTTCGCGAAGTTTTGTATAATCCCGATCCGGATAGCGACTGATTGCATCCAGATGCTGAGCTACTTCGTTTCTGATCATAGGAGAAATTCCCAGAGGATTGACATTGGCTCCAAAACCAACGATATTTTCTCTGGAAACATGATAATAACTTTCTATTTTTTCAAGGTCACTGCCATGAAACTGAGGTTTGGTATTCAAGATACATCCTTCCTTTACAATTTTTTGATACCTATGGATTGTCCCGTGCTTTGTACTCCTACAATCCTGGTATCATTACAGTACATTTTTAATTGCCGCTAATAATTCATCATATGTTTCAAAAGCCGGAAGATCAGGATTGTCTTTGATGATCTGTTCTGTGCTTCTGAATAAGAAACCGGCCTTGCTTGCCTTGATCATGCCAAGGTCGTTGAAACTGTCTCCGCTGGCGATGGTCTCAAAGCCAACAGACTGAAGTGCTCTTACAGTGGAGTATTTGGAGTTCTCAATACGCATTTTAAAACCGGTAATTTCACCATCTTCGGCAACTTCCAGAGTATTGCAGAAAATGGTAGGCCAGCCCAGCTTTTTCATAAGTGGCTTTGCAAACTGTGTAAAGGTATCACTGATGATGATGACCTGAGTCAGTTCTCGCAGTTCATCCAGGAATTCTTTTGCTCCTGGCATAGGGTCGATCTTTGCAATCGTTTCCTGGATTTCTTTCAGTCCCAGATTGTGTTCCTTGAGAATGCTCAGTCTCCATTTCATCAATTTATTATAATCCGGTTCGTCTCGGGTAGTTCTTTTTAATTCGGGGATACCACTTGCTTCTGCAAAGGCAATCCAGATTTCCGGTACCAATACGCCTTCCAGATCCAGACATACAATTTCCATTTTTTCTCCTCCTAATATAAGTTACAGTTCAGGTGCCATTGTTCCACGAGGTGTTTTGCATGGCTTTTTTATTGTTACTGGAACGTACGTGAACAGTAACAAATATAACGATTCAGTACCTGACCGAATCGTTATCTCTCTAAGAATATTCTTGTTACAGTTTAGGTGCAACTGTTACTGGTTAGCCATATTACTGCCAGAGGCAATGGCTTTCCAGACTTTTGAAAGTGCTGTGTGAAGAATCAGCCCCAGTACGCCACAGGAAATCACTTCACCGATACCAACTGTCAGCATCATCAGTGGAATAGGAAGGTTCACCCCATATCCATAGTAAAGTACAAATGGTACGATAACAGTATTTGCGATAATAGGCGGCAATGGAGCCAGCCATTTGTTACCACGCAGCCGGTATGTGAAAAACGCTCCGATCAGCGTTGCGATGCTTCCAAAAATGACATCCAGAAGGATGGAACCGCCCAGGAAGTTAGCTAACAGACATCCTATGAACAATCCGGGGATTGCTGCTGGGGTAAATACCGGAAGGATCGTCAAAGCTTCCGAAATACGAACCTGTACTTCACGGAAGCTAAATGGTGCAAACACCATAGTCAGCACAACGTAGATAGCGGCAATTACAGCTGCCTGTGCAATAAATTGGGTACTTTTGTTTTTCATATTCACTTGTCTCCTTTAGTTTTGTTTTACGAGTGGAAGGTCTCGAACACTCGGCACATTTTACGGCGGTGACCGCCGG
>JBJEMC010000196.1:0-6307 GCA_051879475.1 Muricoprocola sp. | reverse complement strand
TCATTTTCACCGGCATAGGAAACAGTAAATTCCTGTACTTCCTCTGCATTTACAAATCCGGCTGGCGCATAGAGTTCTTTCACATAATATTCAGCATCGATTGGAAGATCAGCAACAAAAGTAATTTTGCCTTCGGCATCGGTTGATTTCAGCTCGATGATCTCATCTGCTTCAATCAGCACCTTTCCGGTAGTAGAGGATTTGATATCTTCTTTGGCATAAAGACCAAATACGCCGCCTTCCAGTACACGATCCTGATCTTTTTCCTTTTTCACAAGATTAATGATCACTCTCTGACGGTGATTCTGCCAGTCATCATTATAGGTTACAACCGGTGTATTCTGATCCACATAGCTTAGATTCACATGACGGATTTCTGAATCGAGAACATATCCGTGAGCTGTTCCCACTTCTTTGACATAGTATTTGCCCAGTGGAAGATTACTCAGTTTTGCAATGCCGGTTTCATCTGTCGTAATCGTTGCCACCAGCTCATCTGCCTTATAATAATCTTCGCTGACACCATCCGCAGCCTTGATATCTTCCTCTGCATATACTTCGAAAGTAACATCGGTCAGGCTGCCGGTAATATAATGGAAAATATGTTCCACCACACCTTTGATCTGATCTACAAGAGACACCTCATTCAGGAATTCTCCCTTTTTATTCAGGATTAGTTCTGCAACCGGCACTTCGTCTTTCATTTCCACTTTCTGGATTTCTGCAGTATCTTCAATCGTAAAAGTGATATCATTTGCAACAAGGTATCCATACGGAGCAAATTCTTCGCGAAGTGTATAGGTCTCTCCAACGGTCAGACGTTTGATCACATGTGGTTCGTCTTTGGAAGACTCCCAGCTGTCGATGATATTTCCATCCTGGTCAAGTACCTGCAGGTACGCACCATCCAGTTCTTCGCCTGTGGTGATATCGGACTTCGTGATTTCCACAACTGTCGGCTCGTTTTTCTTAACTGCTTTCAACTCAACGGTCTGAATGTCCTGTCCCTGATAAGAAGCATCAAAGCTCAGGATCTCATCAGAAGAAACAAAACCGGCAGGAGCATGAAGCTCTTTCACATAATACTGTCCGAGAGGCAGATCCAGTGTACATTTTGCCTGACCATCTTCATCGGAAGTCATCTCCTGAAGCAGGGTATCTGCTTTTACGATTACCTGGCCATCTTTATTGATGATATCTTCGGCATTGTAGATTCCGAAGACAGCACCCGGTACGACATTTCCATTATCTGCATCCTGTTTCTCGACAGAAATCGACACTTTCTGTCTTTCATTGGTGAAGGACACCTGGTCAAATACAACCGGGGTATTCTGATCTGCATATACAAAAACAGCTTTTTCACTGTTCTCATTATGAACAAATCCTTCCGGTGCCTCGGATTCTTTTACATAATATTCGCCAAGAGGAAGATCTTTCACATACGCATATCCATCTTCATCCGTAGTTACTTTTGCCACCAGGGCATCCTTTGCATAATACAAGGTACGGTTTCCATTTTCATCCACCTGATGATCGGCAGTATAAATATCTTCTGCAGCATATACTTCAAATGTAACGCCTTTCAGTCCACACAGCTCATACTGGAAATCATGATCATAACCGGCAAGAAGTTCTCCCTGTTTGAAAATGGTCAGTTCTCCCTTAACCGGATGATTCTCATATTCCACTTCGATAATGGCATCTTTACTGGTCGGATCGATCATATAGGCTGTGTTAGTATCTACAGATACCGTTACATAAGCAGAAGACTGTGTATATCCTTCCGGTGCAGTCACTTCTTCGATTCTGTAATTTCCGATCTTCAAATTGTTCGGAAGGATCAGATATCCGTTCTCATCGGTAAAATATGATTTGTGAACTTTGGTAGAAGGATAAGTAGTAACCTGCTCGACATATTTCTGATGATCCAGATCATATACTTTAAATTCTGTATTTGCCAGAAGCACACTCTTCTTTGTTTCATCATCTTTCTTGATGATCTTCAGCTTTGCCTCAAATTCCTTATCCAGAAGCACACGCCATACCTGCGGAGTGTCTGGGTGATTCTCATTGATTGTAACGATAAAATCATCCACCGGTTCATAGTTGTGTTTACTGGTTGTCTCTTTTACCACGTATGTTCCATACGGAAGTGGAATAGAGCAGGCATAACCCTTTTCATCTGTAAACATCTCTGTTTTTCCATCTGCTGTGATAACAACTGGATTCGCAGAAGAGAAATCATAAGACCCATCTGCTTTTACTTTCAGATCACTTGCCAGCCAGGCAGAGAAACCAATACCTTTCAAAAGATCGGCATCTGTTTTCCCGTTATTCGCTGCCTTGATAATCTGAAATGGCTGTTTGATCACATCTTCTTTGGAAATTGCTTTTCTTTCTACAACTGGTACATTTGCACCTTCGTAAGAGCAGTCTACCTCATGTTCTTCCTGATCCAGCAGATATCCAACCGGAGGAGTCAGCTCTTTAAAATAATATTTTCCCAGATACAAATTGGAAACCGAAGCCTGTCCGTTTTTATCTGTAGTCAGGGATGTGATCTGGGTTCCTTTCTTATAAAGGACACCTGTTTTCCCATCCGGATGTACAATATCCTCACGTGCAAATAAGCCATAAACAGCACCTTCCAGCGTTGCATCACCCTGTGGGGTATTTCCTGTCTCGGCATCCTGCTTATGAAGGGAAATCGTTGCTGTCACTCGTTTATCGGTCACATTCATATTGGATGTTTTTCCAATATTCAATGTTACATTGTAAGCTTTTGCATCAATCGTATATCCTGTCGGAACGGAGATTTCTTTCAGATATACAACTTCCTGTGTCTTCTCAATCGTAACCTTTGATGCACCATTGGCATCCGTTGCCGGCATCTGTTTGATCAGCTGTGTACATGCAGCATCGCTGTAGATACCATAAACCGCACCGGCCAGAGTATTAGATGTCTCACTGTCTTTTTTCACGATAGAAATATAACATTCCTTGGTCCATGTTACTTTGAAATCCACATACTTTTCATTTCCGACACCTTCACCAAATACCAGTGCAAGATCCTGTGTGGAAGATCCTGTCGTTATCTTATAGGCAGAATACTCTTTATCAATGCTTCCTTTCATCTTTGAAGAGAATGAAGCACTCACATCCTCAGCCTGAGATAGTGGGGCAGTAAGATAGAACTGTGTTCCACCGCAGATTTCAACGCTCGCACCTGCCGCACTGGTTTTGCCGGTAGTCACATTCACAAGCTTTACTCCCTGTGGAAGTTTAAAGGTAATGGTCTGCAATTCATCTGCTTTGAATGTAATCGTCTTTGTTCTCTGGATATTTCCTTCCACATAAGCGTTCACATCACTATCAGAAAAGCTCATATCCACATCCGGGATATCCGGCATATTGATACAGTAGTTATAAAGCTCCTTAGCAAGAGACCGTCCGGTTGCGTTCGTACCGGAATCCCAGTCACTGGATCCGTTGGCATATGCTGCCGCAAGGTGTGTGATAATAAATCTCTTACCAGCAGAGAAATCCGGGTGTTTTTCATCAAAGAATCCATTCTCGTCACTGGCTTTTGTTCCATAGTAACAAACCTTTGCCAGAGTCTTGCCATCAGATAATTTTGTAATAGAGTACGTACCATCATCCGGTCCATTCTTAGATGGCTGAACACAATATGCTGTCGCTTTGATTCCACCCCAGGACACATAATATGGTGCTGTAATGTAAGAACCTAATCCATAATCAGCATAATGATACCAGCTGCCTCTTGTAATAGATACGGACTGGCTACCGGTTTCTGCAGCCGCTAAAAGCATCGGCATTTCAAAAGTGACCATTTCTCCGGCTTCCAGTTCATTTAAGGCAATTCCCTGATCTACCGCCTCTTCCATAACTTCTGAAAGAGTAGTACCGGTTTCCGGATCAACCGTCTCCTGATTTTCCGTTGATTCGATCTCTGCATCAAATTCTTCCTCGGTGATTTCTTTCCCGGTAACCTCTGTTTCTGTCTCAGCTTCTGATACATTTACCGCTTCATCCGTTTCCGGCTGTTTCATTTCGGAAGAATCCGTTTCCGATTCATCATCACTATCCTCAGATTCTTCTGTTTCCCCGGTACCGGAATCCTGATCCGAAGAACTATCCGAATTCACAGTAGTATCAGCTTCTTTTGAAACATCTTTTACCGTAATGTTTCTGCTGATCTGATACACCGGATGATCTGTTTTCTGGGGTTCAACAGAATATACCGTTTTATAGATATCTGCATGATCCGTAGAAAACTCTTTCCCTTCATCATTCTGGGCTGCCATGAGCTTCACTTTGGCTTTTTCACTGTCCGGAATCTCAATTCCGGAAAAGTCTGCTTTTACATCGAATCCAGACCCAACCGTTACTTCGATATCTCTGGCAGTTACCACTTCATCCTGATCCAGCTGATCTTTAATTTCCTCGTAATAAGGGATTCTACTGTCAGCTTCATCTGCGGGAGCAGCATAAGCAATTACCGGAGAAAGGGCATTGGTAAACAGTGTAATAGCTGTCAGCATACCTGATACAATTCTCATTGTTTTTCTTTTAAATTTCATGTTCTCATCCTTTCTTATTTGTCTGTATACGAAATGTTTCAGTGTAAAATTTCATATCACTTCATTTTCCTCACATCCTCCTCTCGTTTCAGATTTGTACTATTTGGGACAGTCAGCACTCACGCAAATCTCGTGATTTCTGAGATAACAGCACAAAGATGTGGCGGTATTCACGAATCTCTGTAAACACCGCCACATGGTTTCTACTGTCATCCTCCGATTTGGATTCAGACAAATAAATATTCTATTTTGAGCATTTTCCTGTTTTCATTCCCAGACCCGTTCCTGTTTCGGTTTCCATATTTCCGAAACGTATGCTCTGGCCAGATACGCGAAAGATGCATATTCAAGCCAGGTATCATTCTGGGCAGGCTATGAAGTTTTCAAGGTACGTCGGAAATAAATCCTTATACCTATCCAAAGATTCAGAGCCTCTTATACAACATGGATTGAAAATTATTTTTTATTTCTTTTTCTTTTGACATCACTTGGATTAACTTGCATATAGTTACGGATAATCACAAGTGCTCTCTGGATCAGTCCACTAGCTGCCTGCTGAGAGATTTCGAGATTCTTTGCAATCTCAGCCTGAGATGCACCTTCACAATAATATGCAATTACTGCATATCTCTGTCGTTCATTCAAAAGATCTGATATTTCTCTCATCATTTCATTCCAAAGCACTTTTTCTGTCATATCAGGTACACAACGGGCTTTGATACTAAAGAAATCATTCTCCTCAATATCAATAGAAATCACTTTATGATTTGACAGAATTCTCCGTCTGCTGTCTTCTACACGATCCATACCAACCATCAGCGGTAAGATGTACCAGTTTTCGTTTTCAAAAAAGTCTGCTCCAAAAGCATCTTTTCTGCCATCTACCGCGCTGTAATCATAGTCCTTACATTCATGTAAGCGAAAAACAGTTCTATGTCTTCCCTCTTCATACAAAACATATCCGTTATCATAAACACTGATTTCCACACCATCTTCGATAATTTCTTTTACAACAATTTCCGCACCTGTATTCAAAAGCTCCTTTTTTCTCAAAATCACTTTTTTCTCGTCTGCAACCGGAACTCTCTTCTTTAAGTCTTTTAATGTCATCATATGGACCACCTTTCTGCCTTGCGGCTACGGGTGATCCAGTCTGCATTTGTTTGGAATATAAAAATTGGTAGCGGAAACAGTCCCGGACCAACCCGTTTTTTTTAAACGGGAGTCCGCGACTCCTCAGCTACCTTTTTCTCTGATGTGTTCTACCTCCTTATTCTCTTTTCATTGCATAATAAACAACTTTTTGAGGCCTTTCATTTTTGCAGATATTCTGTTTTTCATATTTTTCCTGTGTTTTCGGAATAAAAAAATCCCTCTATCTATCCAAAGTCTCAAGGGTTCTTATACAACATGGATCTTGAAAAAAATAAAAAAACCGGCAAAACAAATGCACTTGATCGTACAGAATCGAAAATGATTCCATAAACCAGTTACAAATGTTTTGCCGGGCTCTTAATGATTCCAGTCAGATTCAGCTCCTTGACAAACTCTTGATATCCGGTGCAGTCTTGATGGTTCCAGCCAAATTCACCGCCCTGCCGGATATCTCATTCTTATTCACTTTTATGATTTCTTTCCGGAAGGATTCATAAACTTCCTGGAATAAACGGACATCCTTTCTTTCAACTGTTCATCCCGGATGACCA
>JBJEMC010000195.1:0-6316 GCA_051879475.1 Muricoprocola sp. | reverse complement strand
GTATAAATAATCACTCCGGCCACTATAATTAAGTTTCCGATCAATTTCCATTTTGTAAACTTCTCCCGGAGAATCAGCCAGGACAGGAGCATAACAAATACATAGGTAAATGCGTCAATGACTGCACCGTATTTCATATCGACCTGTGTATATGCATATGTATTTACCAGCAAAACGGAGAAGAAAATAAAATATGCCAGAATCACCCGCCAGTTCAGGTATTCATAAATCCAGCTTTTGTGTTCTCTGTTTGCGCTTTTTTTCAACAAAATCTGGGATATTGCTGAAAAAAACGTGGCCACAAACATCATCATCATATAACTATTCATGGAAAACCACCACCAATACTCCAATAAATACGATCACCATCCCAATGATATTGTTCACTGAGAGGTTCTCTTTGAAAATGGCAACTGCCCAGACCTGGGACCAGATCAGGTACACCGTTCTGTTGGCATATGCCACATTCAGATCAACATGTTTGATTACCTTCTGCCATGCCAGGGCATATACGGCGCAGGTCATCAGCATGAGAAAAATATACACATACAGCATAAGCGACTTGAATCCGCCGGCATTGAAGCATCCGGAGGCTAATTTTGAAAATACGCTGGTAAAGGAAAACAGCATAACCGTCAGATGCAGCGGCAAATATTTTTTTAATTTCTCCATATTTCTTCTAAAGCCTTTCCGTCAATATAAATACAACTGCGAACCTGAGATATAAGTTCATCCAGGACTTCTTCTTTCTCTGCCTGAGCTATTACATGACCAATTCGGTCTGTTCCATCATTCATGGCCAGCACTTCATGCCCCACAGGGAAGTCAATCACGACCTGAGTACCTTTTTTTCTGACCTTCTCTATGCCTTCCCAGTCTATAGCGGTAATCCTTCCACCCACAGGACTCATCAGAAGCTTTGCCATGCATGGCCTTGGTTCCTGACAGATAAACTCTACTTTTTCTCCCAAAGCACTTCTTATCATTTTCTCATAAAAATTAAAACCGTAATAAATAGAAATCAGCTCCGGTATACAGGTTGCGCCTGTTCTTCCTCCCATTTCAATAATGGAAACGGTCTCCCCGTCTACAAAGACATCTGCGTTTACGGAACACTGGTCTGCCCCTGAGGCCGTAACGGCCAGCTGCATCTGCCTTCTGATTTCTTCATACACTTTATCAGAACAACGGTATGGAAATTCATGTCCCACGGGAACGGTAATGCATTTTCCATGATAGATAAATTTGCCATGGGGCGCCAGGAATATCAGTTTGTGATCCTGTACAAATCCATCCACTCCGATTTCCATTCCGGAGAGGAATCCTTCTGCCAGGACATAGTCTCTGGAGGACTTTTCGATTGCATGAGCAAAGGCTTCTTCTAACTGACTTTCTTCTTTTACCACTGTGATGCCTCTGCTGCCGGAGCTGTCTACTCGTTTTACCACCATGGGATAGCCAAGACTTTCTGCCACGGATTTCATGTCTTCCAGATGATAAACCCGTTTCCCCTTAGAAGCACAGACTCCGCCTTTTAGAAATGCTTCCTTCATTTTCGCTTTATCCGTAAGAATCTCTGCTGCCGACAGTGGAATCCCGGATAAGCCAAGCTGTTCACAGACATATCCGATCGTTGCAACTGCCACATCCGTTCCGGAGGTACAGATTCCGTCAATTTTCTCTTCTTTGGCTGCCTGCAGGATTCCTTCCCGGTCTCTGGTATCCAGTTCATATGCTTTGTCGGCCAGGGCAAATCCCTGATAATTACCGGGTCTGCTTACTACAATAGTATATAATCCCATATCTTTGGCCGTCTGTATCAAAGGAACCTGATACGTTCCTGCACCCAATATCATTAATTTCTTCACTCTTTTATTTCCTCATCAACATTAATAGACTCTCTGATAATGAACTGCGGTGTCTTATTAACAATCAGAATGATTTTTCCAAGATATTCTCCAATGATTCCCAGCACCATGAGAATCAGTCCCGCAAATACTGTAACAATACATATCGTTGATGCCCAGCCAACGGTCACGGTTGGATCTACCAGTTTATAAATTACCACACAAATGGTTGCCAGGAAACCAATGACTGCAGAAATCGCCCCAAGAACAGAGGATATTCTCAACGGAATCACTGAGTAATTCCAATATGCCAGCCAGAGTTTCAAAAGCTTTTTCAGTGTATAATTGGAAACCCCCACTTCTCTCTTAAAATGTTCTACCTCTACATTTCCAATTTTATGAGTGGTGCGGTAAAAAATGCCATCTATATACGGATTGAAGCTGTCGTATTTTATCACCTCATCACGAACCTGCTTCGTGATCATCCAGAAATTACTGGATACGATACTCTTTGGCCGTCCCAGGAGCACCCTGGAAGACACTTCATTTAATTTACTGGTAATGTTCTTTGCCAGGGAATTCTTTTTCTTGGGATACACGCCGTAAACCAGGTCAAATCCTTCTTCCATCTTGTGAATCAGCTTTGAAATCTGGGAAGGATGGGTCTGCATGTCATCATCCATTCCCAGGATAAAATCTCCTGTAGTATAGTGCAGCGCCGCCATCAGGGCATTGTGCTGTCCAAAATTACGCATCAAATTGATTCCCTTGACATTTTTATAATCCTGTCCCAGTTTATAAATTTCCCCATAAGTGTCATCCTTTGGAGAGGCATCATTTACAAGGACAAATTCACATTCATATTCTTCCATCTTTTTAAATTCATCCATTACCATTTCCACAACTTTGCGGATCGTGGCCTGGGAATTATAACATGGAATTACGATTGAAATCTTTTTCATTGTATTCCTCCAGGCAGCTGGTCATAAAATAATGGAGTTCCTCCTGTATGAAGAAACAGCACATTACAGTCTGTCAGCTCCTTTTCTCTGATAAACTCTTTCATTCCCCAAAATGCCTTGCCGGTATAGGTTGGATCCAGCGGCAGTCCATTGCGGCAAAACTCTTCTCTGATTACCTTCGTGATCTCCTCATCAAAAAGGCCATAACCACCCTTACGGTAGGCCGTCTCTACGATAATTTCCTTTTCAAAGTCTTCCGGCAGTTCCAGATTCTTTTTCTGAAAATAATCAGAAATTCCTGTGCGGATGACCTGTACGGCTCTTTCGTACTCCCGGGAGGAAATGGATATTCCAATGATCTTTTCCTGTCCTTTATGAAGGAGCTTGCCGCTGATCAGTCCTGACTGGGTCGCACCGGTTCCTGATGCAAAAAAGATATGAGAAAACCAGATGTCATGTTTCTCTTCCCAGTCCCGGATTTCCCTGTACCCATCTACGTATGCCTGCACTGCAGTTCCTTCATTGCCGGTTCCAAATTTATTGCCATAGATATAATAAGGGCGATACCCCTGTCTCTGTAAATCTTCCATGGTCTTTTCCACAGTTTCTGCGATATTTGTCTTTTCACAGGGGATCACCGTGGCTCCCAGCCACTTCATCAGACGACTGTTGTTGGTCTCTGCGTGGGTCTGTTCATGTTCTTCACTGGAACAGATCATGTAAACCGGCACCTTTTTTGCACAGCATAGATTCGCCAATACACGGCACAGGTTTGAGCGGCTGTTTCCATATATTACCATGCAGTCACAGCCCTTATCCAGCATATCTTTGAAAAACTGCTCTCCGATGCGGACTTTATTGCCTCCAAGAGAAAAAGGGAGCAGGTCATCCCTCTTACAATACAGTTTTACTCCTTTTTTATTTTCAAATTCCAGTTTCTGAATCGGTGTTTCCACGTTTCTTCCTCCATCGACAAACCAGCCCATTTTTCTGACATTATAATCTATTTTTTCCTTTATGACAAGCAACTACGACACACTTCTTCTAATACGCTGCCTGCAATACAGCGTGCTTTATCAGAAATGGTGAAACAGTTGACATATTCTGACTGTCTTGGGTCAATATCTGCCACTTTAAATCCTCTGGTGACAGGATAGCCGTCGCGGATGATTCCTCTCAGGATTCCTGTAAGGGTTGCTCTGATCTCACTCTCCCCCACTATGGCAATCACCTGTCCCTGAGAAACCAGATTTCCAATGTCCGAGAGTATCCGAATCCTGCCTTCTGCCTCGGCATGGATGACCCGTTCTTTTCCATATCCCGCGATGATTCCGGGGGTTCCTGTGTTTGGCAATGCATAGCCCTGATAAATGATTCTTCCAAGGTTGTGCCCGCGCATGGTCTCAATGACTACGTCTACATCTTTTCCTGCCTCAAATCCCGGTCCCAGAGCAATGGTAAGGGGAGCCATCTCTTTTTTGGTTCCCAGATTCCTTTTGGCAAGAATGGCATCAATGACTACATCCGGGTGAAACTTTGTGATGCTAATTCCTTCCGGATCCACCAGAATCGGCACTTTACCATCCTTCCAGACAGCTTCGGCCTCGCTCCAGATTATTTTCCATCTTTCTTTCTCTGAAATTGTATTCTTTCCAATAAGTACTGCCGTCATGCCTTCTACCTGCATGCTGCCTTCATAGACTGCTTCTGAAAAAGCGACTTTTCTTCGAATTGCTGACGGGTGTTCTGATTCCAGTGCCAATACCCGAAACCCACTTTTCGTTAATCGATAAATCGTACCTGTGGCTATATCACCGGCACCACGCACGACCAACAATTTATCTTTTATCATGATGCTCTCCTTGTAAAGTATACCTTTTCCTTATGGTCTGTCAGAAGATTCCATAATTTCCTTAAATGTTCTCCCGACGGATCCCTGTCTGTCATCAAATCAGATTTATTTAAAATCATGTAGTATTCTCTGTCGCCAACAGATTTTCTGGTTCCCTTTTCAGACAACAGGATAACCGCCATGTCCTGTTCTGTCATGGTTTCTGTAAGACTCTTCTTTAACAGTGTTTCCACTTCTTCCAGGCAGAAACAGACTTCTTTCATCTGGCTGCCTAAGGTATCAAGCCCCATGATGCCAAGAACGATATCGGATTCTTCCAGAATCACCGGTTCATGAGTTCTTGGAACCTTACAGGGCTTTCTATTGGCTCCGTCTGCCTCAAGAAAGACGATATCTGCCTCTTGTATGAGCTGATGCAGACTATGTTCCTCTGGCATCTTCAGTTTTATCGTCTGATCCTTTGCAATGGTTTTCTCTCCATAGACCGCGATTTCGCCCCGCTGCCAGCAATCCCGCACCTGTTTCATATTCAGCGCCAGAATCTCTTTTCTCTCCGGCAGGCAGATCCGGGTTGTGGTACTGACCAGAACCTTCCATCCTTTTTTCCTGCAATGCTCTGCCAGGTCATACATAGTGGAAGTCTTCCCTCCACCGCCGACGAGAGAGACCACATGTCCCTTCTCCTTCAAAAAAGAAAAAGCATCCTCAGCAGAAATGCTCTGCAGATGCCCCTGACTGTTAAAAATTTGAATGATCATCTCTACCTCTGATTATTTTCTTGCATTCTCAGTTTAGTATTTTAAAATGATACCGTCAAGGATTTTCTTGGTTACTATTCACTTGACACGTTTTCCCATAAAGCGTAAACTATAGACAGCATAACTGTATCAACACTTTACAGTTATAAACGAATGAAACAATTTGGGAGGAGACAATCATGGAAAAGAAAAATATTGATTGGTCCAGCCTTGGATTTGGATATATCCAGACTGACAAACGATTCGTAGCAAATTATAAAAACGGTGCATGGGAAGAGGGCTTCCTTACTTCTGATGCTACTGTTACTATTTCAGAATGTGCAGGTGTTCTGCAGTATGCTCAGACTTGTTTCGAAGGTCTGAAGGCTTACACAACAGAAGACGGACATATCGTAACATTCCGTCCTGACTTAAATGCAGCCCGTATGAAAGATTCCTGTGAAAGACTGGAAATGCCGGTTTATCCAGAAGACAAATGGGTAGAAGCTGTTGCATCTGTGATCGAAGCAAATGAAGCTTACGTTCCTCCATATGGATCTGGCGCAACTCTTTACATTCGTCCATATATGTTTGGAAGCAATCCTGTTATCGGTGTAAAACCAGCGGATGAATATCAGTTCCGTATCTTCGCTACACCTGTTGGTCCATACTTCAAAGGCGGTGCAAAGCCTATCACGATCCGTGTCAGCGATGTTGACCGTGCAGCACCTCATGGAACAGGTCATATCAAAGCAGGACTTAACTATGCTATGAGCCTTTACAATATCACAGATGCTCACAGAAAAGGCTTTGATGAAAATATGTACCTTGACCCTGCTACAAGAACAAAAGTAGAAGAGACAGGCGGTGCAAACTTCATCTTCGTTACAAAAGACGGTAAAGTAGTTACTCCAAAAT
>JBJEMC010000194.1:0-6323 GCA_051879475.1 Muricoprocola sp. | reverse complement strand
GAATTCTTTTAGAATTTTCAAGGTTGTATCACTGTTCAATTATCAAGGTTCTTATCTTTTCTGTCGTATCTCGTCGACAGCTTTTTTATATTACCTCACATGTTTGCAAATGTCAATATGTTTTTTCATTTTTTTTAATTTTTCTGGTTTCTGACACCAAAATACTCCCTTATATAGAATTCCTCTGCTCTTTTAATTTGATATTTGCCTGAACCGGCTTGTGTTTTAATGATAGAGGATATTGCATCCATTATAATATCCTCTTTAGATATGATTCATTGATGGTTCGATACGATTTATCTTAGATTTTACTCAGAAATCCCTCTATGGAATCTGACTTTGCTGCAAATCTATGCCAGCTAGTAAGTGTATCCAGATTCTTTTCATTCATGATTTTAATGCGTACTTCCTCTGAAACTTCACCAAGATCCTCCAATAATTCCAAAATTGATTCTGCCTTACCCTCGGCTCTTCCTTCTGCTCTTTCATCCCTGAGCATTTCTTCAAAAATCATGTACCGTTCCTCCATTTCCCGACTTTTTTTGATTCGATCGATGGTCTCCTGAAGTGATTTGATAAAATCATCTTCAAAATCTTTCTCACTTTCACTCAGATCTGCCCTTACAAATTTCAAAAACTTAACCAGTTCTTCAGATACCTCCTCATCATTTTCTCCTCTGGTACTCAAAAATACACTGGTGCAACCTTCCTGTAAGCACAAATCAGTTTTCTCCTGACATTGTCTTGTAAAAGTATAGCGGTACTTTTTTTCTCCAAAGGGATCAAAATCACAAAGGAACAACACATAGACGTCCGGCAACTCTGCATAATCTCTTCCACTGAGCAGGAGTTCCATATCAATCTGTCCATGATAATACCTCACTCGTTTTCCAAGCTCCGGCTTCTTCGCAACCTGCATTTCTACATTATAGCGAGTATTCCCCTCATCCTTTGCGTAGATATCCAACCGTACACCTTTATATTCTGGATGGTAGATAATGCTCTTTTCTTTACTGATTTCAACTTTTTCAATAGAAAATCCCAGCACCAATTCCAGAAATCTTCTGCAGTTTTCTTCTTCCACCATGACTGCACCAAACAAAAAGTTATCTTTTATGGTAAGTTCTTTTAATGTTTTCTTTTTCTTCAATTCGTTTCCTCCGTTTTACAGAGGAATCCTACATTAACAGTATAGCACAGTTTCTTCCTATGTTCTACTCTATTTTTAAATACTCACTTATTTGCAAATAATCTATCTTTTTGTTTGTTTTTTTATTCTTGAAGTTTATATATTTTTTCTAGTTTCTGACACCGAAACAGATTTCCACCAAAATAATATCATTTCGGTACGAAATGTCGTTTTTAGGAGGTGAAATGTATTTTTCAGAAAAAAATTGCCCCCGTTAGAGTGCACCCATGGCACGCAAACCCTCAAAAAAGGAATCCTTCCCAGGATTCCTTTTTGCTGATTTATCCGTTTTTTTATTATTCTTCTTCGTGCTGACTGAAGGACATCAGAATGTTTACAACTGTGTCAACCGTTTCATCAGAGTCATCCGGAAGTGCGATTACTACTTTGTATACGCCGCCTTCTTCCAGTTCTCCGTCTTCCAGATCTACATTTACCAGAACTTCCCATTCATTTGGAAGACGGATGTCAAAGGTATCAAATGATCTCCATGAAGAATCCCTTTGCCTAAAAGCCAAAAATAGAAACTGGCAATTTGCCATCAAGGATGATTATTTTATAATGCGAATTATTTTATAGCCGCTGATAAAGTCTCAGGAAATGCAGTGCCCTTGTGGCATTGATATATAAGGCCTGTTTTTGCAGAGGGGTCTGATAATTCTGGGAATCCGGTATCAGAACCGCATCAAATTCCAGCCCCTTTGCAAGATAAAACGGCATAACAGATACCCCCTGATTAAATTTCATACTTTCTTTTTTCAAAAGAGTTGTCTGGACATTCCTCTTCTTCATTTCTTCCTGGCAGTGGCCGGCATCTTCCTGGCTGATACACAAAAGTGCCGCTGTGGTATATTTTTCCTGTAATACGGTCACTTCTTCTGCAATTGCATCCCACATTTCATCTTCTGTTGTCAGGCTGAGAAGCTCGGTCTTTTCTCCATGACGATCTACCCTTTCACTTTTTGCGATATCATCCGAAAGGATGCTTTCTGCAAAATCCAGAATTTCCGAAGTAGAACGGTAACTTTTATTCATGTGGACATAAAAAATATCTTTTCCAAAGATCTTCGGAAGAAACTTCATGACATCAGAGGCCTTTTCTCCCATGGTCTGGCAGGAATCCCCCAGGATCGTCATAGGACAATGAAACAATTTCTGAATGATCAGATACTGCAGATAGGAATAATCCTGCATTTCATCGATTACAAGATGCTTTACCTGCCTCCTTTTTGGCATATCAAAGACGGAATATTTAAAATACAGCAGGGGATATACATCTTCATAAGGAATCTCAGTTCCTGTAATCAGGCTCTCTTCCCGACCGGTTTCCTCCAGGAATCTGTTATACAGCTCCAGAAGATCTGTCGTGAGATACATTTTGTTTATCATCTCATAAACAGCCTGTCTATCTTCCTCCTCCATATTTTTTCCTACCAGAGTTTCCCGCTCGTCTATCATATAATCTGCAATTTTCTCCAGCCTGGAAAAAATCGGGACATCACAGAATTTTTCATAAAAGAAAGTGGAAATATCCTTCGCACTCATGGATAATTTCTTAAAGTTGAAATCTTTAATATCCATGTTATCCCATTCTAACTGGAGAATAAAACGATCCAGTTCTTTCACATAGTCTCTGGACTGCTTATACATATAATCCTGCACCGGATTACCTGCCAGGGCTTTTTCAATCTCGTCATATCGATCCTGGGCTTCCCCAAATTGCCGCAATTCTCTGTAGGCGTAGTCATCCAGAGTCAGTTCACAGACATTTTCCTCGCCAAGTTCCGGCAGGATTCTGGAAATATAATCTCCAAATATACTGTTAGGGGACAGAATCAGGATCTGTGCAGCTTTTAACGTCTCTCTGTTATGGTATAAGAGATAGGCGATACGGTGCAGTGCCACAGATGTCTTCCCGCTTCCGGCGCATCCCTGCACTACCATAATTTTATGTCTGGTATCCCTGATAATGCTGTTTTGTTCCTTCTGGATCGTGGTTACGATATTCTTCAATTTCGCATCTGCCTGTTCTGATAAGGCAAGCTGTAAAATCTCATCATCAATATTCATCTCTGTCTCAATGACATATTTGAGTCTGCCATTTTGGATCTTATACTGACGTTTTCTGGCAATCTCCCCCTTCATGACACCGGCAGGTGCCTCAAACTGCGCCTGTCCTTTATCATAATCATAAAATAATCCGCATACCGGAGCTCTCCAGTCATATACATAAGGCAGATGAGAATGGTCTTCTGACAGATTACCGATTCCCACATAATAGGTCTCGGCTTCCTCTTCTCCCTCATAGACAAAGTCCACTCTGCCAAAATAAGGTGAATCCTTCATTTTCTCATAACGGGCAAGCTCTTTTCCATAGCTTTCCTGCTGGGTCAGTCTGGTCTTTAATGCCATCTTATTGTCATACATTTCATAACCATACTCATCAAATTCGGCATAGTTTTCCCAGAAATACTCATTCATACTTTCGATATCTCTGGCATTGCCACCCATTTTCTGTGTTACTTCCTGTATTTTCTTATCTGCAACATCAAGCACCTTCTGAAGGTACTCTACTTCTTTCTGATCCATGTCTGATTCTCCCGGTCTTAAATGTTTTTTGTCTTAAAGAATGTTTGAACACAGTAATATCACAGGCAATGTCAATGCAAACATCAAGGTAGATAACAAGGTGGTTCTTGCACACAGTTCTGCTTCTGTGTCAAATCTCATGGCATATACCGCTGTAAGATTTGCTACAGGGCAGGCAACAAAAATAAGTGTCGCAAGTTTCACATCATATTCCAGAGGCAGTACTTTCAAAACTGCCAGCAGTGCCAGGGGCACTACAATATTTCGTATCAGGCTAAGAACATATGCTCTTTTTTCCCTGATGATTTCTACCAGTCTGCTCTCTGCAATCATAACACCAATAATGATCAGTGCCAGTGGTGTCGTCATTCCACCAATATTGGAACACACTGTCTGTACAGGTCCAGGCAGATGGATGCCGAAAATCAGCATTACAATCATAAGTATCGTTGTGATATTTACCGGTGTTATGAAAGTTTTCAGCTGAATTTTTTTCCCGGAAAAAAGAGTTTCCTGTACGGTAAAAAAGATGACGTTAAATGCTGCGATTGCTCCTGCTGCATAGATAGTTCCAATATCTCCCATCAGGGCTGTACAAAGAGGCATTCCGATAAAGGCGGAATTTGGATATACACATAAGCTGGTATATGCCGCCTGTTTTTTCTGTGATACGCCTTTCATTTTCAATATGGCAAGACATATACCTGTGACCACCACATAGGTAAGAAGCAGAGTTCCTGTCAAAAGCCCCAAGTTCACCAGTACTGCTCTTTTCATTGTGACATTAGTTGCCGCAATGATGGTAAACGGAAGCGTAATACTGGTGATCAGCTTTGACAGAAATAAACGTTCCTGTGGCCGGATGATCTGAAACTTTCCGGCAAGAAATCCTACCAGCATATATCCGAAAATAATACCTACCTGTTGTATTGCTATTAAAATTGACATGTTATCTGTTTTTCTCCTTTGTATTTATTCATAGTCTACTTTCATAAGACACAATCCCTGGGGCGGTGCAGTGGGACCTGCCAGTTTTCTGTCTTTTGCCTCTAAAATTTCCGGCATTTTCTGTGGAAACATTCTTCCATATCCAACTTCCAGTAGTGTTCCCACCAGTACTCGAACCATGTTCTGTAAAAATCCGGTTCCGTGGAAGGTAAAATAAATATATCCTTTTCTGGATGTGATCTGAATCTTATCTACTACACGAACCGTAGATTTCTTCATCTTTGGGTTTGTACAGAAACTGGCAAAGTCATGTTTTCCTTCCAGGTAAGAGGCAGCTTCCTGCATCTTTTCGATATCTGGCATTTCTTCCAGTCTGGTCACATATTTCCTGTCAAATATCGATTTTACCCTTCCGGCATAGCAGGTATACTGGTAAGTCTTTCCCACTGCCTTATATCTGGCATGGAAACGCTCTGATGCTTCTCTTACGTCTGTTACCGCAATATCATCCGGAAGATAGCGGTTCATATAATCCTGCATCTGATCTGTTGTCATATTCAGATCCAGAAAAATATTTGCCACCATTGCTTTGGCATGTACTCCGGCATCCGTTCTTCCGGCTCCAATGAGCTTCAGCTCAGATATGGGGACTTTCTCATCACACATACGATAGATGACCTGTTCTAATTTTCCCTGAATGGTCTCTCTGTCCGGCTGATGTTCCCAGCCATAGTATCTGCTTCCATCATAGCTGATCGTCAGCTTATAATTCTTTTTCATCTCGATACCCTGTCTTTCCTGATAAAATTCCTTACGGACTTTCCCTCATTGCTCGCGTAAAGAAGGCGAAACACGCCTAGCGAGTTTCGCCCTTTTCTCTTTTGTTTCTGCATCGAATTACTCTACAGATTCTCTTGCTGCCTCTGCAATAATCTTTGCGCAGAGTTCAAATCCAAGTTTTCCACTATCCAGAGTCAGATCATAGTTATGGCTGTCTCCCCAGGTCTTTCCTGTATAGTGGTGATAGTAAGTATGACGGCTGTTATCTTTTTTCACAATCATTTTCTTAATCTCAGAAGCATTCTTGGTATCCATCATATCTGAATCTGACAGACGCACTGCCCTGTGTACCTCATCTGCATGGATAAAAACATTCAGGGTCTCAAATCCGGCCTCGTCCAGAATGACATCGGCACATCTTCCCAGAATCACGCAAGGTCCCTGCTTTGCAAGATTTAAGATTACTGCTCTCTGAATCTCAAAAATAGCATCCTGTGTATCACTAAAACTATTTAATGAGAAAGAACTGATTGTTTTCAGAATGTTTTCGCCTACAGAACGGTCTTCCTGTTCTTTTTCTACAATTTCTTTCTCATATCCTGTCGCCTTTACGGTTGCTTTCATAATATCTTTATCATAGAATGGGATTCCTAATTCGCTTGCAACCTTCTGTCCGATCGAATGTCCGCCTGCACCATATTCACGGCTGATTGTAATTATCTTATTCATCAAAATCTCTCCCTGTCATTTGATTATTTGTTGCAGTTCAGGTGCCACTGTTCCGCGAGGTGTTTTGCTTGGCAAAACCCGAGGTCTG
>JBJEMC010000193.1:0-6456 GCA_051879475.1 Muricoprocola sp. | reverse complement strand
CCTGATTCAGGGCTCCCTTTTAGGACGCCGTTATTTACGTTCCATAAACCATTTATAATTTTCTTCATAAGTCAGATGACAGATTTTTCCACCCACCTGACAGGTATAACGATATCCGGTTCCGCCAGCTTTTCGGCTGGCACAACGCTCCGGTTTTGAAACCTTATCAATCGCATACTTACGTCCATCTTCCCAGACAAACGCTGTAGGGATCAATTCTCCTTCCCGGCTGAATACTGCCAGGACATCTACATACACTTTAGCTGTCATTACAAAACACCTGCTCTCTCCTATCCATGAAAATATGCCTGTGGATGAACCGTATGTTCCTTAGCATTCAGCTGTGCCAGTATCTTATCCTGATACATAAATGCTCTCTGAATACTCTGATAGCCAAACCTTCCACGGATCTCATCTACCACCTGGTCCATCTTTTTGATTTTTTCTCTCTTCGTTTCATCCATAAATAAATCAAGCTGATACGGCATCTCTTCTGATACCAGATCACATCCTCGAACACCAAGACTACGAATTGGATGTTCCCAATTATAGTTTTTCTGGAATAACTCAAATGCAGTTCTGGCAATTTCTTCTGTAAGATTACTTGCCCTGTCCAACTTGCACTGTCTCGTGAAATGATACAATCCATTATCCCGAATCGAGATTTCTACTGTCCTGCATTGAAAACCATTTTCACGAAGCCTGGCTCCTACACTTTCTGAAAGAGCCATCAAAATAATCTTCACGTCCAATTCACTAACAAGATCTCTTGGCGTTGTTGTACTGTTCCCGATAGACTTGATCGGTACTTTATATCCTTCTACCAAAACTGGAGTTTCATCCCATCCATTTGCAAAGGTATGAAGTACCAATCCCATCTTTCCAAGATATGTTTCTAATATAGAAGGTTCTGCTCCTGCCAGATCTCCGATTGTACAAATGCCAAGTTTCTTCATCGTCCGTTCAGTGCTTCTTCCGACCATGAGTAAATCACCTACTGGAAGTTTCCATGCAATATCCTTGTAATTGTCTTTGGAAAACTCTGTAATGGCATCCGGCTTTTTATAATCAGAACCGAGCTTTGCAAATATCTTATTCCAGGAAACACCAATACTTACGGTAACCCCCAGTTCATATTTAATCCGACTGCTGATCTCTTTTGCAATCTTCATTCCGTCTCCCTTGATAGAAGTACTGGCGGTCACATCCAGCCAGCTTTCATCAATCCCAAATGGTTCTCTCTGATCTGTGTATTCACTGTAAATCTCCTGTGCCATTCTGGAAAACCTCAAATAAAGATCCATGCGAGGCGGTACAAAGATTATTTCTGGGCAAACCTGTCTTGCCTGCCACAATGCCATGCCTGTTTTTACTCCGGCTCGCTTCGCAATATAGTTTGCAGTCAGCACAATTCCATGTCTTGCTTCCGGATCACCACCGACTGCCATCGGCTTCCCGGCAAGTTCTGGATGATGCAGCATCTCAACACTTGCGTAAAAGCAATTCATATCTGAATGAAGAATTGTCCTGCTCATAACATTCACCTACCAGTCTTAAAAATCATAATAAAAGTTCTTTGCTTCATATTGACTTTGTGAAGTTTATAGATTATAATTTCTACTAACTTCACGAACATTTGTTTGTATTTTATACGTGATAATGAACTCTGTCAATAGTTTTTATAAAGTTGATGAAGTTACGATTTCAAAAACTTGGAAAGGATCCCACTATGAATTTTTCAGACAAGATTAAATATCAACGAGAACAAAATCATCTGACACAAAAAGAACTTGCAGAACTGGTCGGCGTATCCCAGCGTGCGATCGCAGCTTATGAAAGTTCCGGCACCATCGCACGAATCTCTACTATGAGAAAGCTCGCTCATGCATTGAATGTCTCTTACGATTATTTGAAACATGATGAGATCACAGATCCTTCTTACGGAATTGAAAAAATGGATTATATTGATGAAGTCAATGGACAGCTTGGTGAAAAAGGAGCCAGGGACATCAATGAGATTCTCGAAGCCAACCGTGCTCTTTTTGCTGGTGGCGAACTCGACGAAGAAGCAAAAGATGCTTTCTATCAGGCTGTAACCAAAGCATATCTTTCCTGTAAGATGGAAGCCAAAAAGACATTTGGACGGAAAAAGAAAAACACTGAAATGGAAAGTGATTCATAGGTGTCCGTATTTTCGTACAGCACTTTTGCTACTCTATACTTGCAGCAAACTATCTTATGAAATATCGAGGTGTTTTTATGAGTTCAAAATGTATAAGAGACACTGTTAATAAAGTAAAAGCAAAATATCAGGAAAGTGATCCGTACCGCCTTGCAGCCGCTATGCATATTATTGTTAAAAAGCTTCCGCTTGGAACTGATCCAAACTGTTGCAAAGGCTTCTGTATGCGGGAATGTCGAAAGACCTGCATCGTCATTAACTGCGACCTACCGGAAATCATACAGCAGATTATCCTGATCCACGAGATCGGTCACGCACTCCTTCATCAGAAACCCCTTCAGATCAAGTGTTTTCATGATTTTGAATTATTCGATGGAGTGTCACAATGTGAATATGAAGCGAATTGCTTTGCCGCTGATTATCTTCTGGAAGATGAAGATGTCCTGGAGATGCTTAACGCTGATATGTCCTTTTTCCAGGCTGCCGCAGAACTGAAAGTTCCACCGGAACTTCTTGATTTCAAATTCCGAATGATGAAACGAAGCGGCGTTCAGATTGTAGATTCTCCGATTACTTCCAACAGTGACTTTTTAAAAGATATCCCTACTTCGGGAATAATAGAAAATTACTAAATATGCTATTTTTGAAAAAGGAGATTTTTGAAAATGATCAACTTAAATAAACATAGAATAGACTTTGGAAAAGGGGATGTAGGCATTGGTGTCATCGGTAACACTACAGATTCCGCACAACTGGCATTTTATAATCAGAGTGCACGTCCCATCCATATACTCAAGAATCCAGATCAGAATCCTGGGTTCGAACCCATGGAATTTAAAGAAGAACCTTTTATCATGAGCTTCTCCAATCCTGAAAGCATTGATGCAGTTATTTCAATTTTACAACGTGCCAAATATATTAATTTCACTTCTAAAAGCGAACAGAAAAAACAGAATAGATGAATGATGCATCTTATAAAGAATGGCTGTCTTTTCTCCAATGAGCAGGCAGCCATTTCTCATGTAATTCTTTAATACAAGTCTCCCACATATCCATCTGCTTCCAGATGCATATAGCACTCGTCCACCTTCTCTGATTCCAGAATCCGCAAAACGTGTTCCATACCTGTAGCAAGTTCTTTTGTTTTTAACTCTTCCAGCGGAATCCAATAAACTCTTCCTTCCTCAGAACTCTTTAATTCTCCGGTAAACTTATCCGCTTTATACAAGGTAATAACATAGTGCACTCCGCTCTTATGCCAATGATATAATCCTCCAAGCTTCGGTGCTTCAACCGTAAGTCCTGTTTCTTCCCAGACTTCCCGAATCATAGATTTCTGAAAAATCTCATTTGCTTCTACGTGACCGCCTGGAAAAGTTGTACCGGTATAGCTATCATTTACTTTATCCAGAGCCAGTACATTCCCTTTATGATCCTGAATCATACACATATTCATAAAACAGACCTTCTCAATCTGACTCTCTTCTTTTTCATTCAGAGATTTTCTGACACGTTTGTTGATATCCGATCGTTTGGATTTATAATGCTTGAAGACCTCTCCATACGGAATCCAGATTTCTGCATCTTCAATTTTTTCATAAACAGAATCCACCACTTCTTCCAGATGTTTGTCACTCGGAAAAGTACATTTTTTCATATAATAATCTCTGGTTGCCTGAAACATCCATTCCGCAATCTTTTCTTTCTGCTTCATTTTTAACTGGGAATACTTCTTATTCGTTTGCAGTAATCTCCCATCTATCATCTTATGGTTTTTCCGTGACATCGGTTTGACCTCTTTTCTTCTTTTTCATTCAGATTTTACTATACCACAGAATCATGCTTGCGTCATACTTCTGAGCTTCGATGTCCTCTTTTTCTTCTCTCAGTACCTTATTTATAGAGGGTTCTTTTTTAAGACTCTCTTCCGGAGGCTGTGCCACCGGTAAATAGCAAGGACAGGAAGTGTATATACACTTCCGGAAAACCAGCAATTTAGGGAACCCTGCCCTAAATTAAAAACACAGAAGTCACTACTTCGAAGAACCAAAGAAAGGAGAATCTGCCTATGGCAAAGAGAAAAAGAAATATACAGATTTTGTTTTGTGTTTCCCCAGAAGAAAAAAAGCTTATTCGTAGAAAGATGATTGAATCAAAGACAAAAAATATGGGAGCTTATCTTCGTAAAATGGCAATCGACGGTTACATCGTCAACACCGATACCACTCCACTGAAGAAACAGTATGAGGAAATGCATAAGATCGGTGTGAATATTAATCAGATTGCCAAAAAAGTAAACAGCACCGGTGATCTGTATCCGGAAGAAAAGCAAGAATTAAAAGAGATGGTGAAAGAATTATGGCGTATCTTAAGATCTTCCCAATTAAAGTAACAGACAAGAAAGCTCTGGACTACATCACGAATCCAGATAAAACAGAAGAAAAACTGTTAGTTTCCAGTTTTGGCTGTTCCCCGGAAACTGCAGATCTTGAATTTTCTATGACAAGAGAAATGGCAAAAAAGAATGGAATGGACAAAGGTGATAACCTGGCATTTCATCTGATTCAGTCATTTAAGCCTGGAGAAGTTGATGCCGAAACTGCCCATCGCTTAGGACAACAATTTGCAAACGAAGTACTGAAAGGAAAATATGAATATGTGATAAGCACCCATGTTGATAAAAATCATATCCATAACCACATCATCTTTAATGCAGCAAGTTTTGTTGATCATCACAAGTATGTTTCCAATAAGCGGAGCTACCATAAAATCTGCCGGATCAGTAATCGTATCTGCCATGAAAATGGACTTGCCACCAGTATGCCAACCGGAGAAAAAGGCAAAAGTTATAAGGAGAACATGGAATATCATCGTGGCACCAGCTGGAAAGCCAAGCTACGTGTTGCAGTTGATAAAGCAATCTGGACTTCCATCAACTATGAGGAATTTTTACAAAAAATGCAGTTAGCCGGATATGAAGTCCGACAGGGAAAACACCTGTCCTTCCGTGCACCGGAACAGAAAAACTTCACTTATATGAAATCTCTTGGAAGCTATTATTCAGAAGAAAATGTCCGCATCCGTTTGGCAAAAAACCGTAACAAAATAAAAGCTCCAAGGCATCTGTCCAGAGAAGCTCGCCTGTATATCAATATCTCCACTTATGTTACGACCGGCAATCGAGAAGGATTTGAACGATGGGCAAAACTAAATAACCTGAAAGAAGCGGCACGCACCTTCAACTATCTTTCCGAAAATAACCTGCTGAATTATGAAGATTTCCAACAGCATGTTTCTGATGTTGATGCTTCTGTTAAAGCGGCTGATCAAAGAATAACGCAAATCAACAGTGAGCTGAGCACACAGAAAATCATTCAAAAACACTGTGATTCTTACCGTCTCTGCCGAAAAGTGATTGAAGATTGCAAATCTGCTAAAAATCCAAAAGCATACCGAACCAAACATCAAGCAGAATACCAACTGCACGATTCACTAAAAAAAGAGCTTCAGGATCTCGGTGTTACCAAAATCCCAAGCTCTAATAAAATCCAGAATAGGATAGAAAATCTTGAATCTGAACAAGCTGCTACTGTCCGGGAAAAACAAGAATTGCAGAAAAAGCAGAAGACACTGAATATCATTAGACAGAATTTCACAGCACTACTTAATGCTCCGGAGATGCAAATTCCCATATCAGAAAAAGAGCTAACTCTCTAAAAAGAAGGAGGTACCTACTTTAACGGTGCCTCTTGCTTTTCGTCTAATCTATTTATATCTTCCTCTTTATGCAATTTCCCATATTACAGTTGCCGTATCAGTAACATTAATATCGTCTGCCTCAATATCTATATCATATGCTCCCGGTGCACTCATTTCACATTCCGTACACTCCATTAATCTCATTTCATTCAATGGCTTTGTTACAAAATCTATCTCTCCCCAAGAATAATCAATTGCCTGTATTTCACCCAATTTCACATTTGCTGCTGTTGTAAGCACCTGTGCCTTTTGAATGGAATCCTCGATTGCTTTATGTAACAGCTCATTTTTACATTTTTCTACATCTGCCACTGTATACTCAATAGAAAACTCTGGCCTTAATGAGCTATGAGCCAAAGCGTAAAGGACTTGCCCTAATCTTTTATTATCAGCTGCAAACTCTATTTTCATATGGTGATTATACTTATAACCTTTAAATCTTCGCTTCCAGCTCTTATCTCTGTCCTGATAGCTTTCATATTCTGTATCGACATTAAAATATACTGTTTTAAGGT
>JBJEMC010000192.1:0-31891 GCA_051879475.1 Muricoprocola sp. | reverse complement strand
TAAATGAAAAGAATGACCGTAATTGAGATAATTTGAAGAACAGTCATTCAAGTAGAAGGAGGAGTTACTGGAACGCAAGTGAACAGTAATAGAAAAAGTTCCGTTTTAGATAAATTATAATCTGTTTTATTCCGAATAAGAGTAGCCAAAAGAGATAAGAGTTTGTATAATTGGTATAAATAATTTGAAAGGAAGTGAAAAAAATGGATAAATTGACGAATCTGAAAGGAAGACTGCTGGAAGGATGCATCTGGGATGAGAAAAAGCAACAATTATATTTTGCGGATATTGAATGCCGAAAAATATACTGTTACCAGCCAGACTGCAAAAGCATTTCAGATATGGAGATGAAGTCTTACGTCAGCTGTGTGGTATTAAAGGAAGACGGTACTTTGCTGGCAGCACTTCCAGATGGATTGTATCATGTAGATTTTGAAAAGAAGACTGCAGAGAGGGTGATGAACAGTGCTCTGCCAGAGGGAATACGTTATAACGATGGAAAGTGTGCTCCCGATGGAAGTCTATGGATTGGAAGCATGTCTGTGAAACAGGATGAAAATGCGGCGCATGCGGGGGCTCTTTTCTGTATTAAGAAAGAACAGATCCAGACTATTTATTCTGGTTTTACGATTCCGAATGGTCTGGCATGGGAAAGAGAAGAACCATATTTCTATCATGTGGATACCCCGACAGGAAATGTATATAGTTATCGGATTACGGAAAACGGATATCTGACAGAGAAAAAAGTTGCAGTTGATCTGCAGAAGGAAAAAGGCTCGCCGGACGGCATGTGTATGGACAGCCAGGGAAAACTTTGGATTGCCATGTGGGGCGGTTATCAGGTGATCTGTGCAGATCCCAAAACGGGAGAGGTGCTGGAACACCTCCCCGTAGAAGCGGAAAATGTCAGCTGCTGTTGTTTTGGCGGAAGTAATCTGGATGAGCTGTATATTACCACAGCACAGAATGAGGCGGGAAATGGCGGTGAATTATTCGTACAGAAAATGAATGTGACAGGAGGAAAAGTGTACAGATATGGAGAATGAAAAAAGAAAAACAGCTCTTGTGACAGGGGCAACGAAGGGAATCGGAAGACAGATCGCTGTCTGTATGGGAGAAGCAGGCTATAACGTGATCGTAAATTATCACAGCAATCAGGAAGCAGCCAGAGAACTGTGCTCTGAGATAGAAGAAAAGTATGGTGTAAAAACCATGGCAGTTTATGCGGATATGGCAAAGGTAGAGGATATCCGGGAAATGTATCGCCAGGTATTTGAAGTATTTCCGGTGGTGGATGTACTGGTAAATAATGCAGGAATCAGCAGCGAGGTTTATTTCCTGGATGCCACAGAAGAAATGTTTGATGAAATGACAGCCATTGACTGGAAGGGTGTATATTTCAGCAGCCAGATCGCAGCGAAAAAAATGATAGAACAAAAGGTAAAGGGCGTGATCATCAATCTTTCCTCTAATCAGGTAGATGGATGCTGGCCAAGAGCTACCATTTATGCACCTACGAAAGCGGCGATTTCTAAATTTACCAAAAATGCGGCGATGGAATTATCTCTGTATGGAATCCGTATGGTTGCCATTGCACCGGGCTATACTGATGTGGGATGGGAGCCGGGAGACATTCGCCTTAAAGCAGCAGAGCGCCTGCCGTTTCGCCGTTTTGCCACGACAAAAGAGATTGCAAAAGGAATTGTGTATCTGGCATCGGAGGAAGCTGCTTACATTACAGGAACGACACTTGTCATGGACGGAGGTGCCACACTTCCTGTAGTAGCTGCCAATGATTTTGTGGAGGACTGACAGATGGATCAATATTATAACAGTTTGCTTCAGGGAGATAAGGGAGCATTAAAAAGAGCGTTGTATAAGGCAATGGGATTTACGGATGAAGCACTGGAAAAACCCCTGATCGCGATTGTAAATACATATACAAATGCAACACCGGGGCATTACAATATTAATGAATTATGTGAGCAGGCCAAAAAAGGAATCGAAGCAGCCGGTGGTACGGCAATGGTATTTGGCAGTATTGCACCTTGTGACGGCATCGCCGAAGGACATGAGGGGATGAGATACATTTTGCCTTCCAGAGATCTGATCACATCATCCGTGGAATGCATGGTGAGAGCACATCGGTTTGATGGACTGGTGTTACTGGGATCTTGTGACAAGATCGTGCCGGGACTTCTGATGGCAGCAGCGAGGCTGGACATTCCGGCGATCTTCTGCAACAGCGGCCCTATGATGCCGGCCTGCTATAAAGGAAAACATTACGACGGAAATATTGTCACAGAAGCCATTGGCTGGAAACAGAGAGGCGAGATCACAGAAGAAGAATTCCGGGATATTGAAAATCTGGCGGAGCCCTGCGCCGGTTCCTGTGCGATGCTGGGAACTGCAAATACTATGGGATGTCTGGCAGAGGCCATGGGAATGAGTCTTCCGGGAAGTGCAGTAATTCCGGCGGTATATGCAAAACGTCTCCAGGTCGCTTATGAAACAGGACGGGCTGTGATGGAACTGGTAAAGAGGGGAATTACAGCCAGACAGATCATGACAAAAGAAGCCCTGGAAAATGCCATAATGGTATTGATGGCTATGGGAGGTTCCACCAATGGAATCATGCATTTGCAGGCTATTTATAAAGAAGCAGGTCTGGGAGATCTTCCGCTGGAAGCATTTGACCAGTTCAGCAGATCGGTTCCCCAGATTGCATCGGTATATCCGGCATCCCCTTATGATATGGTAGATTTTTACGAGGCTGGAGGAGTTCCTGCGGTGATGAAGGAACTGGAACCACTTCTTCATAAAGAGTGTATGACAGTAAGCGGACAGAGTGTAGAGGAAAATCTGAAACGGACGGAATATACCTCTTTCCGGGAAGTGATCAAGACAATAAAAGAGCCGTTCCATCCGGACGGAGGAGTAGCGGTACTGACAGGAAATCTGGCACCCCTTGGCGCAGTGGTAAAACCGGCAGCGATACCGGAGCATCTTATGACATTTACCGGAGAAGCAAAGGTATTCCAGAGCGAGCAGGAAGCCTGCGAGGCGATATTAAATGGAGAAGTAAATCCGGGAACAATGGTAGTCTTGAGATATGAAGGACCAAAAGGAGGCCCGGGCATGCCGGAGATGTACCGTCCTATGAAGTGTCTGGAAGGAATGAATCTTTCTTCCTCCTGCGCAATCGTTACAGACGGACGGTTTTCCGGATCCAACCGGGGATGTTTTGTGGGACATATTTCACCGGAGGCTTATGAGGGTGGAAACCTGGCTCTGGTAGAAGATGGGGATAAGATTACGATTGACGTACCTAATCGTAAAATGATTCTGCATGTTTCAGAGGAAGAACTGAGACAAAGAAAAACATCATGGAAACCTGTGGAAAAGAAGCTGCCGGACGGCTATCTGAATATCTACAGAAAAATTACAAAATCAGCGGCGGAAGGTGCCGTAATGGAAATGGAGTGAACGAGAGTATGATTACATGGAAAGACGACAATGAGTTATTTGCAATGATGAAAAAGGAACTGTACTCAGCAGTAATTGGTGACATTCTGGATAAAATGAACTATCGCCATCAGTTTTTGCCTCAGAGAATCCAGCCAATCCGTACGGATATGGTAGTGGCAGGAAGAGCCATGCCGGTATTGGAAGCAGATGCATTTGAAGAATTATCAAATGGACAGAATCCGATTATGAAAAAGTCCTTCGGTCTGATGCTGGAAGCGTTGGATGACCTGAAAGAAAATGAAGTATATATTTGCAGCGGATCTTCACCGTCTTATGCCCTGGTAGGAGAACTGATGTGTACCAGAATGCAGATTTTAAAAGCGGCAGGAGCTGTGGTAAATGGTTTTCATAGAGATACGAAAGGAATTCTGGAACTGAACTTCCCATGTTTCTCTTATGGAAGATATGCTCAGGATCAGGCTCCGAGAGGAAAAGTCATTGATTACCGTGTGCCAATCGAGATGGAAGGTGTGCGCATTAATCCCGGAGATATTATTTTCGGAGACCTGGATGGAGTCTTGGTCATTCCAAAGGAGATAGAGACAGAAGTGATCCAGAGAGCCTATGAAAAGGCAACAGGAGAAAAAATGGTAGCGGAGGCAATCCGTGCCGGTATGAGTGCAAAAGCATCTTTTGAAAAGCATGGGATCATGTAATGAACAGAGTGGAAGAAATGGCTCGTGAGCTTCTGAAAGAAGAGGAAAGCGGGATTGAAGTAAGAAAATCCGGTTCCTATCGTTTCCTTCCAAGTTATCGTTATGAAGCCCATAAGCATATTGAATATGAGATTAACTATGTTCTTCAAGGCAAATGTATGATGATTTTTGATACGGAATATGTTCCTTTGAAAGCAGGAGAATGTATTGTGATTGCTCCTTTCCGGAACCATGGTTTTCTGGTGGATGCAAAAACAGGATGTAAGATTCAGCAGACAGAAATGACCATCCGCATTCCAGAAGAGATGAAAGAGGTATTTGGGCTTGGCAGCAAAGATTTAGCCTATCAGGTTTTGAAAAACTGCGAAGATCTCATTCAGATCATGGAACAGATATCCCGTTTTTACCGTACAGATAAAGAAGAATATGGAACTGCACTTCTGCATCTGGCAGTGGTACAGCTGGTGGTGGCATTGGGATATCATGGGAAAAAGACGGATGCTCAGACAAGCGGTATCCGAAATGAAAAAATCCGGGATATTATGAAATATATCCAGGAACATTATCAGGAGCCGCTGCAGATTGAAGAGCTGGCTGCCTCCAGAGGCATAAGTTCCCGTTTCCTGCGCCGGTATTTTACAGAAGAGATAGGTATGTCCTGCCTGGATTATATACAGGCACTGCGCCTGAATAAGGCCAAGGAGCTTCTATGGGAAACCAGGAAGAGCATTACGGAAATTGCCATGGAGACAGGATATGGGACAGCGCAGTATTTCAGCCGTGTTTTCCGGGAAGAAATCGGAATGACACCCACGGCTTACCGTAGCACCTGGAAAGAAAACAAAAAATAAAAGCAAGATTTTAACAATGTGGAAGAAATCGGGCTTTTATATAGAAAAAATAAAAAAAAGAGAAGGAGGCTATCACAGAGAATTAAAATTTATTTGTTATAATAATGGTAAAAAGATAATCAGTAAGTCGTATTAAAACGATATTGGATATTCATATTATCATAATCTGAAAATATAAATTAAAAAATTATAAGCAAAATAAACAAAATAGCAATTTTTTTAAACTGCATAGCAATTTCGGATAATGAAATGACGCAAAGGGATGGATATAATAAGAACCAGATAATGTAAGGAGGGAAGGGTATGAGCAGTGTACTTGAGTTTAAAAATATCTCAAAGTATTTCCCTGGCGTAAAGGCACTGGATAATATATGCTTTAAGGCCTATGGCGGAGAGGTCCTGGCGTTCCTTGGAGAGAACGGAGCTGGAAAGTCCACGCTGTTGAAAGTGCTCAATGGAGATTATCAGCCGACATCCGGTGAGTATCTTCTGGATGGTGTACAGAAGCATTTCAGTTCGCCTCATGAAGCAATCCAGGAAGGAATCAGTGTAATTTATCAGGAAAGACAGATTCTGCTGGAACTGAGTGTTGCTGAGAATATTTATCTTGGCCGTATGCCGACCAACCGCTTTGGAGTGATCGATACTCACAAAGCAAACCAGATGGCGCAGAAGATCATTGATGATTTCGGATTGCCGATTTCACCAACGACAAAGGTAAAGGATCTGAGCATTGCCTATCAGCAGATGGTTGAAATCATGAAAGCTTACAGCCGTGAGAATCTGAAAGTCATCTGTTTTGATGAACCGACGGCAAGCTTAAGTGATGCGGAGATTGACAGTTTATTTGAGATTATAGCGAAGCTGAAAGCACAGGGAAAGATTATTATTTATGTATCCCATCGTATGAAGGAAATCCAGCAGATCGCGGATAAGGTTGCGATTTTCAAAGATGGAAAATATGTAGATACGGTCGTTACCAAAGAGGTGCCGGAGCAGCAGCTGATCAAAATGATGGTTGGACGTGATCTGGGGGATATTTTTGAGAATCTGAGTCGTAATGAGAACATTGGAGATGTGCTTCTGGAAGTAAAGGGAGTTTCTTCTGATTATGTAAAAGAGAATTCTTTTGTGTTACATAAAGGAGAGGTATTGGGATTCTCCGGTCTGGTTGGCGCAGGAAGAACTGAGCTGATGCGTGCCATTATTGGTGCAGACAAAATGAAAACCGGAGAAGTATACCTGGAAGGCAAAAAAATCGTGAACCGTTCACCGAAGGAAGCTATGGATAATGGTATCGTACTGGTACCGGAAGACCGTAAGCTTCAGGGAATCCTGGCCAACTTAAGTGTAGCCGGAAACATCAACATTGCACTGATGGATCAGAATTCCAACGGACTTGGTATCATTGATACGAAAAAGGAAGAAGCGGCAGCAGATAAGGGAATCCGTGACTTCCGGGTAAAAACACCATCTCCGGATAAGAAAATTGTGGAGCTTTCCGGAGGAAATCAGCAGAAGTGTATTGTTGCCCGGGGAATTGCAACAAATCCGAAGGTGCTGATTCTGGATGAACCGACCAAAGGTATTGACGTTGGAGCAAAATCTGAATTTTATACCATGATCTGTGAGTTCGCAAAACAGGGACTGGGTGTGATCCTGATCTCTTCAGAAATGCCGGAGGTTATCGGTCTTTCTGACAGAATCATCGTCATGAAGTCTCTGAAGATTGTGGGCGAAGTGTCGAGAAAAGAAGCGACAGAGAACAGATTGTTGAGTCTGGGAATGATGGGGGAAGAAGCAAATGAGTAATATTGAGACAAAGAAAGAAAAAAAGGGCATATTGAGTAAGATCGGCGGGGACAAGCTGATCCTGATCTGCGCAATTATTGCCGTATTTGTATTATTTACAGCATTAAACAAAAACTTCCTGACATGGACAAATATGGTAAACCTCATGGTAGCAGCTTCCCTGGTAGGACTGGTAGCTGTAGGACATACCTATCTGATCATTGCAGGACAGAACGACTTGTCACCTGGTTCACTGGCAGCTTTCTGCGGAACACTGGCAGCACTTCTGCTTTCCAAAAATGTACCGATGATTCTGACAATTATCATTGTTCTGTTAGCCGGTGTGGCAGCAGGTCTGTTTAACGCATGGATGGTAAACAAGATTAAGCTGGAAGCATTTATTGGTACCCTGGTTACACAGAACATTGTACGTGGTTTTGCTTACATCATCTGTGATGGTAAACCAATCTCTATCAGCAATAAAGCATATCTGGCAATTGGTAAAGCAAGATTTCTTACCATTCCGGTTTCTGTATGGCTGATGATCCTTGCATTTGTGATTTTTGGATTTATCCTGGCAAAGACAAAATTCGGAAGAAGTGTATATGCCATCGGCGGAAGCCAGGAAGCAGCCAGACTGGCGGGCTTAAATCCACAGAAGATCGTAACCAAATGTTTCATCCTTATTGGTGTGCTGACAGCACTGGGCGGTATCGTGTTCTCATCCCGTATGAATTCCGGACAGCCTGCAGCCAACGTCAACCTGGAGTTTGATGCCATCACAGCCGTTATTCTGGGTGGTGTATCCTTTGCCGGTGGTGTTGGTGATATGCTTGGTACAGTCCTTGGTGTTATCCTGATTCAGGCATTTAACACTGGTCTGATCATGGTAAATGTATCTACATTCTGGCAGTATGTAGCGCGTGGCGCACTGCTTCTTTTTGCGCTTACTTCTGACTATATCCGTAAGCAGAGAAGAGAAAAAGAACTGCTGGAAGCAAGCATGAGAAACGTAAAATAACAGATAGAAATTATGAACCCCTCACACGTAAAGTGTGTGATGATAAAACAATTTTTTAAGGAGGATTTAACAATGAAGAAAAAAATTATGAGTGCGGTATTAACAGCAGCAGCAGTAGCGGGACTTGCTGTAGGAAGCATGACAGTAAGTGCGGAAGACCTGGTAGTTTACGGTATTTACAAAGCTGGTGACCAGACATGGTTCATCGATGAAGGCGCAGCTGCACAGAAAGCAGTAGAAGAAGCAGGCGGAGAATTCATTTATGTAGATGCAAAAATGAGTCCAGAAGAATACTTAAAAGCAATTGACAATGCGATCGCAAACCACGCAAGCGGAATCGTTACCTGTATTCCTGACCAGACACTGTCTCAGGCAGCTGTTGATAAAGCAACAGAAGCTGGTATCCCAATCGTTGCAGCAGATGACGCTCTGCAGGATACAGATGGAAATAAACTGGCTCCATGGGTAGGTATCAATGCTTATGTAATCGGTGAAGCAAATGGTGAATGGCTGGCTAACTATGCAATCGAAAATGAACTGGTTGGAAAAGAAGGCGTTGGTCTTATGATTATGACTATGGACACTGTATCCAGCTGTGTACCTCGTGCAGAGGGCGAATATGACAAGTTCACAGAACTTTGCCCGGATTTCGGCGATGACAACATTTTCTACGCTGACTATGATGGAACAACAGATAAAGGTAACACTGCTGCAGCAGCAGTTATCACAGCAAACCCACAGATCACAACATGGCTGGTAACAGGTGCAAACGAAGAAGGTACAATCGGTGCTTGCCGTGCTCTGGAAACAGCTGGTCTGGATGCGGATGCATGTGTAGTAGGTCTTGGTGCTTACATGGCAAAAGATGAATGGAATGACAAGGGTGCTGACGGTACATGTATGAAAGCTTCTGCATACTTCTCATCTGATTCTGTTGGTGCAGGTTCTGTAGAAGTTCTGATGAAACTCATCAACGGCGAAGAATATGAAATGGAAACAGCAGTTGACGCTATCGTAGTTACTCCTGAAACATACAAAGACGTAATGGGAAGCGCAGCAGAATAAGAAAAAAATTAACAGAAATAAAGCAAAAATAATAATGGGGAGCTGCAAGGCAGCTCCCTGTTTTAAAGTCAATGTTCGGGGAAAACCAGGTTGCGATCATCTCCCGGAGTCATATGTTCCCATTTTTTGAAGGTGGAGCAGAAACTGCTTTCACTGTTAAAGCCGGAACGGAAAGCAATTTCCTTGATAGGAATTCCCGGGGTGCGCAAAAGAAATTTGGCAGAATTGATCCGGGTGGCAATCAGATATTGATGCGGTGTAAACCCGGTTTCTTCTGTAAATACCCTGGAAAAATGAAAGGGACTCATGTTGGAGTTACTGGCCAGAGTTTCTAAAGAAAGTGGCTCGCTGAAATGTTCACTGATATAAGCGAGGGAATTTTCCACAATCTGCGAGTGCGAAAAGTTATTTCTGGTATCGGAACGGATATTTAACAGAAATGTCAGAATCTGCGTGATATAGGAAGATACCATGGCTTCTTTGATTGGTTCGGAATTACGAAACAGCTTCAGGATCTGCTTCATATCATGAACGGCGGGATAAAGATTGCCGGATGATATGATGTTACCCTGGCTGGAAGTAATGAGCTCGTAGTAATTGCGAGCCAGAGGCCCATCAAAATGCAGATAGTACACATCGGAATCTTCTGCAAAACCGTATTCATGAGGTTTATAACAGTCAAGAATGACCATCTGATCTTTTGCGACAGTCTGGATTATACCGTTTAAGGATACCTGACAGGAACCTTTTTCTATATACATGAGAAGGAAACTGTCATAATGAGACCGTTTCAGATGATATCCTTCCATGTAATGAAAATATCCGGTGACAACAGGATAAAGATAAATTTTTGAAGCAATGGTGCTTGGCTGGTATGGGTAATAATCGGAGTCTGGTAAGATTCCTTTTTCCACTGGGCGCATGATGATTCTCCTTATATTGATGAATAAAATCAAAGCAATTTTTTTAAATATATAAGCAAGTTCAAATAATGATGATGTTGAAAAATTAGTATATAATGACAATAACATAAAAAGAAATGGGAAGCAATAAAAAGATATAAAGGAGGAAGATAAATGACATCACGTGAAAGACTTATTGCAACACTGAATCATCAGCAACCAGATAAGATCCCTCTGGATCTGGGGGCAACTGCGCAGACTGGAATCAATGCCAGCACACTGTACAGACTTCGTAAGGAACTGGGACTTCAGGAGAAACCAATACAGATCTGCGAGATCGGACAGATGCTGGGAAGAGTAGACCTGGATGTAATTGAAGCACTGGGAGCAGACGTGGTTGGTATTTTCAACCAGACAAACTTCTATGGCTATAAAGATGAAAACTGGAAACCATGGAAAATGGATGATGGAACACCTGTAGAGATCTGCGGCGGATTCGAATATGATGAAGATGAGAAGGGAACCAAATGGGTATATCCTCATGGAAACCGTTCAGCAGAATATTCTGCTATGATGCCAAAGAATGGAAGCTTCTTTGATGCAGCACCAAGAGAAAAATTTGATTTTGACCTGGATGAGGAAGATCTGACTCCACTGGAAGATTTTAAAGATGACTTTGGTATTGCCAGTGATGAGCAGGCAAAATTATGGGAAAAACAGTCCTATGAACTGTATGAAGGAACAGACTTTGGTATCGTTGGATGCCTTGGCGGCGGTGCTCTTGGTGATGCAGCTGTAATCCCGGGACCTGCAGTAGATCATCCGAAGGGAATCCGTCGTGTAGAAGACTGGCTTCTGGCACAGGTAATGTATCCGGACTATGTAAAAGAACTGTTCCGTATGCAGACAGATATTATGCTGAAGAATCTGGAGATTTATCATCAGGCAGTGGGAGAGAGAATCCAGGTAGTATGGATCTCCGGAACAGATTTTGGTAATCAGAATGGTCTGATGATCGGAAAAGATACATTCCGTGAATTATATAAGCCATTTTATAAAGAAATCAATGACTGGGTACATAAGAACACCACATGGAAGACCTTCTATCATACCTGCGGAGGTGTATATGATCTTCTGGATGATTTCGCAGACATGGGAGTGGACTGCCTGAACCCGCTGCAGTTATCGGCAAAAGGCATGGATGGAAAGACCATCAAAGAAAAATACGGTGATAAATTTACTTTCTGGGGCGGCGGAGTAGACACTCAGCGTGTATTGCCGTTCGGTACACCAGAAGAGGTATACAAACAGGTACAGGAAAGAATGGAACTCCTTGGAAAAGGTGGAGGATATGTATTTAACACGATCCATAATATCGTAGCAAACGTTCCGACAGAAAACCTGATGGCAATGTACCGCGCAGTAAAAGATTTTAATGGAAAATAGAAAAGTGAAGTGATAAGAAATGGGATGCTGTGTCGGCATCCCATTTTTAAATGAAAAATATTTCTATGACCATACAGCCTGTTCTATTTCAGAAAAATCAATATACAGATCATCATATATATTTACTTTTACCGTAGAAGCAAATGTGTAAGGAATGCTTAGTTTTTCCCCCTCAAAATAATTGACAGAAATGCTTTTTCTGGTGGGATCTACGATCCAGTATTCACGAACACCATATTTTTGGTAATAGTATAATTTTTTGACATAATCATCCGCAGAATTACTGGGGGATACAATTTCAATAATAAAATCAGGTGCTCCGTTACAACGGTGTCCATCCAGTTTGCTTTTGTCACATATAACCATCAGATCAGGCTGAACTAGGACGAGGGGATTGTCAAAAAGTTTGACATCAAAAGGTGCAGCAAATACTCGGCAGGTTCCTGCTTTTTTCTTTACATAAGAGTTCAGGATACCAGATAGCTCCATGGAAATTGACTGATGATCCTGTGAAGGACTTGCCATATAAAAAATTTCCCCATCGAAAACCTCTGCACGGATATTTTCAGGAAGTTTTTCGTAGTCTTCCAATGTAACAGATAAATGATGAGCTAAAGCAGGCATGTAATCGCTCCTTCCTTTCAGTTTCTAATAATTGAATTATACATGAAATAAAAATAAAAGTGAATCTTATTTTTACGACAAAATATGATATGATAAAAGAACTCTGAATAGTAATTCCAATTGATTTTATGATGTCCAAATTATATAATTAAGGAATGTATGTTACAGTTCAGGTGCCACTGTTCCGCGAGGTGTTTTGCTTGACAAAAACCGAGATCTGCAATGAAAAAGCCATCACCAAAGGTGATTTTACATGGCTTTTTCATCGTTACTGGAACGCATGTAATCAGTAACGAATGGATTACATATAGTGAAGGGAGGAAGACTAATGACAGGTGAAATATTGAAAGGAATATTGATTCCCTTTTTAGGCACAACGGCAGGTGCTGCCTGTGTGTTTTTTCAGGGTGGCAAATTAAATGATAAGGTGCAGAGATGCCTGACTGGATTTGCGGCGGGAGTGATGGTAGCAGCATCGATCTGGAGTCTGCTGATTCCGGCCATGGATCAGGCCGCGGCAATGGGAAAATGGGCTTTTATCCCGGCAGTAGCTGGTTTCTGGATAGGCGTGTTATTTCTGCTTTTTCTGGATCATATCATTCCTCATCTGCACAGAAACAGTGATGAAGCAGAAGGAATGAAAAGCACTCTTTCTAAAAATACTATGATGGTGCTTGCTGTGGCACTTCATAATATACCAGAGGGAATGGCAATTGGCGTTGTGTATGCAGGATGGGCATCTGGAAATTCTGATATTACCATTGCTGCTGCCATTGCACTTTCGATTGGAATTGCGATCCAGAACTTCCCTGAGGGAGCGATTATCTCTATGCCTTTGCGGGCAGAAGGAACGGGGAAAGGAACAGCTTTTATCTATGGATTACTTTCAGGAGTCGTAGAACCCATTGGAGCACTTTTAACGATTGCTGCAGCTAAAATGGTAATCCCGGTTCTTCCATATCTGCTCAGTTTTGCAGCAGGAGCCATGATGTATGTGGTAGTGGAGGAGCTGATACCAGAGATGTCAGAAGGAGAACACTCTAATCTGGGGACGATTTTATTTGCAGCAGGTTTTACAGTGATGATGGCTCTGGATGTGGCACTTGGATAAAGAGAGGAACATATGGAAATGAAGGAACAGAAAATATCATGGTTAAATACGCGGTATTCTATTATCCAGGCCAGTTACTGGATGAGCTATGCCGCAGTATTTGCCTTTGGAGCGGTATTTTTGTTATCAAGAGGTTTTGACAATCGACAGATTGGTGTGATCATGGCCATGGGAAATTGCTGCCATGTTCTTATTCTCATGGCTGATTACCAGATTTCGCTGCAAATCGCTGCTGCGGCTCTCTGCAGTATTCTTTTCTGTGAAAGCTATTCTGTTTGTATTTGCCGGAAGTATGGGAATGATCCACGGAGCTCAGCTTGCCCAGGTACTGGCCTTTGCTTAGTTTACACCGGCATCTGTTTATTACGTAAATCAGAATATAGCCGGAAAGGATCATGTGAAAGGACAGGCCTTATCCACAACGGCTAATACCATAGGTGGAGTAATCGGCAGCCTGGTAGGAGGACATGTCCTTGCCAGTGCAGGGGCAAAATGAATGCTGATAGTGGGATTCATGCTGTCTATAGTTGGAACTGTTATTGTGTGCCTTTTTGCAGAAGATGCGCCCCAGACACTAAGTAAACAATAATTCCAGTTAAATCTGCCAGGAACCAGCCGATAGGTATGGACCACCAGATTCCAATTACACCGATGTGAGCAGACAAAAGGTATGCCAGTGCTACCCGGGTACCGAGGGAAATAACAGTGAGCACGACGCTCATGCCAGGTTTGCCCAGAGCGCGGTAAAGGCCATACAGAAGAAACAGGCAGCCGATTCCACAGTAAAAAGCACCCTCGATGTGCAGATAACGGACACCTTCCATAATGATTTCTGTTTTGCCTGCTTCCACGAAGATCATCATTAAGGGCTCTGCGAAGAACCATATCACAGAAGATACTATGATACAGAAAAGGATCGATACGAAAACGGCTCCTTTGAGCCCAGCCTGTATACGGTCTTTTTTTTCGGCTCCATAGTTTTGGGCAATGAAGGTGGAAAAGGCATTTCCAAAATCCTGTACAGGCATATAGGCAAAAGCATCAATTTTTACAGCAGCAGCAAAGGCAGCCATAACGGTAGAACCAAAGCTGTTGACCAGCCCCTGTACCATCAAAATTCCAAGATTCATCACAGACTGCTGAATACAGGTGAGAATGGAATAGTTGGCGATTTCTTTTACGCAATTCCAGCGAAGGCGGCAGTTACCGCGAAGGTCATGGAACTGGGGACAGCGAAGTAAAGCAAAAATCGCGATCCCGATGCCAGAAACATACTGAGCGATGACAGTGGCAGCAGCAGCTCCGGTAACACCCCACTTTAATCCCAGTACGAACCAGAGATCAAGAAAGATGTTTAAGATGGCAGAGATAGCCAGAAAAATCAGCGGTACGATAGAGTTTCCCACCGCACGAAGGAATGAGGCAAAATAGTTATATAAAAAGGTAGCGGCAATGCCGCAGAAAATACACTTCAGATAAGCGCGCATTAAATCCCACACCTCAACCGGAACCCGCAGAAAGATGCGGATGTAGTCCAGACAAGCAAAGGCGAGGCCATTTAGCAGAAGTGTGACAAAAGCAATTAATACGAAAGAGGCACACATGCTTTCCTGCAGACCGGTCTTATCCCGCTGTCCAAAGCGAATAGAAAACAGAGCGCCGCTTCCCAGGCAAAGTCCCAGCAGGATGGAAGTCAGGAAAGTCATTAAGGTGAAGGAAGAGCCTACAGCGGCGAGGGCATCCTGTCCCAGATACCGTCCCACGATCAGGGTGTCTGCTATATTGTAAAATTGCTGCAGAAGGTTTCCGAGAATCATGGGAACTGCAAAAAGCAACATAGACCGCATTACAGGCCCTTTGGTCAGATCTTTGTTCATAGTAAGTTATATCTCCAGTAGAAATAGTATTTTTCAGGCATTCAAGAATTGTTTTATTTCTGGAATCAGCGGTAAAACAGTTTCTCTGCCGATTTTATAAATCTCTTTTAATTTTTCCGGGTTCTTTTCAATCTTTCCAATCTGCAGTTTTTCTTTGGGACGAATCACGAATAATGTTCCCTCTTTTTCTTTTTCTGCAATATAAGAAAGTGTCTCATTGTACATAAGATGGCGGTTTTCCATGGTTTCTACAAGCTTTGGATAGTTTTTATATTTGACCCGGATGAGGGGCATCAGGCTGTTTGGCTTTTTTACATAATTTTCTGGCTGGGTAAGAACAACAACGTTTTTCTCATATCCTGCTTCTTCAAAAAATTTTACAGGAATGGAATCTGCCATTCCGCCGTCAAGAAGCTTTTGCCCATCTATCTCTACAATCTGAGATACCAGAGGCATGGAAGCAGAGGCACGGATCCAGTCGAAACCGTGGTCATCTTTTCCTGTATAGTTGTGATATACAGCTTTGCCCGTTTCAAGGTCAGTACAGACCACATAGAACTCCATGGGATTGTTCTGATACGTGTCAAAATCAAACACATCGTGCTTTAGAGGAACCTCCCCATATGCGAACTCTGTATTGTAGATATTTCCTGTTTTTATCAGGCTTCGCAGCCCGGAATAACGTTTATCACGGCAAAATTTTGTGTTGTAGCGGATGACTCTCCCAATCTGTTTGGACTTGTAATTGCAGCCAAAAGCAGCACCGGCAGATACGCCTATGGCACCGTCAAATTCTATTTCATTTTCCATCATCACATCAAGAACTCCAGCGGTAAACATTCCTCGCATGGCACCGCCTTCTAAGATTAATCCTTTTTTCACTTTGCATTATCCTCCTGAAAAAAATCGTGAAACACGAATAACTTTACTATAACACAAATTTAATCCAAAGTTGTAAAAAGTTCAAAATGATTTCGTTTGGTTTTCAGCAAACCTTCTTTTTGCAGCTTTGACAGCTCAACAGACATGGCAGCACGTTCCACACAGAGGAAATCTGCCAGTTCCTGGCGGTTATATGGTATTTCAAAAGAAAGAGATGACTGACGTAAGGATTCGGCTGAAAGGTATGATAACAGTTTTTCTCTGGTGGTGCGTTTGCTGATGTGGGTGATCTTGTCGTTGAATATCATAATTTTATTTGCCAGGACACTGACAAGGTTTCGTATCAGTTTCTGATGATGGTCGCAGGCAGAGGAGCAGACAGAGAGCAGGCGGCGGACATGCAGGAACATGATTTCACAATCTTCTTCTGCAACAACACTGATATTGAGCACAGCCCCTGCCTTTGCTGCATAGGGTTCCCCGAAAAAATCCCCAACATGACATTTTGAGAGAATATTACGGTGTCCCCAGATATCTTCCTGAATGATAAAAGCTGATCCCGACAGTACAAGCCCCATCACTTCAGTTGAGTCACCAGCCCGGAAAATATAAGTACCTTTTTCCTTTTTTGATACAGAAGCTGAGATGCAGTGAAGTACGGATAGTATTTCAGTGTCATTCAGACCGGTAAAGAAAGGACTTTTGCGGAGAATGGAAAGATATCTTTTCATAAAAACCTCATTTCTGTTTGAAATCAAACATACGTGTTGGAATGATTATAGTATAGTTGGAGCGTAAAAGCAAACAGTAAGGAGAAATGGATATGGAAAAGAAAATGTTTTGTTATCAGTGTGAACAGACGGCAGGATGCACAGCCTGTATGGGAAATGCCGGTGTCTGCGGCAAAAAAGCAGGTACAGCAAAACTTCAGGATGAGCTTACCGGTGCTTTGATCAGCCTGGCAGGAGCTTTAAAAGGAACAGCCATTTTGACAGAAAATACCAGCCGTGTAATCATGGAAGGATTATTTACCACGGTTACGAATGTAAGCTTTGACGATGAAGCCATCAAAGAGATGATTCAGAAAGTCAGAGATGAAAGAAATAAATTGGATTTAAAGGATATTGATGAGGAAGAGTACGATATGGAGATGATGTGGGGAGATGACGAAGATGTACGCTCTCTGAAATCACTGATCCTGTTTGGAATTCGTGGTATGGCGGCTTATGCATATCACGCAGAGGTTCTTGGTTATTCTGATGAGGAAGTAAACAATTTTTTCTGTGAGGCACTTTTTCAGATTGGTTATGAGTGCTCTGTGGAGCAATTGCTTCCTGCGGTATTAAAGGTGGGAGAAATCAACCTTAAATGTATGGCATTGTTAGATAAAGCCAATACGGAAACCTATGGAACACCGTCACCGGTTACTGTACCTCTTAAAGTAGAAAAAGGACCTTTCATTGTTGTTACCGGTCATGACCTGAAGGAACTGCAGCTGCTTCTTGAGCAGACGGAAGGAAAAGGTATTCATGTTTATACTCATGGTGAGATGCTTCCTGCTCATGCTTATCCGGAATTGAAAAAGTATCCGCATTTAAAGGGAAACTTTGGTACGGCATGGCAGAACCAGCAGAAAGAATTTGGTAATCTTCCGGCACCGATTCTGTTTACAACCAATTGTCTGATGCCGCCAAAAGCCAGCTATGCTGACCGTGTGTTTACAACGGAAGTAGTTGCCTTTCCGGGTACGGTTCACATTGGAGAGGAAAAGGATTTTACTCCGGTTATCGAGAAAGCTTTGGAACTTGGGGGTTACCCAGAAGACAAAGAATTTACCGGTATTAATGGTGGCATGGAAGTTACGACTGGATTTGGTCACGCAGCGATTCTGTCTCATGCAGAAACTGTTGTGAAAGCTTTCAAGGAGGGGGCAATCAAACATTTCTTCCTTGTAGCTGGCTGCGATGGAGCGAGGCCGGGCAGAAATTATTACACCGAGTTTGTAAAATTGACCCCTTCTGATTCCATTGTTTTGACTCTTGCCTGCGGAAAATATCGTTTTAATGATATGAATCTTGGCGAGATAGGTGGTTTGCCAAGACTTATGGATATGGGACAGTGTAATGATGCCTACGGTGCAATCCAGGTTGCAGTTGCCCTGGCAAGTGCCTTTGAATGTGATGTAAACGAGCTGCCTTTGTCCTTCGTTCTCTCTTGGTACGAGCAGAAAGCAGTTTGCATCCTGCTGACACTACTGCGTCTGGGAATTAATAATATCCGTCTTGGCCCTTCACTTCCGGCATTTTTATCAAAGAATATTTTGAATTTCCTGATAGAAAATTACGGTATTGCACCAATTACGACACCGGAAGAAGATATGAGACAGCTGTTGGAATAAACTTGGGTTGTCAGAAACAAGATGTCAGGTACCAATGATAATGCATATTATTGGTATCGGGCATTTTGTTTTCAGGAGACTTTTTGTGCAGCTTTGTTACGGAACTGGTAATTATGCAAAATAGAAAAAAGACGATGATTTTTTCTAAAACTCATGCTAAAATAAGGGAAGAATAGAAAAAGAGACTTGTTTTTATACTATTTTTGAAAGGGTGGTATGTATGTATAGATTAGAATTGAGTTTCGATACAGAGGCTTTGGATGCAACTACAGTCAAGGAAATGTGTGAAAAGACAGATGAGATTTTTGAATCTGAAGATTTGAACTGTATTGACCGGCAACCTGGCAGGAGAACTTATCTTGATAAGGGAAGAAAACAGGATTATGGGAGATTCTGGTCGGCTATCTTTGCACTGAAAGATGCTTCATGGCTGGCAGACCACTTAAAAGAATGCTTTTGGTATAACGGTACATCAAAGGAGAACTTGATTACAGAATTTATGAGGATTTAAAAAATATGGATAGTTCGCTTAGAAAAGGAATTAACTTTGATTTGGATACTGTAGCATTGCAGGAGCATTACCCGAAAGGGGACTGGCACAATGCGTATTATGATGTCCGAAACTACTTTGAAAAAAGTGGATTTGAGCATATCCAGGGATCAGGTTATCATTCCAAAAAGCCCATGTCTGAAGCAAAAGCGATGGCAGTTATTTATCGGATGACGAAAGAACTTTCGTGGCTGAATTTTTGCGTAAACATTTGTACAATATCAGATGTACCGGAGTTGTTTGATATTTCACACGTTTTTAAGGACAGGGTAACAGAAAAAAAGTACATAGAGAGATATGAAACAGCTGTTGAAATAAGGATGGGGTGTCAAAAGAGAAATGCCCGGTATCAATGATATATAATGATCATTGATACCGGGCATTTGATATCACAATATTTTTCTTGACAGAATCTGAAACATTCCATATAATTACCAAGGATAATTAACACTGATAACTAATTACTTGAGGGGGAGTATGAAAACAGATATAGTAAAGGAAATGATGGATGCCTGCTACCTGGCAAAGAGAATCAGAGATATGCTTCCGGAACTTCCCAGTGGAGTTGCACCTTCTTATATTCGGTTTTTAGATGTAATTCATAAATTGGAGAGACAAAACAAAAGGGTAAAGATATCGGATATCAGCGATGAACTTAATCTGCCAAGACCGGGAGTTACCAGAACGGTTAAGGAAATGGAGGCGAAGGGGTACCTTAAAAAATTCTCATCAGATGAGGATGGGCGAATTACATATATTGCGATCACGGATGAGGGAGAAAGATTGTCTGATAAATATAACAGAAAATACTTTGAACAACTGTCTGAATATTTGGACTGCATTTCAGAGGAAGATGCGCAGTGTATGATTGATACGATCAAAAAAGTATATGAGGTCATGTACGAGAGGAGGATTTATCTTGAATAACAATTCAAATTCAGATTTTACACAGGGAAGCATCAGTAAAAAGCTGATTGCATTTATGATGCCGATACTTGGAGCGCTTGTGTTACAGGCAGCATATGGTGCGGTAGATTTACTGGTGGTGGGGAGATTTGGAACGACTTCAGGACTTTCCGCAGTTTCCACAGGAAGCCAGGTGCTGAATCTTGTTACCTTTGTGATTACGCAGCTTGCTATGGGTATTACAGTTCTGATCGCAAGATATATAGGGGAAAAGAAACCGGAGCAGATTGGCACTCTGATCGGTGGTTCCACTGTGGTCTTTGCTATGATTTCAGCGGTGATTTTTGTTGTCATGGTAAGTTTTGCCCGACAGATTTCATCCCTTATGCAGGCACCTGAGGCGGCACTTGGTTTAACCTCTGTTTATGTGCGTATCTGCGGAGCAGGAATCTTTTTTATTGTAGCCTACAATGTGCTGGCTGCGATTTTCAGAGGTCTGGGAGACAGCAGATCACCATTGATTTTTGTGGCGGTAGCTTGTGTGATAAATATCATAGGGGACCTGGTATTGGTGGCAGGTCTGCATATGGACGCTGCAGGAGCAGCGATCGCAACCGTATTTGCACAGGCTGTCAGCGTTGTCTTTGCGCTGGTTCTGTTTACCAGAAAAGCACTGCCATTTAAGATTTCAAAAGAAGATTTTAAGATAAACAAACAGACCAGATGGGCGTTTAAGGTGGGATTGCCCCTGGCACTTCAGGAATGCCTTACCCAAACATCCTTCCTTGCTCTTTGTGCTTTTGTGAACCGGCTGGGACTGGAAGCTTCCTCAGGTTATGGCGTGGCATGTAAGATCGTCAATTTCGCAATGCTCATACCAGGGGCATTGATGCAGTCCATGGCATCCTTTGTTTCACAAAATGTGGGTGCAGGAGATGAGAAGCGTGCCAAGAAGGCAATGTTTACAGGCATCAGTATCGGAGTGTTCATCGGCTGCTTTGTATTTGCGCTGGTATTGTTTAAAGGAGATCTTTTAACGGGAATATTTACTGCGGATGCAGTTGTTGTGCAAAATGGATATGATTATTTGAAAGGCTTTGCCCCGGAAACGTTTCTTACAGCGATTTTATTCAGCATGGTAGGTTATTTTAACGGTCATGACAAAACACTCTGGGTAATGATACAAGGACTGGTACAGACCTTGCTGGTACGTCTCCCGTTGTCTTATTATATGAGCATTCAGCCGGATGCAAGTTTAACAAAAATCGGTCTTGCGGCACCGACGGCTACGGTAGTGGGAATTATTTTAAATGTTGCATTTTACATGTGGCTAAATAGAGGAAAAAATAAAGAATAAAGAAATCTCCTTGACAGTATAGGATATATCATATATTCTTGAGTTAGAAAGAACAGGGAAGCAGTTGCGGATATGCCAGTAATTTCAAGATTTTATGGCATAACAATATGAAGTCCTTCCGCCATTAGAATGATAGTAGGGAGGAGGATACAAGATGACACATAGAATTATAGCAGTAAAAGCTCTAAATAATACTGTGCTTTCTGTAACATTTCAAAATGGTGTGGAAAAACAGTGTGATATACGAAAATTGTATCCGATATTTCCGCAATTTAAGGATTTTGAAACGGTACATGGTTTATTTCAACAGGTAAAAGTGGATATTGGAGGATATGGAGTTTCTTGGAATGATAACTTGGATCTGGATGCAGAAGATCTCTGGGAAGATGGTGTAGAGATTTCGAGACATAGTATCGATTTGCCGTTTAGATTGGCAGAAAGCCTGTTAGAAGCGAGAAATTATTCAGGAATGACACAAAGACAGTTGGCAGAAATAACAGGAATTCATCAAGGTGATATTAGTAAGATTGAAAGAGGATTAGCTAATCCATCAATTTCTACGCTACAAAGACTGGCGGTAGGAATGGGGATGAATATAAAAATTGAATTTGTGAAAGAAGAGTAACGAGTAGCTGCACCAAAATAAATGAAAAAAGCTGATGCGAACATACATAAAACTTCGTTGACAAATCACTTGGAAATGCTAAAATTGGAGTTATAAATGTTCTGTATAATCTAAATAAATTACCGGAAGGAGGGAAAATAGGATGAATAAAAAGGCAATGTATCAGCTGACTTATGGATTGTTTGTGCTGACTGCCCGTGTAGGGGAGAAGGACAATGGCTGCATCATCAACACGGCAGGACAGGTGACTACCAGTCCAAACAGAATCAGTATCACAGTAAATAAGGACAATTATACCCACGATATGGTAATGGAAAGTGGGAAATTTAATATCTCGATTTTGAGTGAGCAGGCAGATTTTGGACTGTTTCAGCACTTTGGTTTCCAGACAGGAAGAACGGCAGAGAAATTTGAAGGCTATCAGGCATGCAGACGCAGTGAGAATGGCATTTACTATATTACAGAAGGAACAAATGCCTATATCAGTGCAACGGTAGAACAGACGATTGATCTGGGGAGCCATACCATGTTTATTGCTTCTGTGGACGATATGGAAGTGCTGGCAGAGGAGCCGTCGGCTACCTATGCATATTACCAGTCTTCCATCAAGCCAAAACCAGAAGAGAAGGCAGAGGCAGGAAAAACCGTATGGCGATGCAGTGTCTGTGGATATGTTTACGAAGGAGAAGAACTTCCGGCAGATTTTATCTGTCCGCTCTGTAAACATCCGGCTTCAGATTTTGAAAAAGTTACGGGATAAAATCAGAATATTGGAAAAAGAGGACAAAGAGGTCGCACAGCAGTTGTGTGGCCTTTTTTTTGAATGCGGTTTGCGCAGTATCAAAGGAGTAAAGAGAAAAGATGGTTACATGCAGAGACATTCTGAACCTTCAGCTGGATGGTGTGGAACTGGTGGCAGGAGAAAAGGGGCTGGACAGGATTGTTTCCTGGACTTATCTGGTGCAGACTCGTCCTTATGCAGATCACATGAATCAGGGAAACTTTGCCTTGATCGTGGTGGATTATGTCCGATTTGATTTTGAAGAAGTGTATATCACCATGGAGGAGCTATATGAACTTGGGATTTCCTGTCTTGGGATTTCTGTGGTGGATGAAAAGGAACCTGTTTCGGAAAAACTGATTCAAAGAGCCAATGAGCTGGAACTTCCCTTGTTCTATATACGCTGGAAAGGCGCGTCCTTTGTGGACATTGATCAAAGTGTGGGTAAGCTTCTTCTGGAAAATGATGAGCAGAACAAAAGAACCGGAGATTATCTGTATAATCTTTTGTTTGGGTATGACATTAACAATCGATATATTGACAAAATATCCGCACAGTTTGGAATCGATTTTACCAGATATTACCGCGTGGGGATTATTGTGGTGGACAGAAGTTATGGGGCGAATCTGGAACAGGATGAGCATATTTATGAGTATTATTCCAGCTGCCTTGGCCGGGAAGTCATGAATATGAAGGGGCATCCTATGTTCATGAGTTTTCTGAACAAGTTTGTATTGCTTTTTGAGGCAAAGGAAGATCATATGACGGAAAATGAACTGGAGACGATTCTGCAGAATCTGGATCATAACCCACAGTTTAAAGGGATTATAAAAAGCACCTGTATTCTAGGAAGTGCTTATAAAGAACCGCAGAATTTTTCAAAGAGCTATCAGGAAGCAAAGAACCTGGTGCCGAAAAAGGATTTTTTCCCATATTCCAAAAACAAAAAAGTGCTCAGTGCCAGTGCAATGGGGATTTATAAGTATTTATTCAACAGCGGAAATCAGGAAGAAATTTTGCAGTACTGTAATAAAAAACTGGAGAAACTGGAAGAATACGACCATGCCAATGGGACATATCTGATCGATACGGTATTGAGCTATTACATGAATGGGTTTGCGGTGAATAAAACGGCAGAAGCTCTTTTTATACATAGAAATTCCCTGCAGTACAGACTGAATAAAATCGAAGAATTACTGGATATCGGCCTTGATGACTATACGGAATATCTGGATCTGGTAAACTGCATTCTGGTAAAAAAACTGATGTTTTTATAATCGGACTGTGCGTTACTGTTCAGGTGCCACTGTTCCGCGAGGTGTTTTGCTTGGCAAAACCCGAGGTCTGTAATGAAAAAGCCATCACCGAAGGTGATTCTGCATGGCTTTTTCATCGTTACTGGAACGAACGTGAACAGTAACGATTGTGCAAAGTGACAAATAATACTGTGCAAATTGCAAGTTGAATATTATCTGCTCCTTTTTTATAATAGGCAACAACAAAAGCAAGGGCGCTTAAGAAGCTATTTCTTAGGTGCCTTTTTTGTATTCCCCGAAGATTCGGGTGACAGGAGGAGAAGATTATGAAGAAAAAAGTTTTGACAATGGCAGTAGTTGGAATGATGGCTGCATCTTTTATGGCAGCAGGTGTTTGTGCAGAAGAAACAGGAGAAAAAGAAGTTTTACGTGTCGGCATGGAATGTGCCTATGCACCATTTAACTGGACACAGGATGAAGCAGTGACACCGGATGGAAGCGAGGCAGTTCAGATCTATGGTTCAGATTTTTATGCATATGGCTATGATGTCGCTGTTGCAAAGATGATCGCAGAAGAACTGGGAATGGATGTTGAGATCCACAAATCAGAATGGTCCTCCATCGGAATTTCCATGGACAGTGGTGATTATGATTGCATCATTGCCGGAATGGGACGTACAGAAGAAAGAGAAATGGCATACAGCTTTACAGATCCATATTACTACAGAGATAACTGTATCGTTGTAAAGAAAGGCGGAGCATATGAAAATGTGAAAGGTCTTTCAGAACTTGCTGGTACAGGATGCAGACTTACCACTCAGTTAGGAACAGGATGGATTCCACTTCTGGATCAGGTAGAAGGAGCAGTTACAGGTACAAACTTTGAGACGACTTCTGAATGTTTTATGGCAATCTCCAATGATGTAGCAGATGTTTGTATCGTAGATCTTCCAACTGCACAGTCCGCACTTATGACAAATGAAGATCTGGTAATTATTGAGCTTGACCCTGAAGACTCTTTTACAGGAGATGATGCGATGGTTAATGTTTGTATTGCCACAAGAAAAGATGATACAGAGCTTCGTGACAAGATCCAGGGCGCTATGGATGCAATCGGATGGAATGACAAAGCGAAAATGGATGAGCTGATGGCATCTGTAATTACACAGCAGCCTGCAGCAAACTAACAGAATCAAGAGACCAGGCGGATCTTAAATATCCGCCTGGCATGAAAAGATATTCTTCAGAAAAGAGCGGAACTTATTATGAAATTATTCTCTACTGCATTAACAGAACCTGCTAACACAATAGAGTGGGTAATCTTTCTGGCAAATAAGTATGCCAACATGTTCCTGAAAGGAACCTGGCTGACACTTTATATCGCGGTACTTGGTACACTGCTTGGATTTGTTCTTGGATATGCGATCGGACTGATCCAGGACTCAAAAGTGACAGCCGGTGACGGAATGGTAAAGAAACTATTCATGAGAATCCTGAAGCTGATTTCCTCTGTATATGTGGAAATATTCAGAGATACTCCGATGATCGTACAGGCTATGATCATCTATTATGGAATAAAACAGACTTCCATAGGCGCAGGAATGACCCCTGTATTTGCCGGAGTCCTTGTAACCGTGCTCAATACAGGAGCATATATGGCAGAAACAGTACGAGGCGGTATCGGTTCTATTGATATCGGACAGCGTGAAGGTGCCTGGGCAATGGGAATGTCTCCTTTCAAAACCATGTTTTACATTGTTCTTCCCCAGGCATTTAAAAATATTATCCCGGAAATGGCGAATACATTTCTGACGAACCTGAAAATGACCTCTGTATTGAATGTAATTGCGGTACAGGAGCTGTTTATGGCAGCAAAAACAGCCGGAGGTAATTATTACAAGTATTTTGAGTCCTATCTGGTCATTGCGATCATTTATTTTGTATTGTGTTTTGTTTTCAATAAAATCTTTATTTTCATAGAAAAGAAGATGAAAGATAAAAATGATTACGTTTTGGCAGTTGAATATATGGATAATCAGTAAGGCAGGGCAGAGATATGGGAGAAACGATTATTTCAATCAAAGAATTAAGCAAATCCTTTGGAAAACATGAAGTATTGAAAAAAATAGATATCGATGTAGGTGTCGGAGAAATTATCTGTATTGTTGGCTCCTCCGGTTCCGGGAAGTCTACGCTCCTTCGGTGTATTAATAAATTGGAACGTCAGACTTCCGGAACAATTTATTATCACGGAGAAGAGGTCCGGGATGTACAGAAAGACATCAACCAGTTCCGCTCAAAGGTAGGCATGGTTTTTCAGTCCTTTAATCTGTTCAACAATATGACGGTACTGGAAAATTGTATGCTTTGTACAAGGAAAGTTCTCCACATCAGCAAAGAGGAAGCATTTGACCGGGCAATCACACATTTAAAAGAAGTTGGAATGGCACCTTATATTCATGCCAAACCGTCACAGCTGTCAGGTGGACAGAAACAGAGGGTGGCAATTGCCAGGGCACTTTGTATGAATCCGGAAGTCCTTTTGTTTGACGAACCTACCTCGGCATTGGATCCTGAGATGGTAGGGGAAGTGCTCAATGTTATGAAACAGCTTGCCACCACCGGGCTGACGATGATTATTGTAACACATGAAATGGCTTTTGCCAGAGATGTCTCAACCAGGACGATTTTTATGGATCAGGGATATGTGGCAGAGGATGCCGCTCCATCGGAATTATTTAACAATCCGAAAAATCCAAGGACAAGAGAGTTCCTGAGCAGATATCTGGCTGGCTGATAAGCTTTATCCCATGAAAGAAAGGAATACGGAAATGGAAAATTTTGTGGTTACATTTGCGAGAGGATTTGGTACAGGCGGAAAAGAAATCGCCTCCATGCTGGCAAAAGATCTGGGGATACACTGTTATGAAAATAGAATCCTGACCCTTGCTTCGCAGCTTAGCGGACTGGATGAAAAACTTTTTCGTGAGGTAAATGAAAAGATCAGAGATAACGGAGGTTTTTCCTCTTTCATGAGAGGTTTGCCAAGAGCAAAAAGTTATATTGCCAGAAATGAGAAATTTGCCTCAGATGATAAATTGTTTGAGTATCAGACACAGATCATCAACAATCTTGCAGATACTGAGTCCTGTGTAATTGTAGGAAAGTGTGCAGATTACGTTCTGAGAGACAGAAAAAACGTCGTCAGCGTATATATCGAAGCACCGAGAGCATTTTGTGTGGAACGTACCATGAGGAAAATGGGAGTTTCGGCTGAAGTGGCAAATGCAACGATAACCTCAACGGATAAATTCCGGGCAGATTATTATGAATATTATACCAAGGGAAATTACTGGACAAATCCGGTGAATTATGACATCACTCTGAACAGTGAGAAGGTAGGAGTAGAGAACTGCGTGAAGGTAATTGAGCAGCTGCTTCTGATCAAAGGCCTGATCACTCTTGATAGGATTAAGAAACCGGAATAAATAATCATATTTTAAAATAAATTTGCATATATTTAGAAAAACTAATAATATTAGTAAAATTAAACAAACAATATTTTGATTAAGCAAACAACAATCATTGATTTTGTTTGCTTAATTTGTTATACTTTGTTTAATGAAAGGAGGGGAAGGTGATGTTGAGAGAAGAACTGACTGAATTAGTCGATCAAACGATGCATTTTAAAGCTGAAACACAGACTTTGGAAGTAAAGGCTGCGTATGAAGGCTGTCCAAAACGACTGTATGATACGCTATCCAGCTTTTCTAATCAGGATGGCGGAGGAGTGATTTTGTTTGGCCTTGATGAATCAAAAGGATTTGCTGTTGTTGGTGTCTATGATCTTCAGGACTTGCAGAAAAAGGTAACAGAGCAATGCAATCAGATGATTCCGCCAGTTAGAGCGGTATTTACTATTGCTGAGTGGGAAGGAAGACCTGTTTGTTCTGCTGAGATTCCATCTATTGATCTGACGGAACGTCCCTGCTATTATTCTGGATCAGGGCGAGTCAAAGGCTCTTATGTTCGGGTTGGGGATGCGGATCTTCCTATGACAGATTATGAGATATACACCTATGAAGTTTTTCGAAAGCACATGCATGATGATGAAAGAGTGGTCGAGAGAGCCAAGATGTCATTTTTGGATCAGGACAAAGTGCAGAGTTATTTATTACGAATGAGAGAAGAACGGCCTGGATTTTCCAGGCTAAGTATAGAGCAGGAATATGAAATGCTGGCAATTACGAGAGATGATAAACCTACATTGGCGGCAATTTTGAATTTTGGTCTGTATCCTCAGGGGTATTTTCCCCAGCTTGCAATTACAGCCATTGTCGTTCCGGGAAAAGAGATTGGTGATACTGGGGAAGATAATACAAGATTTTCTGATAATAAGCGGATAGAGGGGACTTTGCCTGTGATGCTTTCTGAAGCGATTTCTTTCTGCAAACGAAATATGAAAGTTCGCACAATTATTGATTCGCAGACTGGTGAACGGAAGGATAAAACAGAGTATCCTATTGAGGCTATCCGTGAAGCAGTTTTGAATGCACTGATTCATCGGGATTACAGCCATTTCACGGAAGGGACTCCTGTACAGATTAACTTTTTCACAGATCGCATGGAGATTCATAGCCCAGGTGGCTTATATGGAAGAATGACCATTGAGGATCTTGGAAAATCCAGACCTGATCTGAGAAATCCGGCACTTGCGACAATGTCAGAATTTCTTTTGAAAACAGAAAACCGTTATTCAGGGATTCCAACAATTCGTCGGGAAATGGCGGAAGCAGGATTGCCTGCTCCTGTATTTATTAATCGACGCAATGAATTTGTGGTAATTCTTTATAACGAAAGGCAAATAATAAATGATGTAGAACAGGAATGTGAGGCTGATACGGATAAGTTGCTGGAATTTTGCAAAATACCAAGAACACGCAGGGAGATTGCGGATTTTCTTGGAATCAATACCCAGTTTTATGTAATGCAGCATTATGTACAGCCCCTGCTTGCACGTGAAAAACTTGCAATGACAATACCTGAAAAACCGAAAAGCAGGAACCAGAAGTTCGTAGCTAAGTAATGTTTGAAACATTAAAAGTAGTTAGAAAACAGGAGGAAAAAGATATGGATTTTCTTGAAAAAGCAAACAACCTGAAAGAAGAAGCCATAAAAAACCGCAGATATTTTCATGAGACTGCGGAGGTAGGGCTGGATATGCCGATGGCTCAGGAATATGTGTTAAAAAAACTGACAGAATACGGTCTGCAGCCGAAAAAATGTGGACATGGAGTTACTGCTTTGTTAGGGCAGGGGACACCGGTTTTGCTGCTTCGTGCTGACATGGATGCACTTCCCATGCAGGAAGACAGTGGGGAAACCTTTGCCTGCAAAACGGGACATGCTCATGCCTGTGGACATGATTTCCATGCGGCCATGCTTCTTGGTGCAGCAAAACTTTTAAAGGAATGTGAATCTGAACTGAAAGGTACAGTGAAATTCATGTTCCAGCCTGCAGAGGAAACTTTTGAAGGCAGTAAAGATATGATTGAGCATGGAATTTTGCAGGATCCTCCGGTGGATGCTGCCCTTGCTTTTCATGTGGGACCTGGAAAAATGGGACCGGGACTTTTCATGTATAATGCCGGTGGTGTGATGATGAATTCCGTGGACGGTTTTCATATAGACATCAAAGGAAAAGGCGGCCATGGTGCATACCCGAATCTGTCCGTAGATCCATTGAGAATAGCAACCCGCATTTATAGCGGACTGGAAGAACTCATTGCCCGGGAAGCAAATCCGGAAAAGAACTGTGTATTTACGATTGGTCAGATCCATGGGGGAAATGCAGCCAACATCATTCCGGATACGGCCTTTATGGAAGGAACATTAAGAACCAACGATAAAAAAGAAAGAGAACTGCTCACCAGAAGAATTGCAGAGATTGCCGAAGGCGAGGCAAAGCTTTGTGGTGGAAGCGTAGAGATCAGCAAACTTTCCGAGGTTCCGCCACTGATCTGTGACCGCACCTTTACAGAAAAAATGGCAGGTTATATGAAGGAACTGGGAATCGTAAAGCCGATTCCTGATATGAGGGCAAACGCATCAGAAGATTTTGCTGTGATCGCAGAAACCGTGCCTTCCGCTTTTATGTACCTGTCTGCAGGCTTTGAGGACGAGAGAGGAAATTATTCCGCGCATAATCCAAAGGTACGCTTTAACGAAGAGGTTCTTCCTGTGGGAATCGCAGGGCTTGCTCACTGTGCAGTGCGCTGGCTGGAAGAAAGTACAGAAGGGCAGAAGTAATATGAAATATATAGGTCAGTTTACAATCATCCTGGGAATTTCTTTCCTGGGAGAGGTATTACATGCAATTCTGCCGCTGCCGGTTCCTGCAAGCATTTATGGGATTGTGATCCTGTTTGTCCTGTTAGAGACGAAGGTGCTGGCTCTTGAGAAAGTGAAAGAAACAGGACAGTTTCTGGTGGCAATCATGCCGGTAATGTTTATTCCAGCAGCGGTAGGGCTGCTGGATTCCTGGGAGATTATCAAGCCTGCCTGGATCTCTTATGTTGCGGTGACTGTCGTTTCCACTGTCCTTGTCATGGGGGTAACGGGAAAGATGGCAGAACTGGTTTTAAAACGCAGTAAGAAAAGGGGAGAAAATGAATAACTTGTTGACAAACTCTGTATTTTTTGGAGTACTTCTGAGTCTGGCTGCCTACGAGGCCGGAATGTGGTTAAAAAAGAAAACGGGATGGGGAGTCTGCAATCCTCTGCTGATTTCCATTATTATTACCGTTTTGGTTTTGCTTATACTTCATATAGATTATGATGACTATTATGAAGGAGCAAAGTACATCAGTTATCTTCTCACTCCGGCAACGGTATGCCTGGCGATTCCTCTTTATGAACAGGTGGAAGTGCTGAAGAAAAATTATAAGGCAGTGCTGGTGGGAATATTGTCCGGTACAGTTACCAGTCTCTGCTCGATTTTTGCGATGGCAGTTATTTTTGGGTTCAGCCATGAAGAGTATGTAACCTTCCTTCCTAAATCCATCACCACAGCCATTGGAATGGGAGTGACAGAAGAACTGGGCGGCTACGTTTCTATCACCGTAGCAGTGATCATCCTGACAGGAGTGTTGGGAAATGTGATCGCAGATGTGGTATTTAAGGTGTTTAAGATCAAAGAACCGATTGCCAGAGGTGTGGCTCTGGGGACGGCATCTCACGCAATAGGAACGGCAAAAGCCATGGAGCTTGGTGAGTTGGAAGGCGCCATGAGCAGCCTGTCCATTGTGGTTGCGGGAATCCTCACAGTAGTGGGGGCATCCGTATTCAGTATGTTTTATTAGGATATTTATAAAAGAATGTGCCTGGGCGTCCGGGCACATTTTTTGTGTGAGGAGCTTGCAAATCAAGCTTCTCATAGTTCTGTCGATGGTGATATATTTTGCTTTTTCAGAATGTAATCAAACATAATGTTTTTAGAAATGACCAGATGATTTTTCATGGCCGCAGAAGCACCTTCCCAGTCATTTTTCAAAGCAGACTCCACAATAGCTAAATGTTCATTCACAGTCGCGCGCAGTCTGGAGGATGAAATCTTGCCGGAAATCATCCGGGTACGGCGAATCTGACTGTCAATGGTGGAATACAGATTGATAAAATAAGAGTTCTCTGAGGCGTTGATGAACAGCTGATGGAAACTGTCATCCATTTCCCCGTAGGAATAATCTTTTTTGTCCTGCTCCAGAAAATCCTGATACAACTGATAGTAGTGCAGATAAGTTTCCTGAGGGATACGGCTTCCGTAATTCTTTACCACATGAGGTTCCAGAAGAAGCCTGGATTCATAAACCATATTCAGTTCCTTTACAGTCATATTGGAAATGATGATTCCCTTTTTGGGAAGGATTTTTACAAGACCTTCCTGTTCCAGTCGGCTCAGGGCATCACGGATCGGGGTACGGCTGGCACCGATTTCTTCTCGGATCAGTTCTTCATTAATGATAGTACCGGGGGGATAGGTGCAGTTAATGATGTTGTCTTTGATGGCCTGATAAGCCAGGTACTTTAATGGCTCTTTTGACATGATGAATCCTCTTTTAGATAAACTAGATAACGGATATAGTATATCACCAAAAAAAAGATGCCGCAACCGAAATTAAGAAGCGTATTGTATACAACAGATCATAAAAGAATAGATGATAGAATAAAAAAGCTGAAAATACAAAGAATTAACTTGGATACAATAG